>NZ_LSKQ01000117.1 GCF_001557115.1 Erythrobacter sp. CCH5-A1
CCCTTTCCCCCTCTCCTCCTCGATCTTCAGATCGAGCGTCCCCGACGGGCGAAGGGGGTTCGATGCCCCCTGAGCCCGTGTCAGCGCGACAGAAGAAAAAGGGAGGCTCCGGCGGATGCCGGAGCCTCCCATGGTGCTCAGTGAGCGTTGCGCGCTGCGCTGGCGAGCTCGTCAGGGCGCTGGTCTGCGAGGCGGAGAACGTGGAGCGGCACTCCGGCGTCCCGAAGCTTCTGAGCGAAGTTGGCCTGAATGCCCGAGCCCTGGCAGACGATCGCCTCAACCGGCTTCAGAGCGACGATCCGGTCGTTGCGAACGAACCCGGCGCTCCGTCCCTTGCTGGTGTCGAGCTTGAACTCGACAAGCTTGATCCCGCGCGAGGCCGCCCAGCAGCGTGCGATGGTGTCGCAGCCCTTGTTCTGAGCGGTCGTGACGAGGATCATGTTGGGGATGCGCTTCGCGATGTTGTCCAGGCGGGTCCAGATGATCGCGTCGTCGTGCCATTGTGCTCCGCCCGAGAAGGCGACGACCGGGCCTTCGGGTGCGTATTGCTCGCGGCGGCGCTGGGCGCGTCCGGCGAGATAGTCGCGGGCGTCGACCACCGAGGCGGTGAGTTTGCTCGAGACCCTGCTGCCCCTGACGGTGGAGAACGGCCGGCCGGTTTCGACACGGTAGATTTCGGCGGCGTGATCGCGCATGCATTCGAGCGCGGCGCGGATGCCCTCGAGCGTCTGGCAGAGCTGCTGTGTTTCCTCGAGTTCAACGGCGTAGATCTCCGACGGATCAAAGTTGCGGGCGAGCTCGCCGAGCTTCTTGGCGGCATCGTCCTCTCTGCCCTCGATGCGCTTGGCGACCATGTGGAAACTGTTGCAGAAGCCCCAGGCGAGATCGGCGGCGCATTCCTGCATCCTCGTATCGCGCAGCACATCGAACATCGTCTGCATCATGAGTTCGACAGCGGCGGCCGACTGATGCGCATCCGGCATGTCGGCATTCTCCGGCTCGGCAACGATGCTGAGTTTCGCCATCTCGCTCGTTTCGATGAACGCGGCGTCGTATTCGCCATTGTTGGCGTGGCCGAACTCATTGGCGATGTCTGCTTCGATCTGGGAAGCGCGCATCTCGGCAGCGAGGATCGCGAGGTCGGACAGGTTCGAAATCTTGGTCATAAATGCCTCCAACTGATTGAATTCGTTCCCACCATGGGAACCTCGAAAACCCATCAGTCGGGAGGCGTGCAGTCAGGGACGGCGCGCTTGTCGCGCCGCCGCCCTGCGGGCGCGGGGGAGCCGATTTTTTGCCGGGTGGCCGGCGCGCAGCGACACGGTCACCCGGCGGAAAATTGGGGGGACCGCGATCCTTGACGAGCGCCGAAGACTGATATGTTTCGG
>NZ_LSKQ01000012.1 GCF_001557115.1 Erythrobacter sp. CCH5-A1
TGCGGCGGTCGGTGCCTGAGCGGCGTTCGGCCTGGCGGCGGTCGGGGCCCTCGAAGGGGAGCTGCGCCTTGCGGCGGTCGCCCGCGCGGCGGCCTCCGCCCGAGGGGTCTGCGGCGGGGGGCGGGGGGCTGCTACTGCTGTCGTCGCTCATGGCCGCGTCTCCTCGATCCCGTCCTCCCCGGCTGGCGGGAGGGCGGCTGATGGTGATGTGTCAAATCTGCGACCGCGTTATGATTAACATCAACTTTCGGAAAAACCTAATCATGTTAGTGAGGTGCACCAACCGGCTTGGCCGCGCCCGCGCAAGCGGCTAGGGCGCCGCCGAGGACGCGCGGGAGCGCGCGCGACGCGAAGGACCGCCGGTGACCGACAAGCTCAACCCCACGCCGCCCCGCGCGGCGGCCGACACGCCCGACCTCGCCAAGGCCGAGGTGCTGATCGAGGCGCTGCCCTACTTCCAGCGCTATGCCGGGCGGACCTTCGTGGTGAAGTACGGCGGCCACGCGATGGGCGACCCCGAGGCCGCGCGCGACTTTGCCGAGGACATCGTGCTGCTGAAGGCGGTCGGCATCAACCCGGTGGTGGTCCACGGCGGCGGCCCGCAGATCGGGCAGATGCTGAAGCGGCTCGGCGTGGAGAGCACCTTCGTCGATGGCCTGCGCGTGACCGACAAGGCTACCGCGCAGGTCGCCGAGATGGTCCTGTCTGGCGCGATCAACAAGGAGCTGGTCGGCTGGATCGCGGGCGCCGGGGGCAAGGCTATCGGCATCTCGGGCAAGGACGGCGGGCTGGTGACCGCGAAGAAGGTCACCCGCACCACCCGCGATCCCGACAGCAACATCGAACAGGCGGTCGACCTGGGCTTCGTCGGCGAGCCGGCGGCGATCGACACCACGGTGATCGACACGCTGGTCGCGGCCGGCATGATCCCGGTGATCGCCCCGATCGCTCCCGGAGAGGACGGCGCGACCTACAACATCAACGCCGACACCATGGCAGGCGCGATCGCGGCGGCGCTGGGCGCGGCGCGGCTGTTCCTGCTGACCGACGTGGCGGGCGTGCTGGACGCGGACGGCGAGCTCCTCACCGACCTTACGCCCGCCGCCATCGAGAAGCTGCGCGAGGAAGGCGTGGTCCGCGGCGGCATGGTGCCCAAGCTCGAAACCTGCGTCGCAGCGGTGCAATCGGGCTGCGAGGCGGCGGTGGTGCTCGACGGGCGGGTGGGGCACGCGATGCTCCTCGAACTCTTCACCGCGCGCGGTGCGGGCACGCTGGTTCACGCCTGAGGCAGGAACACAGACTGGCGCGAGGCGTATTAACAGGCTAATACGCCTCGCAAGGGACTTGAACGGGCACTGCTGCTCGCCAGATGCAGCGCAGCGCCCTCGCAACGGAAACGACAAGCAATGACGCAAGCTCTCGTGGATATTCTCGGCATGGTGATCAGCACCGCCAACATGCTGCTGATCATCTGGTTCATCATCGGCCTGCTGTTCGCCTTCAACGTGATTAGCCCCAGCAACCAGTTCGCCTTCGCGGTGCACGATGCGCTCGGGCGCCTGTTCGAGCCGGTGCTGCGCCCGATCCGGCGGGTGATGCCCGATACCGGCGCGATCGACTTCTCGCCGATGGTGTTCATGCTGCTGCTGGCTGCTGTCGCGCGGATCCTGCAATACGCGGCCTATTGATGAGCGAGGCGCTGCGGATCGACGGGAAGGCCTTCGCCGAGGGCCTGCGCGCCCGCATCGGCGCGGGCGCGGCGGCGTTTCTCCAGCAGACCGCGCGCCGGCCGGGGCTGGCCGTGGTGCTGGTCGGCGATGATGCCGCGAGCCAGGTCTATGTCGGCGCCAAGGCCAAGGCCTGCGAGGAAGCGGGGATCGCCAGCTTCGAGCATCGTCTGCCCGCTACCGCCAGCGCCGCCGAATTGCTGACGCTGGTCGAGCGGCTCAACCGTGATCCCGAGGTTGACGGCATCCTCGTCCAGCTGCCCTTGCCGCAGGGTCTCGACGAGCAGGCGGTGATCGCCGCGATCGACCCCGACAAGGACGTCGACGGTTTCCATGTCATCAACGCCGGGCGGCTGGCGGTGGGGCAGAGGGGCTTCGTCCCCTGCACGCCGCTGGGGTGCCTGATGCTGCTTCAGGATCATCATGGAGACTTGAGCGGGCTCGAGGCGGTGGTGATCGGCCGGTCGAACATCGTCGGCAAGCCGATGGCGCAGTTGCTGACCGATGCGAACGCGACCGTCACGCTGGCGCACAGCCGCACGCGGAACCTCGCCGAGGTGGTGCACCGCGCGGACATCGTTGTCGCCGCCGTGGGCCGTCCGGAGATGGTGCGCGGGGACTGGATCAAGCCTGGCGCGACCGTGATCGACGTCGGTATCAATCGCCTGGCTCCCACCGAGGACAAGCCCAAAGGGCGCCTCGTGGGCGATGTCGCCTTCGCCGAGGCGGCGGCGGTCGCGGGCGCGATCACGCCGGTGCCGGGCGGGGTCGGGCCGATGACGATTGCGGTCTTGCTCAGGAACACGCTGGTGGCGGCCCATGCGCACGCGGGGCTGCCCGCGCCGGATGGACTATGACCCGCGCCTCCCTGCTGATCGCCGCCGCGCTACCGCTGATGCTGGCCGCCTGTGCCGGGAGCGGCGCGCCGCCCAAGCCGAGCAAGCGTCAGGTGGCGATGATCGACCGCGCGCTGGCCCGCGCTCCCGGGGCCGCGCAGCCGAGCACCATCGTCGCCGCCGAGATCGCCTTTGCCCGCGATGCGCAGGAGCTGGGCCAGTGGACCGCCTTCGCCAAGTATGCCGCGCCCGGCGCGCTGCTCCACGGCAGGAATGGCCCCTTCCCGATTGCTCCGTGGCTCGCGACCCAGAGCAATCCGCCGCAGGCTGTCACATGGAAGGCCCGCACCGTGGTGATGAGCTGCGACGGGGCGGTCGCGGTCAGCCAGGGGCGCCTGCGCGAGCCTGACGGCACGGTCGGCAATTTCGTCACCGTGTGGGAGCGCCAGCCGGACGGCGAATACCGCTTTGTCTTCGACGTTGGCGGGGCCGACGTGCCGCAGCCCCCGCCGCAGCCCAAGGTGGAGGAGCAGCCGGGCGACATCGTCGTGACCGAGATCGACGCGGTCCAGGGCCTCGTCGCCACCTGCCCGCGCGGCGATGCGCCGGTCCCGCCGCCGCCCGCCATCTCGCTCGGCGAGGACGGCAAGACCGAAGCGCGCCTTTCGCGGGACACCACCCTGCGCTGGCGCTGGGAGCACCGCGCGGACGGCACGCGCTATATCCTCGCCGAATACTTCTATCAGGGCCGCTGGCTGACAGGCATCGAACAAAGCCTTGTGCCGACCGGCGATTGATGGGAGGGGCCAGCCCGTGCTGACCGAGACCTTCCTTTCCGCCTTCGTCACGCTGTTCGTGGTGATCGACCCGCCGGGGTGCGCGCCGATCTATGCCGGGCTGACCAAGGGCGCGAGCCCTGCGCAGGCGCGCTCCATGGCGCTGCGGGCGACCGGGATTGCGAGCGTCATCCTCCTGATCTTCGCGCTGTTCGGGCAGGAGCTCCTGGGCGCGCTGCATATCGAGCTCAATTCCTTCCGCATCGCGGGCGGGCTGATGCTGTTCTTCATCGCCTTCGACATGGTGTTCGAAAAGCGCACCCAGCGCCGCGAGGAACGCGCCGAGAAGATCGCCCAGACACCCGAGATCGAGGACGTCTCGGTCTTCCCGATGGCGATGCCGATGCTCGCCGGGCCGGGCGCCATCGCGGCGGTGATGCTGCTGATGAACGAGGCCGACGGCAACCTGCCCGAGCAGGGCCAGATCCTCGCCGCACTCGCCGCGGTGCTGATCATCACCGCGGCCGCGCTGGTCGCGGCGGGCCCGCTGATCCGGCTGCTCGGCGACAAGGTCGAGGCGGTCATCACCCGGCTGCTCGGCGTATTGCTGGCCGCGCTCGCAGCGCAATATGTGATTGACGGGCTGAAGGGCAGCTTCGGGATATAGAGGGGCGCGATGACGGGCGAGACCACTGTCTGGAAAGGCCAACCCCATCAGGGCCTGCTGCTGCGCCCGATCGATGCCTTCCTCATCCCGTTCAGCCTGTTATGGAGTGGGTTCGCCGCGTTCTTGATTTTCGAGGTCTGGAGCAGCGGCGCGCCCCTGTTTTCCCAACTCTTCGGCCTGCCCTTCCTCGTTTTTGGGGCCTACGGCACGTTCGGTCGGTTCTTGCTCGATATCTATCTGCGCCGCGCCACCAGTTACACCATTACCACCGAGCGGGTCGTAATTGTGCGCGGATCGAAGACGGTCTCACTCGACATCCGGCATCTCCCGGCGCTCGAACTGACCGAGCTTTCCGACGGATCGGGCACGATCCGCTTCGGTCCGGCAACCAGCGTGTTCGACGGGCGCAATTTCGCCATCTGGCAGCCCAGCAGCGACCCCGTGCCCCAATTTCTGCGCATCCCGCGCGCGCGCTCGGTCTATGAGTTGATCCGTAAGCAGGCGGGGCGATGAGGGCTGCGCAATCAATTCACCGCATTGCACCCGGCCTTAATAAAAACGTAACGATAACAACACTAAGCCCCCGGCAATCCCTTCGGGCGCGGGGTTGACACCCTCGGGGCCTTCGGGGATACCCTGTCCCGTAACGGGACAGATCGCAGCGTCACGGGGGATCAGTGGGAATATCGCTCCAGAAGAGCCAGTCGGTCAGCCTCGCCAAGGAGGCGCCGCACGGTCTCACCCAGATCAGCCTCGGCGTGGGTTGGGACGTCGCCAAGAAGGGCGTCTTCGGCGGCCTGTTCGGCGGCAGCGGCGATATCGACCTCGACGCTTCGTGCATCACCTTCGATGCCGACCATGCGGTCCTCGAACAGGTGTGGTTCGGCAAGCTCGCCAATGCCGCCGGCACGATCCGCCACAGCGGCGACAACCTTACCGGCGAGGGTGACGGCGATGACGAGAGCATCGCGATCGAACTCGACCGGCTCGACGCGCGGGTCGAGCACATCGTGCTCACCGTCAATTCCTTCCGCGGGCAGACCTTCGACAAGGTCGCCAATGCCTTCGCCCGGGTGGTCGACAAGAAAAGCGGGCGCGAGCTGGCGCGCTTCGCCATTTCGGATTCCGGCCCGCACACCGGGCTGATCCTCGCCCGCCTGTCGCGCGCCGGCGGCCAGTGGGACTTCAAGGCGATCGGCGAGCGCACCTCGGGCCGCACCGTCCACGATCTCACCGCGCCCGCGCGCGCCATTCTGTGATCTGAACTCATCCCGGCCCGGCGCGCGAGGGGCGCGGCGGGCCTCTCAACACCGGGAGCAAATTCGCATGCAGCTGCAACGTGGGGAAAAGCGCTCGCTGTCCGACCTGGGGGTCGCCGGCAATTGCGAGGTGAAGGTCGAATTCGGCCTCGCCGGGATCGACATCGCCGCTTTCGGCCTCGAGCCGGGGCAGAAGATCGGCGATGATCGCTACGTGGTGCTGTTCTCCAACCCCGCGACCCCGGGCGGCGAGGTGCGGATGACGACCAGCGGCAACACGGCAAGCTTCGCGCTCGAGCTCGACCGCCTGCCCGCGAATATCGACCGCATCGTCTTCACCGCCACGCATGACAGCCGCGCCGTGGGCGAGAGCCGCCCGCTGATGGTGACGCTGGATGGCGGCAAGGCGAGCTTCGATGCCGCCGCCGCGCTCACCAACGAGAAGGCGGTGATGCTGGCGGAAATCTATCGCCATTCCTCGGGCTGGAAGATCGGCACGATTGCCGCAGGCTTTGCGGGCGGGCTGGCCGCCCTGATCCGGCATTTCGGCGGCGAGGTGGACGAGCCTGCCCCGGCCCCCGCTCCGCCGCCTCCGCCGCCCCCGCCGCGCCCCGTGTGCAACAGCGGGCCGTTCATCGTGTTCTTCGATTTCGACCGTTCGGACATCAGCCCGGAAGCCGGGAACATCCTCAACTCTGCCGCAACCGCCTACAGCAATTGCGGCATGGCGCGGGTGATGCTGGCCGGGCACACCGACAAGGCCGGGAGCGCGCAGTACAACCAGGGTCTGGCCGAGCGCCGCAATGCCGCGGTGCAGAGCTATCTCGCAGCGCGCGGGGTGCCGTCGGGCCAGATCATGTCGCAGGCCTTCGGCGAAAGCCAGCCGCGCGTGCCCACGGCTGACGGCGTGCGCGAGCCGCAGAACCGCCGCGTGGAAGTGACCTACGGCCCGGGTTCGGGGATGTAATTCACCTCGCCCGAAGGGTTTGACTCGAGGAAGGGGCCGGAGCGATCCGGCCCCTTTCTTCTATGCGACGAGCCGCAGGTTGCCGCGCTTCTTCAAGGGCGCAAGGTTGACCTTGGCGATCCCCCCGACGCTCGCAAGCCGCTCGGCCAGTTCGCCTGTCAGCACGAAATTGCGCCCCAGGCACATCCGCGCCTGCCCGCCATCGGCGAGCGCGAGGCTCACCACCACCTCGCCCGCGCCGGTCGGCCGGTCGCCGCGTGCAAGGTCGAGCTCGATCTTGAGTTCGAGCAGCGCCTCGGGCGTGGTGATATCGGCGGAGAGTTCCATCGCGGTGGTCCCGCTCACCGCCGCCAGCGGCCGCGCTCCGCGCACGGTAAGGCGGGGCGGCTCATCGGGGCTCGGCGAATCGAGTTCCACCGTCAGCAGCAGGCACTCGCCGGCCGCCGCCCAGCGCTCGAAATCGGGCACCAGCGCCTCCTCGAAGCAGGCGGCGGAAAACTGGCCGGAAGAGTCCGAAAAGTCCGCACGCACGAAGGTGCCGCCCTTGCGGGTGCGCGCCTTGGTGATGCCTTCGACCAGCACCGCCATCACCGCCGTCCCGCGCCCGCCCGGCGGGGCGCCGGCTTCCATCAGGCTCTGATAGGTGCGCGCCCCGTTGGCCGAGGCCGCCTCGCGATATTGCGCGACGGGGTGCGCGGAGAAGTAGAAGCCGAAATTCTCGCGCTCCTTCGCCATCTTCTCGGGGCGCGACCATGGGGCGCATGGTTGCAGGCGCAGTTCCTCGGCAGGCCCCGCGTCGCCGCCGAACAGCCCCGCCTGCCCGCTGGAGCGCTCGCGGATCGCGGCATCCGCCACCGCCATCAGGTGCTCGGCATTGGCGAAGAGCAGCCCGCGGTCGGGCTCCAAGCCGTCAAACGCGCCCGCGCAGATCAGGCCCTCCAATTGGCGGCGGTTCATCGTGCCCTGGGGCAGGCGCTCGAACAGGTCCTTGAGGCTCGCGAAGGGCCCATTCGCCTGCCGCTCGGCGACGATCGCCTCCATCGCCTTCTCGCCGACATTGCGGATCCCGGCGAGGGCATAGCGCACCGCGTAGCCCGTATCGGTCTGCTCGACCGTGAACTCGGCCTCCGAGGCGTTGATGCAGGGCGGCAGCACTTCAACCCCGCCCGCGCCGTTAGGATAGCGCCGCGCATCGTCGACGAAGACGTTCAGCTTCTCCGACTGGTGCATGTCGAAGCACATCGAGGCGGCGTAGAATTCCTCGGGGTAATGCGCCTTCATCCACGCGGTCTGATAGGCGAGGAGCGCATAGGCGGCGGCGTGCGACTTGTTGAAGCCGTAGCCTGCAAACTTGTCGATCAGGTCGAACAGCTCGTTGGCGCGCTTGGGTTCGATATCGGAATTGGTCTTGCAACCCTCGACGAAGCGACCGCGCTGGGCGTCCATCTCGGCCTGCACCTTCTTGCCCATCGCGCGGCGCAGCATGTCGGCCTCGCCCAGCGTGTAGCCCGCCAGCACCTGCGCGGCCTGCATCACCTGTTCCTGATAGACGAAGATCCCGTAGGTCTCGGCGAGGATGCCTTCGAGCTTGGGGTGCGGATATTCGATCGGCACCTGCCCTGCCTTGCGCTGGCCGAACAGCGGGATGTTGTCCATCGGGCCGGGGCGGTAGAGCGAGACGAGCGCGATGATGTCGCCGAAATTGGTCGGCTTCACCGCCTTCAGCGTACGGCGCATGCCTTCGGATTCCAGCTGGAACACCCCCACTGTGTTGCCCGCCTGCATGAGGTGATAGACCTGCGCATCGTCCAAGGGCAGTGCACCCAAGTCGATGGCAATGCCGCGCTTTTCCAGCAGGTCGACGGCCTTGCGCAGCACCGACAACGTCTTCAGCCCGAGGAAGTCGAACTTCACCAGCCCCGAGCTCTCGACATATTTCATGTCGAACTGCGTCACCGGCATGTCCGAGCGCGGATCGCGGTAGAGCGGCACCAGTTTCGCCAGCGGCCTATCGCCGATCACCACGCCCGCAGCGTGGGTCGAGGAATTGCGCGGCAGGCCTTCGAGCTGCATCGCAAGATCGACGAGGCGCTTCACCTCCTTGTCGTTGTCATATTCGCGCTTGAAATCCGCCGCGCCGTTGAGCGAGCGCGGCAGGGTCCAAGGGTCGGTCGGATGGTTGGGCACCATCTTGCAAAGCCGGTCGACCTGCCCGTAGCTCATCTGCAGGATGCGCCCGCAATCGCGCAGAACCGCGCGGGCCTTCAGCTTGCCGAAGGTGATGATCTGCGCGACGTGATCGCTGCCGTATTTCTGCTGGACATAGCGGATCACCTCGCCGCGCCGCGTTTCGCAGAAGTCGATATCGAAGTCGGGCAT
This sequence comes from Erythrobacter sp. CCH5-A1, assembly GCF_001557115.1. GTDB lineage: Bacteria > Pseudomonadota > Alphaproteobacteria > Sphingomonadales > Sphingomonadaceae > Erythrobacter. The sequence goes on from NZ_LSKQ01000012.1 coordinate 8,612, forward strand.
CGAGACGCGTTCGGGGTTGAGGAAGCGTTCGAACAGCAGGCCCAGCTTGATCGGATCGAGATCGGTGATGGTCAGCGCCCAGGCCACCGCCGAGCCCGCACCCGAACCGCGACCCGGCCCCACTGGAATGCCCTGCTCCTTGGCCCACTTGATGAAGTCGGCAACGATCAGGAAGTAGCCGGGAAAGCCCATCTTCACGATCACGTCGATCTCGAATTCGAGCCGGTCGGCATAGACCTTGCGCTCCTCCTCGGTGAGATCGGGATAGGCGGCAAGCCGCGCTTCGAGGCCCCGGCGCGAGTCCTCCGCCAGCATCCGCGCCTCGCCCGCAAGGTCGCCCGCAAGGCTGGGCAGGATCGGCTTGCGATAGGGCGGCGCGAAGGCGCAGCGCTGGGCAATCACCAGCGAGTTGGCGGTCGCCTCGGGGAGGTCGGCGAAGGCCTCCTCCATCATGCTGGCATGCTTGACGAAGGCCTGCGGGTTGGAGCGCGGGCGCTCGTCGGCCTCGATCTGGGTCGAGTTGGCGATGCACAGCATGGCGTCATGCGCCTTGTGCATGTGCGGTTCGGCGAAATTGGCCGGGTTGGTCGCGACCAGTGGCAGGTCGCGGGCATAGGCGAGATCGACCAGCGCCTCCTCGGCGCGCTCGCACACCGGATCGCCGGCGCGGGCAAGTTCGATATAGAGCCGCCCGGGGAACAACGCTTCCAGCTTCTCGATCAGCCGCAGGGCCGCATCCTGCTGTCCCTCGGCGAGTAGCCGCGTCACCCCGCCCTCGCCCGCGCCGGTCAGCGCGATCAACCCACCGGTGCGGCCTTCAAGCTCCGCGAGCGTGACATGCGGATCGCGCTCCAGCGGGCGTTCCAAGTGCGCTGCCGAGACGAGGTGGCACAGGTTGTCGTAACCCGCATCGTCCTGCGCGAAGAGCGGCAGGTAATCGACCACCGTCCGCGTCTCGTCGCGCGCCACGCCCAGCAGCGTGCCGATGATCGGCTGCACCCCCTCGCCCTTGCACGCGGCGGCGAAGGCCATGATGCCGTAGAGGCCGTTGCGATCACATATCGCGGTCGCCGGAAAGCCGCGCTCTTTCGCGAGCTTGGCAATGTCCTTCGGGTCGATCGCCCCTTCGAGCATCGAATAGGACGACAGCACGCGCAAGGGGACGAAGGGGGCGAAGGGCATGGGCTGCCAATCTAGGAAGTCGCGCCGATTCTCAAAGCGCCCCGCCCGCTTATGTTGTGCACAGGGCAGCGCAAAAAGTCAGAGCAGCGCCTCGATGTCCTTGGCGATGCTGGCAGGCGTATCGTTGGGGGCGTAGCGGCGCACCACCTTGCCTTCGCGGTCGATCAGGAACTTGGTGAAGTTCCACTTGACCGCATTGAGCCCCATCACGCCGGGCGCCTCGCGCTTCATCCAGTCGTAGAGCGGCGAGGCATTGGCGCCGTTGACGTCGATCTTGGCCATCAGCGGGAAGGTGACGCCGAAATTGACCTTGCAGAACTCGGCGATCTCGTCGGCATTCCCTGGCTCCTGGCCGAGGAACTGGTTGCAGGGGAAGCCGAGGACCTCGAAACCCCGATCCTTGTATTGCTGGTAGAGCTTTTCGAGCCCGTCATACTGGGGCGTGAAGCCACATTTGCTCGCGGTGTTGACCACCAGCAGCACTGTGCCGAGCTTGTCCTTGAGGTCGAGTTCCTGCCCCCGGTTGGTGGTGACGGTGAAATCGGCAATCGTCGTCATGGCACGTGTCCCCTTGTTGCTGCCCCTAGACCAGCACGCCTTCCTTCAGCCGCACCACCCGGTCCATCTTTGCCGCGAGCCGTTCGTTGTGGGTGGCGACCAGCGCCGCGCTGCCCTCGCCGCGCACCAACGCGAGGAACTGGGCGAGCACCGCGTCCGAGGTATGCTCGTCGAGATTGCCTGTCGGCTCGTCCGCCAGCACCAGCGTCGGCCGGTTGGCAAGCGCGCGGGCGACCGCGACGCGCTGCTGCTCGCCGCCCGACAGCTGGCTCGGGCGGTGGGTCAGCCGGTGGCCGAGGCCGAGGCTGGTGAGCAGGCTCTCGGCCCGCGCCTCGGCCTCGGCGCGGGGGGTGCCGAGGATCATCTGCGGCATCACCACATTCTCGCGCGCGTCAAAATCGGGCAGGAGGTGATGGAACTGGTAGACGAAGCCCAAGTGCTCGCGCCGCAGCTTGGTGCGCGCGTCACCCGCGAGCGCCTCGGCGGCGGTGCCGGCTATCGTGATCCCGCCCTCGAACCCGCCTTCGAGCAGGCCGACCGCCTGCAGCATCGTCGACTTGCCCGAACCCGAGGGGCCGAGCAGCGCGACGATCTCGCCTGGCTGAATCGCAAGGTCCACCCCGCGCAGCACCTCGATCCGCTCGCCCCCCTGTTCGAAGGCGCGCTTGAGGCCGCGAAGGGCGACGATGGGCGCAGTGTTACTCATAACGCAGCACCTGCACCGGATCGGTATTGGCCGCCTTCAGTGCCGGATAGAGCGTCGCCAGGAAGCTCATGCCGAGCGCCAGCATCACGATGCCGAGCACCTCCCACGGGTCGGTTCGCGAGGGCAGGGTCGAAAGGAAGCGCACCTCCGGGTCCCAGATCTGCTGGCCGGTGACGAAGGCGATTCCTGCCACGATCGGCTCGCGGAAGAACAGGATGACCGAGCCCAGCAGCAGCCCCGTCCCCGTGCCGATCACGCCGATGGTGGTGCCGGTGGTGACGAAAATCTTGAGCAGGCTCCGCCGCGTCGCCCCCATGGTGCGCATGATCGCGATGTCGCGGGTTTTGGCGCGCACCAGCATCACGAGGCTGGAAAGGATGTTGAACGAGGCGACTACGACCATGAAGGAAAGCGCGAAGAACATCGCCACGCGTTCGACCTGCAAGGCCTCGAACAGCGCCGAATTCATCGATTTCCAGTCCGAGATCACCGTTTGCCCCGAAAGCTGCTGCGCGGCCGGCGCGAGGATCGTGCCGACCTTGTCGGGGTTTTCGACCCGGACCTCGATCTGCGCCACCGAATCGCCCATCAGCAGCAGATTCTGTGCCTCGGCGAGGGGGAGCATGATGAACTTCTCGTCGAAGGTCGAAATGCCGATCTCGAAGATCGCGCCGACCTCGTAGGGGACTTGCCGCGGGGTGGTGCCGAAGGGGGTCGAGCGGCCCGCGGGGTTGATGATGGTGATGACATCGCCCACCCGCATGCCGAGGTTCTGCGCCAGCCGGCTGCCGACCGCGACCCGCGGGAAGCCGTCGGGCCCCGGCGGCTGCGACAGGCTGGCGATATCGCCGAGCAGCACCTTGTCGCGGTAGCCCGCCAGCTCCCTGTCGGCCTGGCCGCGCAGCAGGATGCCCTCGACATTGCCGTTGAAGCTCACCAGCAGCGGCTTTTCGATCATCGGGGTGGCCGAGACCACGCCCGGCGTCTTCTCGAGCGTGGCCATCACGCCCTGCCAGTCGTCGATCCGCCCGCCCACGGCCTGCACCACAGCGTGCCCGTTGAGGCCGGTGATCTTGTCGAGCAGCTCACCGCGAAAGCCGTTCATGACGCTCATCACCACCACCAGCAGCGCGACCGAGAGCGAGACCACGCCCACCGAAATCGCCGCAACCAGCGCGATGAACGCCTCCCCCCGGCCGGGCCAGAGGTAGCGCTTGGCAATCATCCATTCGAAGGGGGAGAGCATGAGAGGTTATTTGCGCCCTGAGAGGAAGTTGCCGCCGCATGTAGGGCGCGCGCGCGTCTGCGGCAATCCCCGTGGCGGCGCTCTCCCCTGACGGGGCCTGTCACACGGCGGTCGCCAAAAAGCCGGGCAGTGCGAGCCTTGTTGCCCTTGTAATTGATCCGTCACATCGCCATTGGGGGGGCGCGCCAACGCGGGTGTGCACGCGAACAGGTCTGGTGATGCCGATGAGCCTCCTGAATGTAACCCATCCCTTCCTCGATGCCGATGGCGACAAGCTGCGCGAGGAATGCGGCATCTTCGGGGTGATCCGCGCCAGCGATGCGACCGCGACCACCGCGCTCGGGCTCCACGCGCTCCAGCACCGCGGGCAGGAAGCCGCCGGGATCGTCAGCTTCGACGGCAGCGAGTTCTACGCCCGCCGAGGCCTCGGGCACGTGGCCGAGAACTTCTCCAGCTCCGAGGCGATTGCCGCCCTGCCCGGCCACATGGCAGCCGGCCACGTGCGCTATTCGACCACGGGCGGATCGGGCCTCAGGAACGTCCAGCCCTTGTTCGCCGACCTTGCCAGCGGCGGCTTTGCGGTGGCCCACAACGGCAATATCTCGAACGCGATGTCGCTGCGCACCGACCTCGTCAACAAGGGCTCGATCTTCCAGTCGACCTCGGACACCGAGGTTATCATCCACCTCGTTGCCACCAGCCGCTATCCCACCATCGCCGACCGGCTGGTCGATGCGCTGCGGCTGGTCGAGGGTGCCTATGCGCTGATCGTGATGACGCCCGAGGGCATGATCGCCTGCCGCGATCCGCTCGGCATCCGCCCGCTGGTGATGGGCCGGATGGGTGACGCGATCCTGTTCGCCTCCGAGACGGTTGCCTTCGACGTGGTCGGCGCCGAGTTGATCCGCGAGGTCGAGCCGGGCGAGCTGGTGCTGGTCGATTTCGCGGGCGAGATCCGCTCGGTGCGCCCCTTCGGCAGCCCGCCGGCGCGGCCCTGCATCTTCGAGCACGTCTATTTCAGCCGCCCCGACAGCGTGTTCGCCGGCCGCAGCGTCTACGAGGCGCGCAAGGCCATCGGCGTCGAGCTGGCCCTCGAAGCCCCGTGCGAGGCCGACCTTGTCGTGCCGGTGCCCGACAGCGGGGTGCCCGCCGCGATCGGATTTGCGCAAGCCTCGGGCCTGCCCTTCGAGCTCGGCATCATCCGCTCGCACTATGTCGGGCGCACCTTCATCCAGCCGGGCGACGGCGCGCGCCATTCGAGCGTCAAGCGCAAGCACAACGCCAACCGCGCGCTCGTCGAAGGCAAGCGGATCGTGCTGATCGACGATTCGATCGTGCGCGGCACCACCAGCCTCAAGATCGTCGAGATGATGCGCGAGGCGGGCGCGAAGGAAATCCACTTCCGCGTCGCCAGCCCGCCGACCGCGCATTCCTGCTTCTACGGCGTCGACACGCCCGAACGCTCCAAGCTGCTCGCCGCGCGTATGGAGTTGGAGCCGATGCGCGATTTCATCAAGGCCGACAGCCTCGCCTTCATCTCGATCGACGGGCTCTACCGCGCGGTCGGCAAGCAGGGGCGCGAAAAGGCCTGCCCGCAGTTCTGCGACGCCTGCTTCACCGGCGACTACCCCACCTCGCTCACCGACCTCGCGCTCGCCGAGGCCAAGAGCGCCCAGCTCCCCTTCGCTGACCCCAAGGCTGCCTGACCCGACATGACCGATACCACCACCGCCAAGCCGCTCGCCGGCCAGACCGCGCTCGTCACCGGAGCGAGCCGCGGGATCGGCGCCGCCACCGCCAAGGCCCTGGCCGCCGCGGGCGCGCACGTCATTCTCGTGGCGCGCAAGGTCAAGGCGCTGGAGGAAGTCGAGGACGCGATCCATGCAGCGGGCGGCACCTCGACCATCGCCCCGCTCGATCTGACCGAGCCCGATGCCGTCAGCCGCCTCGCCGCCGCCATCGCCGGGCGCTGGGACACGCTCGACATCATGGTGCTGGCGGCGGCCTATCTGCCCGAACTGACACCCGCCTCGCAGATGGAGCCCAAGCAGTTCAACCAGGCGCTGCTCACCAATCTGGTCGCCACCCAGGCGCTGATCGCCGGCTTCGATCCGCTGCTGCGCCGCGCGCGTGCCGGCAAGATCATCGGCCTCACCAGCTCGGTCGCGGCCGACCCGCGCCCCTATTGGGGGGCCTACAGCGCGACCAAGGCGGCCTTCGAGAACCTGCTCGCGACCTACGCCGCCGAAGTCGAGCGCCTCAGCCCCCTTCGCGTCGCGATCGTCGATCCGGGCGCGACCCGCACCGAGATGCGCGCGCGCGCCTATCCGGGTGAGGACGCCTCCAAGCTCAAGGGCCCCGAGGTCGTCGCCGAAAGGCTCGCCGCGCTGCTGACCGAGGGCTTCGAGGTCCTCCACCGCGAACGGATCGGCTGAGCCGTCCCGCGGGCGGCATGCCTAAGCCGCCGTTCACCAAAGATCGGAGCGATCGGTTAAGACTGATCTGCGCATTCTTGCGGTAGGACCAGTTCGCCCCAGAGAGACCGCAGGCTTCGATAGAAGGCAATACGGCAATGCCGCCCCATACCGATCCCTACCGCACTGCGTCACAGGAAGACCGCTGCGGCCCCCGCACCCGGCTGACGATCCCCGCCACCCTGCGAGCCTCGGGAGGCCGCGCCTTCCAGAGCGTGGTGCATGACCTGTCGATCTCTGGCTTCTCGGCCGCCTCGATCAACCGCATGCACGAAGGCCAGATGTGCTGGCTGACCCTGCCCGGCCTCGAATCGCTTCAGGCCGAAGTGGTGTGGTGGGACAACTGCATCGTCGGCTGCGCCTTCAGCGAGCTGCTGAGCCCGATCGTCCACGACAACATCCTGCAGCGCTACAGCAACGTGGGCTTCTACCGCCAGGCGATCTGACGCGCGGGCGCCACCGGGGCGCCTAGTCCGCCTCGGCGATGATCCGCGGCGCCATGGCGAGCAACCGCGCCCGCTCGGGCCCGCCGCTCGCCTTGGACCAGTTGCCGACGAAGGCGATGACGAGGCCCTTGGACGGCACCAGCGTGATGCCCTGCCCGAAGATGCCTTGGGCGCCGTAATTGCCGCCGGGATAGGCCCACCACTGGTAGCCGTAACCGAAGCCCGGCGCGTTCGGGCCGAAGCTCACCTGCGCCTTGCCGGCTTCGGCAAACCAGCCCTCGGGCACCACGCCCTTCCCGCCCTCGAGCGCGAAGAGCCCCATGCGTGCATAGTCCGAAAGGCGGATCGAAAGGCAGCACCCGCCGATATTGCCGCCCCTCGGGTCGACCATCCAGAACAGGTCGCTCTCGAACCCGGCCGGATCGACGATCTTCGCCTTGGCATACTCCGCAAGCGGCTTGCCCACGGCATTTTCCACCAGCACGCCGATGAGGTTGGTCTCGCCGGTCTTGTAGACCCACTTGGTCCCAGGCTCCGCCTCGCGCGGGAGCGCCTTCATCTGGGCGACGATGGCGTCGGCGCCGTATTCAACCACGAAGCGGTTCATCTGCGCGACGTCGGACTTGGGGTCGGCATAGTCCTCGTTCCACTTGACCCCGCTGGTCATGGTGGCGAGCTGCCTGACGGTGACGCCCTCATAGGCGCTGCCCGCAAGGCCGGGGATATACTTCGTCACCGGATCATCGAGGCTGGTGATGAACCCGTCCTTGATCGCCGCGCCCAGCAGGGTCGAGGTGAAGCTCTTGGCGACCGAGAAGCTGGTCCAGCGATCCGTCGGGCCGAGGCCGAGGTTATAGGCCTCGAAGCGCACCTCGCCGTCTTCGAGGATCATCATCCCGGCGGTGTTGGTCTCGGCCATCACTGCCTTGAGATCGGCCTGCAGCGCGTCGGAAAGGGCTGCGCCCTTGGCCAGCGCGCGAGGGGCGGGCGCGGCGGGGACTTCGTGCCCGGCGAACCACTGCTCCATTGCGCGGAAGCGCTCGGCGCGCTGGGCATCGGACCAGAACAGCACCTGCAGTTCGGACTGGTCGCGCGCCGGGGGCTGCGTGAGCCGCGCGATGGGCGCTTCGGGATATTGCGGCGGTCGGGCGAGCGCAGGGGCGTCCGCGGCGGTCTGCGCGTGGAGCGGCGCGATCCCGCTCAGCGCCAGCGCCAATGCCGCGCCCGCCAGCATGCCGTGTTTCAAGCCCATGATGTCACCCTCTCGTCTTGTTGTCGGCGAGAGGCATAGGCGGGCCGGGGCGTCGGGGGCAAGCCCCGCGTCAGGACTGCTTGATCGTCTTCAATGCCGCCAGCGCCCGCTCGCGCGCGGCCTTGTGAGGCACGATCTTGCGCGGATAGCCTGCGGGCCGCCGCCCGAATTCCTCGGGATCGTGGACGTAGGGTTCTTCCAGCCCTTTCAGCTCGGGCACATAGGTGCGGATGTAACGCGCCGCGTCGAATTTTTCGGACTGGCTGAGCGGTGCCATGATCCGGCTGAACATGTTGCTGTCCACCCCCGTCCCCGCGGTCCACTGCCAGTTGGTGGCATTGGAGGCGTAGTCGGCATCGACGAGCGTGTCCCAGAACCACTTCTCGCCCTCGCGCCAGTCGATCAGCAGGTGCTTGATGAGGAAGCTCGCGGTGATCATCCGCACCCGGTTGTGCATCCACCCGATCTGCCACAGCTGGCGCATCCCGGCATCGACGATCGGATAGCCGGTGCGGCCCTGCTGCCAGGCTTTCAGATCGCGCGCGGCGGTCTCGTCGGTGGCGGGATCGCGCCACGGGAAGCGGTCGAAATCGTCGCGGTAGTTCTGCGTGGCATAGGCGGGGAATTGCAGGATCGCATTCTGCGAATAGTCGCGCCAGATCAGCTCGCCTTCATAGGTTTCCCAGCCCTTGGAGGAGCGGTCCTTGAACCGGTGCCAGATCTGGATCGGGCTGATTTCGCCGAAATGCAGATGCGGCGAGAGACGCGAGACCTTGTCGACGCTCGGCAGATTGCGCTTGTCGTCATAGTCGTCAACGTCGGCCTCCCATGCGGCGAGGCGCTTGTGGGCCGCTTCCTCGCCCACTTCCCAGAAGTCGCGCATTCCGCCCGCCCAATCGGGCTTGGTGGGGAGGAGGTTCCACGAGGCCAGATCATCCGAGGCGGGCCAGCTTGCCGGGGCTTCGAGACGCTCGGGCGCGGGGACTTCGGTGCGCGGCGGGAATTCGGCGCGGACGGCGCGGCTGAAGGGGGTGTAGATCTTGTACTGCCCGCCCGTCCCGGTGGTGATGCTGCCCGGCACCATCAGGTAGTTGCCGTGGTGGAGTTGCAGGTCGAGGCTCTTGGCGAGCTTGCGCTCGGCATTGAGCCACCACGGCTCGTAATGGCAATTGGCGTGAATGGTGGTCGCGCCCGTCTCCTGCGCCAGCTGGGTCAGCACCGCGACCGCATCGCCGCGCCGGAGGATCAGCCTGCTGCCCCGCCCTTCGAGGGACTTCGCAAGGCTCGCCAGCGAATGATGCAGCCACCAGCGCGAAGCCCCGCCATAGGCGTGGTGCTTCGGGCTCTCGTCGTCGAGGATGTAGACGGCGATGACGGGGCCAGCCTTGGCGGCGTGGTAGAGCGCGGGGTTGTCGGCCAAGCGCAGATCGCGCCGCAGCCATAGGATTTGGGTTTGGAGCATTTGGTCCTGAAATTCTCTTGTCATTGCGAGGCGACGTAGTCGCCGCGGCAATCCATGGCCGAGCGGTGAGGTCCATGGGTTGCTTCGTCGCCTTTGGCTCCTCGCAATGACGAATTAGGGGCTGGGAAGTTCCTCGCACTTCATATCGGGCAGCGCGAGGCTGAACCTGTCCCCCACCCGCGGGTCGGTGAAACGCGCGTCGCGCAGCACCACCGATCCATCATCCGCGCGGGTAAGAAAGGGCACGCGCGACCAGAACAGGAAGGCGTCGAGCTGGGAATTGGTGCGGCGAGCCTCGGTGAAGTCGGGAAGTTCGCAATCGCCAACCACCTGCGTGCCAATCGTCCACCGCCCAACCGGGTAATTCGCAATCATCTCGCGCTCCCACGGGATGATCGGGACTGGTGAGGCAATCACCGCCCAACTGCAGGCCTCCGCTGTCTCTGAGCATTCGAGATAGGGACCGGTATTCGCAAAATGCTGACGTTCGATCCGCGAGACTGCCCCGTTCACCCCAATATAGGCGAGCACCGCCGCAATCCCCACCTGCGCGGGCCGCGCCCACTTCGCCGTCCCCGCCTTCTCCCGCCGCCGCGACACCCACACGCTCGCGATCAGCAGCGCCCACAGCCACGGGTCGATGATGAACAGCGTATCGCCGTAGAACCATTGGCTCGAAAACGGCTCCAGCAGCCGGATGCCGTAGACGTTGAGCCAGTCGAAGAAGGGGTGGCTGAGGCAGCCGATGAAGGCCATCGCATAGAGCCAGCCGAAGCGCACCGGCAGCCGCCCCTCGGCCCGCGTTCCGCGCTTGGTCTGCCAGCGGTCCCAGCCCCACAACAGGCCCGCCAGCACCAGCGGCAGCAGCACCAGCGCGGGCGGGCCGTGGGTGATGCCGCGGCGGAAGGCGAGGTGCTCGGTGCCCTCGAGCCAGAAAAAGCACGCCGCGTCCACGTCCGGCAGGTTCGCGCCGATAATGAGGGCGGGCATGGCAAGGCCGGTGGTCTTCTTGAGCCCCGCCTGCCCCATCACCGCGCCGACCAAGCTATGTGTCAGATTGTCCATGACTTCGCTGGCTAGCGCGCCGCCTGCAATCTAGCGAGTGGAAATCCGCCGTTCCCTCGCCTATCGCACGGCCCGACAAAGGGAGAGAACCACGATGACCGACGCGCCTTTCATCCGCCCCGACATGAAGGCCTTCCTCGACATGATGGCGCAGGTGAACGGGCCCAAGATCGTCGACATGACGCTGGAGGAAGCGCGTGCCTCCTATCAGGCGCTGCACAACCTCGCCGACCGCCCCGCACGCCAGCTCCCCGTGATCCGCGACCTCGCCTGCCCCGGCCCGGCGGGCGACATCCCGCTCCGCCTCTACGACGCGCGCGAAAGCCGCGAGGGGCCCACCCCCGTCATCACCTTCTACCACGGCGGCGGCTTCGTGATCGGCGATCTCGACACCCACCACGCGCTGTGCACCGAGATCGCGGCGCTGATGGATCTGCCGCTGGTTGCGGTCCACTATGCCCGCGCGCCCGAGGCGCCTTTCCCCGCGGCGATCCTCGATTGCGAGGCGGCGACGCGGTGGGTGGCCTCCTCGCCTGCCGAACTCGGCCTCACCGCCAACGGCATCGTCACCATCGGCGATTCGGCGGGCGGCAACGCGACCGTGGTCGTCAGCCAACTGCTTGGGCAGCAACCCGCCGCCGTCCCTGTGCTGCTGCAAGTGCCGATCTTCCCGCTGGTCGCCGACGCCAATGGCTCGGCGAGCATGGCGCAATTCTCGGAAGGCTTCGTCCTCACCGCCGAGACCATGGGCTTTTTTGATACCGCCTATGCCGCCGACCGCAGCGATCCGCGCGGCTTCCCGATCCTCTCCGACCACAGCAACGCCCCGCCCACCATCGTCGTCACCGCCAGCCTCGATCCGATCCGCGATTCGGGCCGCGCCTATGCCAAGGCGCTGGTCGATGCGGGGCGCGACTGCGTGTTCCTCGAGATGCGCGGCGTGACGCACTCCTTCGTCAACTTGCGCCAGATGGTGCCCAGCACCCAAGGCGATCTCGAACGCATCGTCGCGGCGATGAAATTCATGCTGGGCAATCCCGCATGATCGACCCCGAGACCCTCCCCTACCGCCCCTGCGCGGGCTTCATGCTGGTGAACCGCGACGGGCTCGTCTTCGTCGGCGAACGGATCGACCCCACCGCGCACGGCTTCTGGCAGATGCCGCAAGGGGGGATCGACAAGGGGGAGGACGTGCGCGCCGCCGCGCTGCGCGAGCTCGAAGAGGAAACCGGCGTCGGCCCCGACCTGGTCGAGATCATCGCGCAAGGCTCGCGCCCGATCCGCTATGACCTGCCGCCCGAGCTCGTCGGCAAGCTGTGGAAGGGGAAGTATCGCGGGCAGGAGCAATACTGGTTCCTCGGCCGCTTCCTCGGGCAAGACGCCGACATCGACCTCGAGGCCCACGACCCGCCCGAATTCCACGCCTGGCGCTGGATCGCGCCCGAACAGCTGCCGGAGTTCATCATCCCCTTCAAGCGCGCGGTCTATGAAGAGGTGCTGGCGGAGTTCCGCAGTCTGATCTGATGCCTCAGTTCGAGGTCGCCCCGTCGCTCTTGCCTTCGACCGCAAGCCGCGCAGGGGCACCGCGGGCGATGGTCGATTGCAGCGCCACCGTCTCGGGGCATTCGTCCCCGCACAGCGATTGCAGCTTGGCAAGGTTGCGCTTGGCCTTCTCGACCGCGCCCTTTTCCACCAGCGCCGCGCCCTCGCCCGAGATCGCGGCAAAATTGCCCGGATCGCGTTCCAGCGCCTCGCGGTAATAGCGGATCGCCTTGCCTTGCAGCCCCTGCTGGCGGGCGGCATCGGCAAGGTCGATGAAGATCGGCGTGTAGCCCGGGTCGACAGCCAGCGCCGCCTCGAACGCGTCGGTCGCGGCCTGGGCCTCGCCCGCCGCCAGCAATGCCTGTCCCTGCGCGATCAGCGCCGCGGCCCGCGGATCGGGCGCCGCATCGTCGCCGGCAATCGAAATGCTCGCCGTCATGGCGAGACACAGCGAGAGGGCGGCGGCAGCGGGCGCGAAACGCATCAGAAGCTCCTTCAGTGCTTGAGACCGGGAACCGGACGGCTGGGTCATAACACTGCAAGCTATCATGGTGAACGAAAGCACGCGACGAAAAAACCATCCGTGCCGTGATGGAGCGGATCGAGGCGGATTCCTGCACCGCGGGGCGTGCCGAAGGGGAGCGCCAGATCCTCGGCTTTCCAGCCGGGATGGCGCGTCAGGAAGGCGGCGGCGCGGTCTGCGCCTTCCGCATCGAGAACCGAGCAGGTAACGAAGGCGATGGTCCCGCCGGGCCGGGTAAGCTGCGCGGCGAGGCCGAGGACGTGGTCCTGCAAATGGTTAAGACGGGCGAGTTCGGCGGGGTCGAGTCGCCAGCGCCCCTCGGGGCTCCTGCGCCATGTCCCGCTGCCCGAGCACGGCGCGTCGACCAGCACGTGATCGGCCTTGTTCGCCCAGGGGTGGAGGCTGCGCATCTCGCGGCCCGGATCGAGCAGGACAATATGATCCACCGCCGCCCCGGCGCGCGCGGCGCGGGGCGCGAGGTTGCCGAGCCGGCGCTTGTCGGTGTCGGCGGCGACGAGGTTCGCGGCGTTCCCGAGTCGCGCCGAGAGCGCCAGAGTCTTGCCCCCGCCACCTGCGCACAGGTCGATGATGGTGTCGCCGGGGGAAACGGGGAGCGCCTCGACGATCAGTTGCGATCCGAGGTCCTGGATTTCGACAAGGCCCTGTTCGTAGGCCTCCCATTGCTCGACCGGCGTGCCCGAAGCGAAGCGCAGGCCCTGCGCGCTCGCCAGCGCCTCGCCTGCTTCGGGGAGAACCAGCCCCTCGCGGTCGGCCTTCAGCGCGTTGACCCGCAGATCGAGCGGCGCGCGGTCGAGCAACGCGGCAATCTCGCGCCCGCCGAGCTCTGAGGCACGCAAGGCGGCAGCGAGCCACTTGGGCGCGAGGCCGGTGCTGGCGGCTTCCTCGCCCTCCCCGCGCGGCGCAGGCCCGTGGGGCGAGCCGTCGAACAGCGCCGCTACCGCCCCGTCTTGCCCCGCCACCGCCAGCATCGCCGCGCGTCCGCTCGCAGGCACCGGCCCGCACAGCCGGATCGCGCGGTATACGAGATCGCGCACTGCCCTGCGGTCCTTCGACCCGGCATAGCGGCGCACGCGGAAATAGTCGGCGATCAGGCGGTCAGCCGGCGAGCCCTTGGAGCGCGCGGCGGGGATGATCTGGTCGAGCAGCTCGATAGCGGCCTGAACGCGCGCGGCGGGGGTCATCGGGGTTGCTCAATAAGAAAATGCGGTGCCATAGTCGCTGCGATGCGACGCAGGCTGACGCCAGAGGAACGGGAAATCCGCGAAAGCCGCGGCATCGGGCTCAAGCGATTCTGGGCGTTTCCGACCCTGTTGTTGGTCATCGCCTTTGTCGCTGCGGATACCGATCTGTTCGTCCGCTGCATAGGCGATCCCTTGGATGGCAACGGTCGAGGCCGCGGCGCGGCCGCGTTCCGCATGGCACTGGTGCTGCCCTGCAGCCCGTATCTCCTCACCGGATCGCTCTCCCAGGTTCTCAAATTCTTGGCCCTCTGGCTCCCGGTTCCGTTCATGGTGCTGAACTGGCGGTGGGCCAAGCGCCACAAGGCCTATTGGGACACGGTGCGCGCGCGGGAGAAAGAGCGTCGTGCCGAACGCGCTGCCAAACGCAAGGCTGCCCCTCCGCCGGAAGCCTAGCGGCGAGACTGGTCTTACCGCGTCGGGTAATTGGGAGCCTCGCGGGTGATGGCGACATCGTGGACGTGGCTTTCCGAAAGCCCCGCATTGGTGATCCGCACGAACTGCGCGCGTTCCTGCAGGTCGGTGATGGTGCGCGAGCCGGTGTAGCCCATCGCCGCCTTGATCCCGCCGACGAGCTGGTGGACCACGTCCGCCGCCGGGCCCTTGAACGGCACCTGTCCCTCGATCCCTTCGGGCACCAGCTTCATCGCCGAGACGTCCTGCTGGAAATAGCGGTCGGCCGAGCCGCGCGCCATAGCGCCGACGCTACCCATGCCGCGGTACGCCTTGTAGGAGCGGCCCTGGTAGAGGAACACCTCGCCCGGGCTTTCGGTGGTGCCGGCGAGCATCGAGCCGATCATGACGGAGGACGCGCCGGCCGCGAGCGCCTTGGCCGCATCGCCGCTGGTGCGCAGGCCGCCATCGGCGATCACCGGCACGCCCGACTTGGCGGCCTCGGCAGCGCTTTCCATGATCGCGGTCAGCTGCGGCACGCCCACGCCCGCGACCACCCGGGTGGTGCAGATCGAGCCCGGCCCGATCCCGACCTTGACCGCGTCCGCCCCTGCATCGACCAGCGCGCGGGTCGCCTCGGCGGTGGCGACATTGCCGGCGATCACCTGCACCGCGTTCGAGAGCTTCTTGACCCGCTCGACCGCGCGGGCGACTTCGATATTGTGGCCGTGGGCGGTGTCGATCACGATCACGTCGACCTCGGCATCGACCAGCGCCTCGGTGCGTGCGAAGCCCGCATCGCCCACGGTCGTTGCCGCCGCCACCCGCAGGCGGCCGGAGCCGTCCTTGGTTGCGTGGGGATAGTTCACCGCCTTCTCGATGTCCTTGACCGTGATGAGGCCGATGCAGTGGAAGGCATCGTCGACCACCAGCAGCTTCTCGATCCGCCGAGCATGGAGCAGGCGGCGCGCCTCCTCCTGCGACGTGCCCAAGGGCACGGTGGCGAGGTTTTCGGTGGTCATCAGCTCGCGCACGGGCTGCGCGGGGTTCTCGGCGAAGCGCACGTCGCGGTTGGTAAGGATGCCGACCAGCTTGCCGCCCGCGTCGACCACGGGGATGCCGCTGATGCGGTTGGCCTGCATCAGCGCCTGCGCCTCGCCCAGTGTCGCGTCGGGCTGAATCGTGATGGGGTTGACCACCATCCCGCTCTCGTAACGCTTGACCGCGCGCACCGCGGCGCATTGCGCGTCGATGTCGAGATTGCGGTGGAGCACCCCGATGCCGCCCAGCTGCGCCATCGCGATCGCCATGTCCGCCTCGGTCACGGTGTCCATCGCCGAGGACAGGACGGGGATGTTGAGGCGGATCTCGCGGGTCAGCCGGGTCGAGGTGTCGGCCATGCTCGGCAGGACGTTGCTCTCCGCCGGGCGCAGCAGCACGTCATCGAAGGTCAGACCGAGCGGGATATCCATGGAGCGCCACTTTCGCAGATGAGGGAGGAGGTTCTCCTCTGGCGGGAGATTCGTGGCGGCCCATGTAACGACACCTGCCCGCTTGCGCTAGGGGCGGGTGTCGTCCTTTGCCGGATAGCGTGCCGGGTCGGCGATGCGGCGGATCAGGTCCTCGTGGAGCAGCAGATCGTCGACCGCACCGCCCAGCTCGATTCCCGCCACCTCGTCCGAGGGCTGGTGGTAGCGCGCGGCGATGAAGGGATCGAGGATCGCGCGGCTGCCATAGGTGCTCGACAGCAGCACCGCAGGCACGCCCGCCTGGGCCAGCGCCCAGCCGTCCTGCCGCTGCAGGAAACTGTCGGCAAGGCTCTGGTCGCCGAGCGCGCGCCCGCTGCGATCCACCGCCGCGAGCACCGCCGCATCGAGCGCGGCGTCCGTCCCGCGCCCGATAAAGCCGACCGCGCTCCCGGCGGGGGCGACCGCCATCATGTCGAGGTTGAAGGCCGCGATGATGCTCGCCAGCGGCAGCGGCGGGTCCTTGACGAAGGCGCGGATACCCAGCAGCCCGGGCTCCTCGGCGGTGGTGGCGAGGAAATAGATGTCGCGCACCAGCGGCGGCCCGTTCTTCAGACGCTGCGCCAGTTCGAGCATCATCGCGATGCCGCTGGCATTGTCGGCCGCACCGTTGCAGATCCGGTCGATCGCGGCGGGCGGCCCGCATTCGCCGAGGTGATCCCAATGCGCCAGCACCAGCACCGCGCCAGATCCCGGCGCGCTGCCGGGGATCATGCCGATGATGTTCTGGCTGGCGAACTCCCGGCGGTCGCTGGTCGCCTCGAGGCTGACCGCAAGGTTGAGTTCGATCGGCGAGAAGGCGTGGTCCTGCGCCTCGGCCTTCCACGAGGTCCAGCGGCGCACGCCGATCACCTCGCCGAAGGCCTTGTCGGTGATGAAGGCGGCAAGGTTGTCCTGCTCCTCGCTCGCGAGCTGGAGGCGCGGGCGTTCCGCTTTCGCGCGCACCGCGGCAAGCGCCTCGCTGTCGGGAACCACGGTGAGCACGGCGGTGGCGCGCTGGCGGAACAGGGCCATGCGGCGCGCCTCGTCGCGCCCCGGATCGGCGAGCATCACCGCCACCGCGCCCGCCAGCGCATCGCCGAGCACCGAGCCGTCGCCGTAGCCGACGAACACCACCGGCACCCCCGTCCCCGGCCCGCCGAAGGCAAGCGCGCGGCGGCGCGGGGTGTAGACCGCGGCGGCCTCGGCTGCGACCACCACCCGCCGCTTGCCCTGGCCGAGCACCAGCTGCGCGGTCTCGGGCTGGGCGCTCAGCAGGTCGACCGGCAGGCGCCAGTAGGAGCCGGGATCATTGGTCCCCGAGACGAGGCCCGCCTCGCCCATGCGCTTCTCGATCCAGGCATAGGCATCGCGCCCTCCCTGCGTGCCGGGCTTGCGCCCTGCCAGTGCGTCGGATGAAAGCGCCGCGATATCGGCCTCGAGCCGC
This sequence comes from Erythrobacter sp. CCH5-A1, assembly GCF_001557115.1. Taxonomy (GTDB): domain Bacteria; phylum Pseudomonadota; class Alphaproteobacteria; order Sphingomonadales; family Sphingomonadaceae; genus Erythrobacter. The sequence continues at coordinate 25,672 of NZ_LSKQ01000012.1, forward strand.
GCGGCGATGGCGGCACGGTCCTCCGCCGGAACGCTGGCCGCCCGGGGCGCTTGCGGCGCGCAGGCGGCAAGTGCCAGCGGGCCGAACAGCAGTGCCAGAAGGGCGAGCCAGCGCGACGGGCTCATTCGGCGGTCCAGCCCCCGTCGATCGCGTAGTTGGCGCCCGTGATCCCGCGCGCGGCCGGCGAGCACAGGAACACCGCCAGCGCGGCGACATCCTCGGGCGCGACGAACTCCTTGGTCGGCTGCTTGGCGAGGAGGATGTCGTTCATCACCTCTTCGCGCGTCATCCCGCGCGCGGCCATGGTGTCGGGGATCTGGTTCTCGACCAGCGGGGTCCAGACATAGCCGGGCGAGATGCAGTTGGCGGTGATGCCGTTCTGCGCGAGTTCCAGCGCGATGGTCTTGGTGAAGCCGGCAAGCCCGTGCTTGGCCGCGACATAGGCGCTCTTGAACGGCGAGGCGACGGCGGAATGCGCGCTCGCAGTGTTGATGATCCGGCCCCATCCGCGCGCCTTCATCCCCGGCACCGCGAGGCGCGTGGTGTGGAAGGCGGCGGTGAGATTGAGCGCGATGATCGCGTCCCATTTTTCGGGCGGGAAGGCCTCGATCGCGGCGACGTGCTGCATCCCGGCATTGTTGACGAGGATATCGACCGTGCCCACCTCGTCCATCATCGCGGCGATGGCGGCCGCGTCCATCAGGTTGGCGCCGTTGTAGGTCGCACCCAGTTCCTCGCACAGCGCGGCAATCTCGTCCGGGTCGCCCAGCCCGTTCAGAATCACCTCTGCGCCCCCGGCCGCCAGTGCGCGCGCGATCGCAAGCCCGATCCCCGAGGTCGAGCCCGTCACCAGAGCACGCTTGTCCTTGAGCATTGGCCGCATCTCCTGCACGTTCGGGCAATTGGCGTTCGCTTTTGCCGTGTGGCTCGTGGCTGTCCAATAAAATTGTTGCATCCCGGGGGACCAAGGGGAGGAATCGAAAATGCGTCTGGGGCCGTTCGACACGTCGAAAATCAACGTCCGCTCGTCCGATGGCGGCGGCGGCGGCGGCATGGGCCCGCGCGGGATCGGCTGCGGAACGCTGGTGATCGCGCTGATTGGCGCGCTCGTGTTCGGGCTCGATCCGATGCAGACCATCGGGGTGCTGCAGGGCGTCCAGCAGCAGACCGCCCCTGCCCAAAGCGGGAGCGGGCGGGAGCTCAGCGAACAGGAGGTCTGCACCCAGAGCGACTATGCGCGCGAGGCCTGCAACGCACTCACCAGTCTCGATGCCACATGGGCGGCGACCTTCCAGCGCGCCGGAATCGCCTTCGAGCAGCCGGTGCTCGATCTCTACCGCAACGGACAGGTGACAACGCAGGGCTGCGGCAGCGCAAGTGCGGCCGTCGGCCCGTTCTACTGCCCTGCCGACAAGGGCATCTATATCGATACCGGCTTCTACGATCAGCTCGCCCAGATGCCGGGCACCGGCGGGGATTTCGCGCGGCTGTATGTGATCGCGCATGAATATGGCCACCACATCCAGAACCTCACCGGCATCGCCGATCAGGTCCGCGCCGCCCAGCGCCGCAATCCGGCCGCCGGCAACCGCCTGCAGGTGGCCATGGAACTTCAAGCAGATTGCTATGCTGGGATGTGGGCGGGCAAGAACCGCAATCTTATCGAACCGGGCGATTTGGAGGAAGGTTTGAAAGCCGCCAGCGCCATCGGCGACGATACGCTCCAGCGCAACGCGGGTCAGGGGGTCAATCCCGAAAGCTTCACCCACGGCTCGAGCCGCCAGCGCATGGACGCGCTGCGGCGCGGTCTGGAGGCGGCCGACGACACCGCGTGCGACGTCTATTTCGAAGGAGCTTGATACCTATGCGCCCTGTCCTCTTGGCCAGCCTTGCCGCTTTCGGATGGGGCCTTGCCGCACCCCTCACCGCGCAGGTCATGCCCGAACCCGATGCGAAGGAGGTCGCCAAAACCCCCTTGCGCGATCTCAACATCGATTCGCGCGACATCCCGCAAGTGCTGCAAGCAGCCGTGCGCGATCCCTATGCGACCGCGGGCCTTGCCAAGTGCGACGCACTGGTGCGCGCGATCGCCGATCTCGATATGGTATTGGGTGCCGATTACGACATTGCCGAGGATGACGGCGAGAAGCGGATCAGCGAAGGCCGGGTCGGGCAGAGCGTGGTTGGCTCGTTCATCCCCTTCCGCGGGCTGGTGCGCGAGGCGAGCGGGGCGGCCGAGGCGGACCGCAACGAGCGGGCGGCCTACACCGCGGGGATGGTGCGCCGCGCCTTTCTGAAAGGCTGGGGCCTCGGGCGCGGCTGCGCCTATCCGGCGCGGCCCAAGGAGGCAAAGGCAGCGGGCGGGAAGTAGGCGGCTACGCCCCCTTCCCGCCCCCGCCGGGGCTCCCGATCAGCCCTTGTGGCTATCAGCTTTCGCGGCCGCTGCTCCAGCGGCTGATCTGCGCATCGAGCGTGCGCAGCAGCTGCTTGCGGGTCTCCTCGGGGATGTCCTTGTCCGCCGCGATTTCCGCGCGCGCTTCCTTGAGGCCCATCACCGCGCTCGCATGGATGCGCTTCTGGCAGATGCTGACGATCTGGACGCCGTCCTTGCTGGTGGTCTCGGATACCTCCTCGCCGCTCTGATCGCAGGCCTGACGGACAATCACGCGCGGGCGCGCAGCGGCGCTGGCACGGGCTTCGGCCTGGGCGCTGGCGGCTTCGGCGCGGGCCAAGGCGATGATGCGCGGCAGATCGGCAAGCGCCCGGTCGGCCTCGGCAAGCCCGGCGCGAACCTCGGCCAGCATTTCCTCGCGCTCGGCCTTGCTGAGGCCCTCGACCCCTTCGAGATCGCGGGCCAGGGCCTCGCCATCGGTCCGGCTGCGCGTGACGATCTTGACGCGGCGTTCCTTGCCCTCGGCATCGCGCCAGACGCGTTCGGTCACGCGGGATTCGCCGGGCGCCTGGGGAGCATCGGGATCGATCAGCAGGATGCTCGGCGCCTTGGGCGCGTCCGGAGCCTCGGGCGCCTCGGGCGGGGACGGGGGAACGGGCGGCGCCGGCGGCTCGGGCGCTTCGGGCGCTTCCAGCACGCTCTCGCTCGCGGCATAGGTGATCGAGGCGGTGAGCGGCAGCGCCAGCAGACCCGCGCCGAGCAGCGCGCGGCCGGCCATGCGGCGGCGGGGGGAAAGATCGGACATGGCAAGGCTCCTCAGGCGGTGGATGATCGATTTCTCGCCGAGCACCGGGCACGCCATCGGCGCGGTGAGGGCGGCGGTGTGGGCGGTGCCGGGGGCGGCGGCAAAGCGGGCGATGAGCGCGGCATAGGCGGCCTTCTCCAGCGCGCCGCGCCGGGCCATGACCCGCGCGTCGCACGCTGCCTCCTGGTCGCGCCGGAGCGCAAGCCAGCCATAGCGGCCGAGCGGGTTCCACCAGTGCAGCGCGAACAGCGGCTGGACGAGGATGTTGACGAGCAGGTCGCCGCCGCGGTGGTGCGCAAGCTCATGCGCCAGCGCCAGATCGCGTGCCCTGCGGTCGTGAAGCGCAAGGAAGCCGGGCGGCAGCGCGATCACCGGATCGAGCACGCCCATCGCCAGCGGCGCAAGGGTTGCGGGCGTCTCGACGAGGCGCACCGGCATGCCGAGCAGACCCCGCGCACGGCCAAGCTCGCGGCCGCCCTTCAAAAGCTGGTCGCGCAAGCTGAAATAGGCGGCAAAGCGCAAGGCCAGAAACACCGCCGACCCGCCGAGCCACACAGCCAGCAGCATCTCGGCGAACGGCCAGTCGGCGAGTGTAGCGAAGAGGTCGAACCCGGGCTCGGGCGCGGGGATTGGCGCGGCGGGCAATGTATTCGCAGGCAAGGCGGCGGCGGCCTCGAGCAGCGCGGGATCGGGCACCGGCGGCGCGTCAGCGGGAACGGGAGTGGCAGGCGCAGCAACCTTGGGCGCCATCCACGCCGGCAGCACCACCGGCGGCACCACAAGGCGCAGCAGCGGCAGCGCCCACAGCGCATAGGCCGCCTCGGCACCGAAATGCCGCGCGACGGGGCGGCGCAGCAGCAGCACCGCAGCGATCAGCACGCCGGTCCACACCAGCGTCTGGAGCAGCACCGCGCTCAGGCCCCCGGTCATTGGCGGAGCTCCTTCAGCAGCGCCTCGATCTCGGCGAGATCATCCTCGGTCAGCGCCTCGCTCTCGGCCAGATGTGCCACCAGCGAGGCCGCCCTGCCGCCGAACAGGCGGTCGACCAGCCGGCGGCTCTCGCCCCCGACATAGGCCTCGCGCGCGATCAGCGGCGAATAGAGGAAGCGGCGGCCATCGGGTTCGGCCGCGACAGCGCCCTTCTGGACCAGGCGCGATAGCAGGGTCTTGACCGTGGCGAGGCTCCAGTCGCGCTCCCCGCAGACATCCTCGCACACCTCGGCGGCGGTCAGGCGCGGGCGGTCCCACAGCACTTCCATCACCGCATGCTCGGCCTCGGTGATGCGCTCTCCGGGATGCTCTTCTGATGCAGACACGTCAGCGTCTCCCTCGCTTGATGATTACACCTGTAGTCATGGCGACTACGCCTGTAAACCTTGCGCCCGGCTGAACGATGCGCTTCCCGCCTTGCGCTTCGTCGAAGCGACGATACACCCGGACGAATGACATGGATGCCCCGGATCGCCCTAAAGACCCTTGGCACGGCCCTTGCGCTGATCGCCGCGCCGCTCGCCGCGGAGGCTGACGATGCCTTCCTGCCCGAGACCGCGCCCGCCGACCTCGGTGCCGCCGAGGTGGGCGCGCTGGCGTTTCGCGGCGGGGTCGAGATCTTCCCCGACAAGGCAGACATCGGCGGGATCTCGAGCCTCGAATGGCACGGGGACTCGCTCTTCGCCATCACCGACGATGGCCGGTGGATGGAACTGTCGCTCGACGAGGTGCAGGGCCGCCTCACCGATGTCGCCGGCGTGCGCTTGGGGCCGCTGCGCGATCCCAAAGGCGCGATGCTGGATGGCAAGGCGCGCGGGGATGCCGAAGCGCTGACCCGGCTCCCTTCGGGCGAGTGGCTGGTCGCTTTCGAGCAGGAGCACCGCATCTGGCGCTTCGCCGACCTCGAAGGCCCGGCGAGCGGCGTCTATCCGCAAGCGGCCGCGCTGCTCCCCGCAGGCGCGTCCAACGAGGGGATCGAGACGCTCGCCGCCTACCCCGGCGGGGTGCTCGCCTGCGGGGAATGGACCGATCCGGCGCGCCCCAACTGCCTGCGCATCGGCGCCGACGGCGCGGCCACGCCCTTCGCCCTCCCCGCGCCCGAAGGCATCGCGGCCTCCGGCGGCGTGCCTACAGATGCGACCTGCAAGACGGACGGCACCTGCTATGTCCTCTTCCGCAGCTACCGCGCGGACGAAGGCAGCCGCACCGCGATCGTCGCGCTCGCCCCCGACAACGGCGTCACCCCGCTCGCGGTCCTCGCCCCGCCGCTGAAGCTCGACAATTTCGAAGGGCTGGCGGTGCGCGAGGAAGAGGGCGCGACGGCGCTCTACATGATCGCGGACGACAATCTGCAGAATTGCGAGCGGTCGCAAAAACCCGGCTGCCAGCGCACGCTGCTCTACAAGTTCGCGCTGCCCGGCCCGCCTGCCGCCGCCCCTGCCGCCGACCCCGTCCTCACCGCCCGCCCGGGCGTGCGCCCCTTCCCCGAGGCCGCGAGCGTGACCGTGGTGCTCGAGACCGAGCTCGGCCCCGTCACCATCGCCCTCGAAACCGGGCGCGCGCCCATCACCGCGGGCAATTTCCTGCGTTATGTCGACGAGAAGCGCTTCGACGGCACGACCTTCTACCGCGCGATGGATCTCGAAGGGACACGCAAGCCCTCGGGCCTTGTACAGGGCGGAACGCGCGGCGATCCCAAGCGAATCCGCCCCAAGATTGCCCACGAGCCGACCAGCGCGACCGGCCTCACCCACACCCACGGCGCGCTGTCGATGGCGATGGCCGCGCCGGGCGATGCCGATGGCGACTTCTTCATCATGATCGAGGACCAGACCGGCTTCGACGCCGACCCCGCCGCCAGCGATCCGGCCTGGGCGGCAGGCTATGCCGCCTTCGGCTATGTGACCGGCGGCATGGACATCGTCGCCCGGATCCTCGCCGCCCCGCGCGATCCGGAGGCGGGCGACGGGGTGATGAAGGGGCAGATGCTGGAGCCGGAGGTGAAGATCATCTCGGCGCGGCGGGCGGCGCCCTAAAGCACCAGTTGCGTCTGGATCACCACCGCCACCGCCTTGCCGTCGGCGGTCTCCAGCGTGGTCTGCCACACCGACATGCGCCGCCCGGTCTTGAGCGGCACGCTGCGGCCCTTCACGAGGCTGCCGACCGGCGCGGCGCCGAGGAAATTGGTCTTGCTCTCGATCGTGGTCGTGCCCTTGGCGCCCTCGGGCAGGCAGGCCACCGCGCCCACCGCGCCGAGCGCATCGGCAAAGGCCATGATCGCCCCGCCATGCATGATCCCGCCGGCGGTGCACAGGTCCTCGCGCACCGTGATTTCGCCCTCGACACCCTGCGGAGAGGCGGCGGTGACGGTCACGCCCATGAGCTTCGAGAAAGGCATGGCATCGGCAGGGTTCATCGCATCGTCTCCTGTGGCGGGGCGAGGCCCGCGATCTGCAATACCTCGGCGGCGAATTCCTCGTCGCCGCGCATCTTCAGCATCCCGGCGCGCTGCAAACCGATCGCGCCGTGGGCGAGCATCCACACCCGCATGACTTGGCGCCGCCGCGTGTCGTCATCCGCGCCCGGCGTCGCGAGCGCATCGAGCGCGACCGCGATCACCCGGTCGACCGCCGCGCGCAGCGGGGGATGCGCGTTGATCTGCGCGTGGGTGCGCCCGGTCATCACCGCGTAGAGCCCCGGCTGTCCGAGCGCGAAGCGGACATAGGCGGCGAGGAAAGCGGCCGGATCGGGTGCGGGAGTGAGCGCGGCGGCGAGCCGTTCGAACCCCCGCGACGCCAACCCAGCGAGCAGCGCCTCGCGATCTTCGAAGTGGTTGTAGAGCGCCCGGTGCGCGACCCCCAGCCGCTCGGCGAGCGAACGCAGCGAGAAGCCCGCCGAGGGGTCCTCGGTCACCAGTTCCTCGGCCGCGTCGAGCGCGGCCGCCGCAAGATCGCCATGGTGGTAGGCCACACGCCGGTTCATTCGCTCCGCTTAGGCAATCACGCCGCCCGCGCCAAGGCCGAGACGTGCCAGTCGACGCTCATCCGCGCGACTTCGCGGCCCTCGCTATCCTCCATGGTGATGGCGACGGGAAAGCGCACCTTGCCCTCGCTATCGAGCGCGGCGAAGAGCGCCGCCTTGTCGCCATCGACCGCCGCCTTCGCGGTGATCGTGCCCTTGGCGGGCCGGGAATAGGCGATGGTGGAACTTGCCGCGACCGGGCGCAGGGCGGCGAGGCGTTCGAGGAACATCCCCGCCATCGCCGCGCCCGAGGCGGCTTCGGCCAGCGTGAACAGCGCGCCGGCGTGCATCGTGGCGATGTGGTTGGAGGTGTTGTGGCTCTGTTCGAGCGTGGCGGTGGCGCGGCCCTCGGCGATCTCCTCGAGCGTGACGCCCACGTAAGCGGCAAAGGGGACGACCGCGGAGAGCTGGGACTTCAGGGCATCGAAGGGGGTCATGGGGAATCGCCTTGCTGGGGTCTATGTATCCACTGGATACATTACCGCCGAGCAAGGTCAAGCGGGGCAGTCAGGAAGGCGGTTTTTGCGTGCCCACCCCCGGCGCCGATACCCGCCCCGGCCTCCGAGCCGGGGGCAAGCGGGAGGGGAGAAGCATTTTCCTACAGCTTCACACTTTGCTACGCCTGCGCAATCGGCTCTTTGGGACTGTCGAAAGCCCCCCCGCGCACACCCCTTCGGAGCGGAAGGAAATCCGCCTCTGGACAGTGTCTCATGTGTCTCCAACACGGCGCGAAACGCCCGGTCAGGGCTGCGCGCTACTCGGCGAAGGCCGGGCGGCCGACGGGCTTGGAGGCCTCGCGCGGCATGCCGGCCTCGATCACCGGCAGCCAGCCGCGCGCGTTCATGCCGATGTTGACCTGCGGCAGCGAGGCGAGGAAGCGCGACCGCGCCTCCCACTCGGCGACCGAGCGTCCGGCGATGCGCGCGGCCTCCTCGAGCCCGACCGGCTGGCGCAGCGCGCGGTTGATGAGCGCGTCGCCGAAGAAGGTCCAGTCGTTCTCCGCCATGCAGCCGAAGGACGAGCGGGTGCTGGCCGCGGCGGTGAGGATCGCGGTGTCGGGGCTCGCGACCACCGGCACGAAGACGCCCGAATAGCAGGCGCTGAGGATCAGCACCCGCCGCTTGATCCCCGCCTCGGCGAGCGCCTCCTTGAGGCCCTTGGGGCTGAGCACGCCGTAGCCGCTGTCGCCCCAGTGGTAGGCAAGCCCGAGGTCGTTGCCGTGGCTGGTGGTGTAGAGGACGAGCACGTCCTCACGCCCGTCCATCATGCTGCCGAGGTGTGCGATCGCCAGGCGCAGCGCGGTGATAGAACTGTGGGGCGCATCGTCGCGGGTGCCGTCGGGCCCGGCGAGCGTCAGGGTGCGGCCCGCGGCGCCGTAGCGGGCGGCGAGCACCCGCCCCGCCTCGCGCGCCTCGCGGGCGAAGACCGGGTCGCTGTCGAGCGCGACGGTGAGGACATAGGCGTCGGGCGTGCCGGGCCGCTGGGGCTGGAGCGCGGCAAGCGCACGCTCGAGCCGCTCGGCCTGCGCGCGCATGGCGCTGGCGGGAACGCCGCGATGGAGCTCGGGCGAGAGATCGTAGCTCTGCCGCCGCTCGGCCGGGGTCTGGCCGGTGGCGAGATCGGGCCAGGGCGCGGTGTGCGGCGGCGGCTGGGCGGGATTGGGCGCGGAGGATTGGGAGAGCGCGGGGAGGGCGGCAAGCGCCGCAACCAAGCCTGCCCAGCCCTTCAAGATCATCTGGCCCCGCTTCATCGCCGCCCAAGCTGCCCGCGCGAGGCTGGCCCGTCAAGCCGCCGCATCACACCAGCCGCGCGCGCTGGTCGGGTGTGAGGAGCTGGCAGGCCTCGGCGGTCTTGCCGAACCAGCGGTAGCGGTTGCGGGCGACGCGGTCGTAGACCCAGTCGCGCAAGGGGCGCGGCACGAGGCGGAAGACGAGCGTGAGCCGCCACCACCCGCCCAGCACCCGGGCAACTTCGAAGTAGCCGTCGGACTTGGTGAAGGCGCGACCGTCGCGGACGAAGACGTAGGTGGCGTTCCAGTCGATCCCGAAGTGGTCGCACAGCTGCTGGCCGAGCGGGCCCTGGGCGGGGGTGAAGGCGATCCTGCCGGTGCGGTCATGCTTCATGATGAAGCTGACCCCGCCCGAGCACAGCACGCAGACATGGTCGAAGATGAAGAGCGGGCGCGTGTCGCCCCAACCGGGGAGTTCAGGTTCGATCATGCCGAGGTCTCTGTAACATCGAAATCGGCAAAGGCAGCGCGGAATTCGGCGAGGCTGACCATGCCGAGGCAGGGCCGCGCGCCGGGGTCGAAGCGGCGGCCCGCTGCCATGGCCTTGGCGATGTGGATGACGGGGATGCACGGGATGTAGGGCCCGTGCCCCGAGCGCGCGACGATCCAGTGGCGGCAGGTGAGCGGCGCGCCGTCCGCCCCCTCCCCCGCGATGGTCATGAAGAACCCGCTGGTGCCGGTGCCGAGCCAGTTGAACAGGCTGGCGATGCGCACAAGCTGCGGAGCGAAGCGGTCGAGCCGGGGGAGGAGCCGCAAGCGGGTCAGCCAGCCCATCAGCGCGGTGCCGAAATGCATCGGCAGGATCGCGTGCCCTGCCCAGAAACTGTGCTCCTCGAGCCCCGGATAGCGCGCGGCGAAGAGGTCGAGATCGGGCGCATTGGCCCGGCCGAACCAGCGCGCGCCGATGCCGGGGATGGCGACGCGGCGCTGGTCGCCCCAGCCGGTGACCGCGACCATCCGCCCGCCGATGCGCTGCTTGAAGCGCTGGCCAACGAAGGACAGCACCGCCGCCACCGTCCCCGCCCCTGCGTTGGACTGCTCCGCGCCGCTGATGCCGTAGTCGAGCGAGCGGATGACGCGCATGTCTTCCAGCGCCGCGTCGGCATAGGCGGCGGTCAGCGCGGGGATCGAGCTCGCCCCCGCGATCACTGCGACTCCCGCCGCTTTCGCGCGCTCGTCCAGTGCCCCGATCCCCGTCACAAAATCGCGCGCATCGGCAATGTCGCAATAATGCGCCCCGCAGGCGATGGCCGCCTCGGCGACGGCGTAGCTCTGGCCGTTATAGGGCCCGACCATGTTGATCACGAGATCGGGCCGCAGCGCCGCCAATGCCTCGGGCGGCCCGGCGAGGTCGTAGGCCCCCGCCTCGGCGGGGTTGGCCGCATCAAGCGCCGCCGCCGCCGCTCGCGCCTTGCCGAGCGAGCGTCCAGCAAGGATCAGCCGGATCGCCGGATCGCCTGCAAGGCTGCGCGCGACATGGGTGCCGAAATTGCCGTAGCCGCCGATGATCGCGACCCGCAAACGGTCGGACGAAGCTGCAGTGCCGCCCGACATGCCCTTAGCTAGGTGGCTGGAGAAGCGCCGCCGACATGGCCTCGTCAAGCCCACGCAACCACGCCCAGTAAGTCGCATATTGTGCTTCGATGTCGGCGACGCGCGGGTCACCTGAAGGCACGTCCCTCAGCCCGCGGCGGGCGGTGTCGAGAATTGCGACAGGGAAGCCCGTTACCGCCTCGCTGGCGCGATCAAAAACACCGGGGTCAATGTCGGGATACAGAACGCGGGCCTTGGCCACGAGTGAGCCCAAGTGGGTCCAGTCGGCGTCGCGCATGTCGTCTAGCCGCTTCGCGTTGACCGCGCGGTACGCATCAAGCAGGTTGCGGCGTTCATCGACCATAGCGAGAATGCGGCCGACGCTTGTCGGAGCCTCGGAGCTTGCGGCAATTGCGCGCGGGGCTACTGTCAGGTCCGGTCCCCCCGCGTAAACTGCTTGCGGTCCGCCTGCCGCCGACGAAGGCGGAATCGTTGGCGCTGGCGCGACCACGGTTACCTGCACCGCACCGTCAGGAAGCACCACTGACGCCTCGATCGGCGTACTTTCATCCCGGCCTTCAAGGCCCTTTCTGATCGAGGAGAGATTGCGCCAGATGAAAAACAGAAAGATGCTAATCAGCAGTAGAAAGAAGGTCACCGCTTCGAGGGAAACCCCGATAGGTTGAACACCGGAATTCTCGACCATGCCGCCCCCCAACAAAGTCCCCTGCTGTTTGGCGCCGAGGCGCGGGTGATCAATACACCCGCGCCTTGGGCTCGATATACTTGATGTCGTCGGTCAGCGTGTACTCGTGCACCGGTCGGTAATCGATCCGGATGTTCGAGCCGCGCCCGCCCCAGCCGTCGAACCACGAAATGGTGTGCTTCATCCATTCCTTGTCGTTGCGCTCGGGGTAGTCCTCGTGGGCGTGGGCGCCGCGGCTTTCCTTGCGGTTGGCCGCGCTCGCCATGGTCACGTTGGCCTGCGCCATGAGGTTGTCGAGTTCGAGCGTTTCGATCAGGTCCGAGTTCCAGATCAGCGACTTGTCGGTGACGTGGATGTCCTCCATCCGCTTGTTCTGCTCGGCGAGCTTGGCGACGCCCTCGTCCATCAGCTTCTGGTCGCGGAACACGGCGCAGTGCTTCTGCATCGCCTTCTGCATTTCCGCACGGATCTGCGCGGTGGGCGAGCCGCCTTGCGCGTAGCGGAAGTGGTCGAGCCGGGTCAGCGCGAAGTCGGCGCTGTCGGCGGGCAGTTCGGGCTGCTTGGCGCCCGGCTTCAGATTGTCGCGCAGGTGGTGGCCGGTCGCGCGGCCGAACACCACGAGGTCGATCAGCGAGTTCGAGCCGAGGCGGTTCGCCCCGTGCACCGAAACGCAGGCCGCCTCGCCCACGGCATAGAGGCCGGGGATGACGGTGTCCGGGTTGCCGTCCGGCCCCAGCGTGACGACCTGCCCGTGGTAGTTACACGGAATACCGCCCATGTTGTAATGCACCGTCGGGGTGACGGGCAGCGGCTGCTTGGTGAGGTCGACGCCGGCGAAGATCTTGCCGCTCTCGGTGATGCCCGGCAGGCGCTCGGCAAGCACCTTGGGGTCGATATGGTCGAGGTGCAGGTAGATGTGGTCGCCATCCGGCCCCACGCCGCGGCCCTCGCGCATTTCGAGCGCCATCGAACGCGACACGACGTCGCGCGAGGCGAGGTCCTTGGCGGACGGGGCATAGCGCTCCATGAAGCGCTCGCCCTCGGAGTTGGTGAGGTAGCCGCCCTCCCCGCGCGCGCCTTCGGTGATGAGCACGCCCGCGCCGTAGATGCCGGTCGGGTGGAACTGCACGAACTCCATGTCCTGCAAGGGCAGGCCAGCGCGCAGCACCATCCCGCCGCCGTCGCCGGTGCAGGTATGGGCGCTGGTGGCGGTGTAGTAGCAGCGCCCGTAGCCGCCGGTCGCCAGCACTACGCTCTGCGCGCGGAAGCGGTGGATCTTGCCGTCATCGAGGCACATCGCCATCACGCCGACGCACTGCTTCACCCCGTCGCGCTCGGACATGATGAGGTCGAGCGCGAAGTATTCGATGAAGAAGTCCGCGTCATACTTCAGCGACTGCTGGTAGAGCGCGTGGAGCATCGCGTGCCCCGTACGGTCGGCCGCGGCGCAGGTGCGCTGCACCGGCGGGCCGGCGCCCATGTTCTGCATGTGCCCACCAAAGGGGCGCTGGTAGATCGTGCCATCGGCATTGCGGCTGAAAGGCACGCCCGCGTGCTCGAGCTCGTAGACCGCCGCCGGGGCCTCGCGCGCGAGATATTCGATCGCGTCCTGATCGCCCAGCCAGTCCGACCCCTTGACGGTGTCGTACATGTGCCAGGTCCAGTGGTCGGGCGAATTGTTGCCGAGCGAGGCGGCGATCCCGCCCTGCGCAGCAACCGTGTGCGAGCGGGTCGGGAAGACCTTGGAGATGTTCGCGGTGCGCAGGCCAGCCTCGGCCGCGCCCATCGTCGCGCGCAGGCCCGATCCGCCCGCGCCGACCACGACGACATCATAGGTGTGGTCGACGATCGTGTAGGCGCCCTTCAGATGCGCGCCGCCGACGTCGTCGGCGGTTCCCTTGGGTGCTGCGGTGGCCATTACGCCTTACCTCCGAAAACAAGCGCGGCGACGCTGAAAATCCCGAAGGCGCCCCCGCCGATGGTTGCAAGATTGAGCGCGGCAATCGCCGCAAACTTGGTGCCGGCGTCGTGGAGATAGTCCTCGATCAGCACCTGAAGGCCAAGCCGCGCGTGCCAGAACAGGCTGGTGACGAGCAGGATCATCGCCGTCGCCGAGACGGGCTGCGAGAGCCACTTGGCCACGCTCGCATAGCCATAGTCGCCCAGCAGCGCGAGGCTGACCAAGAGCCAGGTCATCAGCACGATATTGCCGATCGCGGTGAAGCGCTGGAGCAGCCAGTGATGCGGCCCTTCGTGCGCCGCGCCGAGCCCGCGAACGCGGCCGATGGAGGTTCCGTTACCCATGTTCGTGCTCCCTCAGGCCAGCAGGATCACGGCCCAGAAGGCCGCGGTCAGCAGAATGGCGATGATCGGCGCCGCGACCGACCACATGCGGTTGGTGTCAAGCTCGTAGCCCGCACCGATATCGAGCACGAAGTGGCGAAGGCCGCTCATCATGTGGGTGAAGAAGGCCCAGCTGAGGCCCACCAGCACGAGCAGACCGATCGGCGAGCCCATCGCGCCCTGAAACGTCTCGTAGGCCTCCGGCCCGCTCGCCAGCGCGCCCAGCCACCACAGCAGCACGCCGAGCCCGACCAGCGCCATGCCGTCGCCGGTCGCGCGGTGGAGGATGGATACGAGCATGTGCGGACCCCAGCGCCAGATCTGGAGGTGGGGCGATAGCGGTCTTTGGTTCATGATGATCCCGTCTGATCCCTCGAATTCGGCCCCCTCACTTAGCGCCGCTGGCGCGCGAGGCAAGCGGCGAGCAGTGGACATGGCTTGCAAAGTTTCGGATAGCGACTTGCATGGGACACATTCTCGTTACCGGATCAAGCCGCGGAATCGGCAAGGCGGCGCTCGCTGCGCTGGCGGCGCGGGGGGCGAAGGTGATCGGACACGCCTCGCGGCCCGTCTCCGCAGCAGGCGGAGTGCCCGTCATCGCCGCGGATTTCGGCGATCCCCTGAGCGTGCAATCGCTGTGGGATCAGGCGCTCGACATCGCGCATGGCGAGATCGACGTCGTGGTCAACAACGCGGGCCGCTTCGAGGCGAACCGGCTGGAGCGCTCGGATATCGAATGGCTCGATGCCTGGGAGGACACGATGCGCGTGAACCTCACCAGCGCCGCGCAACTCTCGCGCTGTGCGGTGCTGCACTGGCAGGAGCGCAAGGCTGCCGGCCGGCTGGTCCACGTGGCGAGCCGCGCCGCCTATCGCGGTGACAGCCCCGCGCACTGGCATTACGCGGCTGCCAAGAGCGGAATGGTCGGCATGCACAAGACCATCGCCCGCGCCTATGCCAAAGACGGCATCCTGAGCTTTGCGGTCACGCCGGGCTTCACCGACACCAGCATGGCGGGCGACTATCTGGCGAGCCGCGGCGGACCGGGGCTGCTGGCCGACATTCCGCTCGGCCGGGTGGCGACGCCGGAGGAAATCGCTGCCATCATCGCTTTCTGCGCGCTCGACGCGCCCCCCAGCATGACCGGCGCGGTCATCGACGCCAATGGAGCGAGCTTTGTCCGCTAGATTTCTCGCAGCCGCGCTGCTCGCCCTGCCATTGCTCGGGGCGAAAGAACCGCCGCCGCCCGCGGCGCGCGACAATGGTCAGGTCGCATGGGCCGAGGCCTGCAAGGGCGACGACGGCTGGGACACCCCCGGCCCGCCGTTCCGCGTCCACGGCAACACCTGGTATGTCGGTACCTGCGGGATTGCGGCCATCCTTATCAACGACGTATCCCGCGTGGTCGTGATCGACAGCGGGACCGAGAAAGGCGCCGATGTCGTTCTTGCCAATCTGCGCAGCCTCGGCGTCGACCCGAAGAACGTGCAATTGCTGCTCGCCAGCCACGAACATTTCGACCACGTCGGCGGAATGGCCAGGCTGATCGCGGCGACCGGTGCAGACCTGTTTGCCTCCGGTGAGGCCATCGCGGTCATGCAGACGGGCAAGGCCAACCGAGATGACCCGCAATTCGGCTCGCTCCCGCCGATGCAGCCGACGAAATGGGGCATACCCTATTATGCGCCGGAAACCCGCGGGCTGCTTGTCGACGTCATGGAGATCACTCCGATCGACACGCCCGGCCACACCCCCGGCGCGATGAGCTGGAGCTGGAAGAGCTGCGAGGGCGCGGATTGCAAGACCATCGTCTATGCCGACAGCCTCTCCCCGGTCTCGTCCGAAACCTACCGCTTCTCCGATCACCCCGAATATGTTGCGGCCTTCAGGGAGAGCATCGCCGCAATTGCCGCACTCGATTGCGACATCCTCCTCACCCCGCACCCCTCCGCCAGCGCCATGCCCGAGCGGGCGCGCACGGGCACGATGGTCGGCGGGATGACCTGCGCCCAATATGCCGACGCCAAGACCAAGGCGCTGGACGAACGGCTCGCGAAGGAAGCGGCGGCGAAGTGACCACCACCTGGAAACTCTCCGCCTTTGCGCCCAAGCCCGTCGTGCAGGCGGCGCTGCTGGCGCATGACAGAATCGACGACTGGGACTACGAACTCGTCATCGCCGGGCGCGAGGTTGCCGAGGACCGGCCCGAGGACTGGGTGCTCGAAGGCTGGTATCCGAGGAAGCCCGGCAAGGCCGAGACCGCCGCGCTCGCCGGGCTGTTCGAGGGCGTTTTGGAAAATGGGGCCCCCGCGATCACCGTCGAGGAACTCCCGCCCGAAGACTGGGTGACCTTGAGCCAGCACAACGCGCCGCCGATCCGCGCCGGGCTCTTCCATGTCCACACCCCCGATTACCCTGCCGACCCGGAAGCGATCGACTTCGTGATCCCCGCCTCGCAAGCCTTCGGCACCGGCCAGCACAAGACCACCGCCGGGTGCCTCGAAATGCTGGGGCACATGAAGGCGAGCGGGGTGGTGGCGCGCAACATCGCCGATATCGGCACCGGCACGGGCCTGCTCGGCTTTGCAGCCCTGGCGCTGTGGCCGCGCGCGACGATCACCCTCACCGATATCGACCCGGTCTGCACCGGGGTGGTCGAGGAGAACGCACGGCTTAACGCCGTGCCGATGGGCGCGCGCGCTGGCGAGGCGGTGATGATTGTCGCCGACGGGATGGACGATCCGCTACTCCAACTGCGCGGTCCCTATGACCTGCTGATCGCCAACATCCTCGCCGGGCCGCTGGTGAGTCTCGCCCCGGACTTCGGCAAGGCGGTGCTGCCGGGGGGGAGCCTGCTGCTCGCCGGATTGCTCGCGGGCGAGCAGGAGGCCGCGGTCAAGCGCGCCATGACCCGCGCCGGCTTCCGCATGGCCGCAAGGCTCCAGCGCGGCGACTGGGCGATCCTGTGGCTGCGCAGAAGGCGGGCGCGCTAGCCCTTCCCCGTCCCGCTTGCGGCGAGGAAAAAATCAGCGCTGTCCCCGCGCAATCAGGTGATGATCATTTGATGCCTTTGCGTTAAGGCTCCATGCCATGCCTGACGCCGCGCCTTCCGTGATCGACCTTGTCACCCAGCACATGACGCGGGTGCTCTATTTCGATCTCAGCCGCTACCTGATCGCGGCGGGCGCGCTGACGGTGCTGCTGCTGGTGTTCCGCGGCTTTGCCGAAAGCCGCCGCATCCAGCTCGGGCGCCGCGCGACCCGCGGCGACTACACCCGCGAGCTCCTGTCCTCGATGCGCACCGTGGCGGTCTATGCGGTCGTCACCCTCGCCATTCTGGTGGGGCGCGAGACCGGGGTGATCCTGATGAAGATCCAGCAGGCGAGCGCGTGGACGATCGCCTGGCAATTCGCGCTGATGGTGATTGCGCACGACGCGTGGTTCTACTGGGCGCACCGGGCGATGCACTCCAAGCGATTGTTCCGCGCCACGCACCTCCACCACCACAAGTCGCGCACGCCCACGCCGTGGACCGCCTACAGCTTCACCATGACCGAAGCGGTGATCGAGGTCGCCTTTGTGCCGGTGTTCCTGATCGTCACCAGCCAGCTCGGCATCGCCTATGCGGGCTACGCGATCCTGTTCTTCATCTGGCACCAGATGATCCGCAACGTGATGGCGCACGCAGGCAGCGAGCTGTTTCCGGCGGGATGGGTCGACAATCCCTGGACGAGCTGGATCGCGACCACCACGCACCACGATCTGCACCATTCCTCGGGCTGCAATTTCGGCTTCTACTTCACTTTCTGGGATCGCTGGATGGGCACCGAGCACCCGCGCTACCGCGAGGCGTTTCGCGAGGTGACCGAGCGGGGTCGCACCGCGCAGCCCGTCGCCGAGCCCGCCGAATAGGCCCTACCCCGCCCGCTCCACCGCATAGTCGATCGGCTTGAAGCTCCCGCCGTTCGAGGCATAGGCCGAGCACGCGGTGAGGCCGATCACGAGGTCCATCTCCGCCCGCAGCCGGACGAAGTCGCCCGCGCGGGTCCCGGGCGGCAGCACCGCCAGCTTGCCGTCCTGCGCAATGGTCACGTTCATGAAGACGTTGAAGGCGCAAGGGATCATGTCGGGCGTGACGCCGTGGGGCGCCAGCGCCTCGGCGAGATTGCCGAAGCAGCCGCGATGGACCGGCTTGTCAGGGTAGAAGTGGCGGAAGGTCGCCTCCGAACACGGTGTCAGCAGGAAATCGTGCTGCGGCGCTGCGTCCTCGAGGATCGTCAGCATCACCCGCGAGCGGTTGGACCACAGGCGCGCGCCCGTGGTAAGGCGTAGCGTCTCCTCGTAATCGAAGGTGCGCCCGTTGGACAGGAGTTCGCCCGGATCCCCGTCCGCCACCGCGACCAGATCGCTGACCTGCCCGCCCTCGGGATCGATCACGGTGAGGATGTCGCCCTTGGCCAGACTCAGCGCGGTGCCGCTGCGCGGAAGGATGCGCTGCGTCATGCGTTGCTGCCGGGACGGACGAATGGGCAGGCCCAGCCATCCCCGACCTCTCGCCCGCTGTACTGGCGCGCCTCGCTCACCTCGCCGTGGCGCGCGAGCATCGGGTTGGGCTCGCCGTCGAAGGCTTCGTCGCGGGCGAGGATGACCTCGCGCATCCGCTCGTAGCGGTCCTCGGCGCGCAGCTTTTCGAACTGGTTGTGGAGGTTGAAGACGATTCCCGGGAACGGCAGCCGCCGCGCGCGGCGCGAGGCGCCCGGGTGCAGGCCGACCGCGAAATAGGCGCGCCCGCCGAAGCTCAGCGCGAAATGGGGGTCGCCCGGATCGGTGCTGAAGCCGGGATCGGGGGCAAAGCCTGCTGCTACGTCGAGCGCGCTAAGGCTGGTGAGACGGTCCCACAGCGCGGCCTCGAACGCCGGCTCGTCCAGGTCGCGCGGGCCGCGGAAAACCACGGCGAGGCTGCGGAAATCGGCTTCGTCGATGGCGGGCATCCGGCTCCACCGGGCGAGCGCGCGGTGGATGCGGGCGTCGTCGGCGGGGCTGGTGATATCACCGGCGGTCTCGATCCTGAGGCCGCTCTGCGCGAGCGCGGCCTTGGCGCCGACGCAGGGGAAATCGGCTTGCTCGATATGGGCGCGGAGCGTGTTCGCCAGGGAACCGGCGCAAGGGGAGAAGGTGTCCTCGCCATCGTCGGTGGCACGGAAGCTGCGGGGCTGAATGTTCATGCCACCCGGCTAGGCGGGATGGCGACAGGTCACCCTAACCTCGGTGGCAAGCACAAGGCAGGCCGTGCGCGGCGCGCGTCAGGCGAGCGCGGCGCGGCGTTTCTCCATCCATAGCCGCTCGGCGCGCGGGGGATCGAGTGCGAGCGCGGCATCGAGCGCGGCGCGGGCCTCGGCGGGGCGGCCACAGCGCGCCAGCAGATCGGCGCGCGCCACGTGGAAAGGCCGCGCCAGCGCGAGCCGGTCGGCGGGTAGCGCATCGAGCGCCGCCAGCCCGGCCCCGGCACCTTCCACCTGCGCCAGCGCCAGCGCACGGGAGAGCGCGACCATTGGCGAAGGCCGCAGCGCCAGCAGCACATCGTAGAGCCGCAGCACCGCGCTCCAGTCGACCACGCCATCGAACGCGCGGCGCGTGTGGGTGAGCTGGATCGCGGCCATGATCTGATAGGGCCCCGACCGCCCGATCCGCTGCGCGCGATCCATCAGCAATTGCGCATATTCGATCCGCGAATAGCTCCAGCGCGTGGTGTCCTGCTGCGAGAGCGGCACCATCGCGCCTCCTGCGTCCAGCCGCGCGCCTTTGCGCGAGCGCGCGAGCAGCACCAGCGCGGCGAGCCCCAGCACGTCGGGCTCGTGCGGCAGCAGTTCGGCGACCAGCAGCGCGAGGTGCTCGACCTCCGCGCCCAGATCCTCGCCGAGATCCGCCGACAGCTCGCCCCCCGCATCGGCATAGGCGGCGGTAAACGCCAGTTCGAGCGCGAGCAGCACCGCCCCCAACCGCTCGGGCCAGTCGCGGCGCGGCGGGAGTTCGAAGGCGATCCCCGCCTCGCGCACCTTCGCCTTGGCGCGGGTGATGCGCTGGAACATCGTCGGCTCGCTCACCACGAAGAGCTGCGCGATCCGCGCCACCGGAAGCCCGCAAATGACCTTCAATGCCAGCGCCGCGCGCACCTCCGCGCCGAGTGCCGGGTGGCAGCAGATGAACAGCAGCCGCAGGCGTTCGTCGGGGATCGGGTCGGGAAGCGTGAGGATGTCGGCCACGTCGGCAATCTCCGCTTGTCGCTCGGCCTTGCGCGCCTCGCCGCGCGCCTTGCGGATCGCATCGAGCGCGCGGCGCTTGCCCGCGACGAACAGCCATGCGGCGTAATCGTCCGGCGGATCGGCGAGCGCGAGGCAGGCCTCGGTGGCCCCCGCAAAGGCCTCTTCCGCCGCATCGAGATCGCGCAATTGTGCGGCAAGCGCGGCCACCACCCGGGGCCGCGCCGCCATGATCGCCAGCGCCCGTTCGCGGGCCGCGCTCAGCCTTCGGGCCCCATCGGCCAGACCGGGCGCACCTCGACCCCGCCCTTGGGCACCGGAATGCGCCTGGCCCATGCGATCGCCTCGTCGAGCCCCGGCACGTCGATGATGTAGAAGCCGCCGAGTTCCTCGTGGGTCTCGGCAAAGGGGCCATCGTGCAGGGTCACGGTGCCATGGTCGGAGCGCACGGTGGTGGCCGTCGCAGCAGGCTTCAGCCGCTCGCCCGAGAAGGGGATGCCGGCCGCGACCAGATCCTCGGCAAGCTTCATGTGCCCGGCGAGCGTCGCCTCCAGCAGCGCCGCGCCGTCAGGCCCGGCATAGGCGCTTTCGTCCTCGTTGATCATCAGCATGTATTGCATCGGTCGTCTCCGTCATCGGCCAGCCGGAAGTGGCAAGGCTCTGACACGGAGACGCGCCTGCCAAGCCGGATTCGACAGGCGACGCGAAAAAAATCATCTGCCCAGTGCCTCTTCTAGCAGCGCCAGCGCGTTGCGGGTGAAGGCGGCCATGTTGGCGATGCGGTCGTCGCTGGCGGTTTCGACGAGGCGAGTGTGCTCCCCGCCCGGCCCCGCAATCGCCGCCACGCTGCGCCCCGCAGGCGCGCCGCTCGGGTGGCTTGACCCGCCGACCGAGCCGCTCTCGGCCAGCCCCCACTCCGCGCCGAAATTGTCCCGGATCGCCCGCGCCTGGAGCAACGCATAGTCCCCGGTGGCCCCGCGCATCCCCTTGTAGGCCTCGCGCGGCAAGGCGAAGAGCACGTCGCGCGCGCGGAAAGAGTAGACCACGCCCCCGCCGACGAAAAAGTCGAGCGCGCCCGGCACGGTAAGCAGCGTCGCGGCAATGAGCCCGCCGGTCGCCCCGTCGGCCACCGCCACCTTCTCGCCCCGCGCGCGCAGCAGCGCGGCGATGCGCGAGGCCTGAGGGTGAAGTTCCTCCAGAATCATCCCGCGCCTCCCCTTCTCATGCCAGCGTGACCCGCGCGCCGATCCTGCGTTCGAGGGCGCGGCGCTCTTCGGGCTCGAGCGCGGCGACCCAGCCCGCGATGGCATCGAAATCGAGCGCGCGGGCATCGGCGGGCACCGCGTCGCCGCTCGCGGCATAGTGGACCACCCAGCGGCTCACATAGGTGACGCTCTCGCGCCCGGTGTGCGCCATGCGGCAGCCGGCAGCGTCGAGCGCGGCGTGGAACACCCGGTCGCCGACCGCGGCGAGCGAGGGCGGGATCAGCGCCCAGCGGGCAATCACCGGGAAGGCGCCGGGGAGCAGGAACAGCCAGTTGGTGACGACCAGCCCGGGCTCCTCCTCGGCCGCGACCGGCGTGCCGCAGGGCAGGTCGATGCGGCGCCGGGCGACGATGAGATCGGGCGCATCGGCCGGTTCGCCGGCAGCTGCGAGACACAGCGCCACATGATCGGGATCGATGTGGTTGTCGGCGTCGAGAAAGCCGATGGCGTGATAACCCTCCCCCGCCGCCAGCAGCGCGCCGATGGCGCGCGCGACATTGCCGTGGTCAGCGTGGTTGCGGTCGAGCCCGAGGTGCCTCACGCCTGCGCCGTCGATCCAGTCCTGAGGCGCGCCATCGGCGACCAGCAGATGGTGGCAGGCCACGTACTGCTCCGCGACGCTGGCGATGCGCGCCGACACGGCCGGCTAACCGAGCGCCTCGGCAACGATCGCCGCCCAGCCCGCCTCGTCGGTCACCTCGATCCCGAGTTCGGCCGCTTTCTTGAGCTTCGATCCCGCGCCGGGCCCGGCCACCAGCAGGTCGGTCTTGGCGCTGACCGATCCGGCCGCCTTCGCGCCCAACCGCTCGGCCTGCGCCTTGGCCTCGTCGCGGCTCATGGTCTCGAGCTTGCCGGTGAAGACGACCGTCTTGCCCGCCACTCGCGAGGCGACGGTCTTGACCTCGTAGCGCGGCGGGGTGACTTCATTGAGGAGGTCTTCCCAGACGGCGACATTGTGCGGCTCGTGGAAGAAGTCGCCCAGCGCCTCGACGACGCTCGGGCCGATCCCGTCAATGGCGGTGAGTTCGCCCGCTGCTTCGGCGTCGCCCGCATGAGCGCGTTCGGCGAGCGCGCGCAGCACCGGCAGTTCGTGCAGATGCTTCATGAGATCGCGCGCGGTGACTTCGCCCACGTGCCTGATGCCGAGCGCGAAGAGCAGCCGCGCCGCATCGGGCGCGCGCTTGGCCTCGATGGCTGCCAACAGGTTGTCCACAGACTTGTCCTGCCAGCCCTCGAGCGCGAGGATCTCAGGCCGGCGGCGGCGCAGACGGTAGATGTCGGCAGGGCTTTCGAGCCAGCCGAGGGCAAAGAACTGCGCGATGGTCTTCTCGCCCAGCCCCTCGATGTCGAGCGCCTTGCGGCTGACGAAATGCTCGAGGCGCTGGGTGCGCTGCGCCGGGCAGATCAGCCCGGCGGTGCAGCGCACGTCGACCTCGCCCTCCTCGGCGACGGCTTCGGACTGGCACTGCGGGCAATGGTCGGGGAACACAAAAGGCGCGCGCGCCTCGTCACGGGTGAGGTTTGCGACCACCTGCGGGATCACGTCGCCCGCGCGTTGGATCACCACGCGGTCGCCGACGCGCAGGCCGAGCCGCGCGATCTCGTCGCGGTTGTGGAGCGTGACGTTGGTCACGGTGACCCCGCCGACCAGCACCGGCGCGAGGCGGCCCACCGGCGTGAGCTTGCCGGTGCGCCCGACCTGGATGTCGATGCCCTGCACGATCGTCTCGGCGCGTTCGGCCGGGAACTTGTGCGCGAGCGCCCAGCGCGGGGCTTTCGCGACGAAGCCGAGACGCTCCTGCCAGTCCAATCGGTCGAGCTTGTAGACCACGCCGTCGATGTCATAGGCGAGGTCCGGACGCGCAGCGCCGATGGCGTCGAAATGGGCGACCAGATCGTCGGCCCCGCCTTCTATCGTCACGAACAGCGGCGAGACCGGGAAGCCCCACTCCCTGAGCCGCGCCACCACCTCCGATTGCGTTGCCCCCGGCACCGCCGAGGCCGCGCCCCAGCCATGCGCCCAGAAGCGCAAGGGGCGCTTGGCGGTGACGCTTGCGTCCTTTTGCCGGAGGCTCCCGGCAGCGGCATTGCGGGGGTTGGCAAAGATCTTTCCCCCCGCTTCATGCTGCGCAGCATTGAGTGCGGTAAAGGACTGTTTTTCCATATAGACCTCCCCGCGCACCTCGAACACTTCGGGGACGCCCGCAGGGAGCTGCTGGGGGATGTCGGGGATGTGGGCGACGTTCGCCGTCACGTCCTCGCCCACCTGCCCGTCGCCGCGCGTCGCCGCACGCACCAGACGGCCGTTCTCATAGCGCAGCGAGCAGGAGAGGCCGTCGATCTTGTCCTCCGCCGTGACCGCCAGCGGCTCGCCTTCGGGCAGGTTGAGGAAGCGCCGCATCCGCGCCAGCCACTCGGCCACCTCCTCGCCGCTGAAGGCGTTGTCGAGGCTCATCATCCGCACCTCGTGCACCACCTTGCCCAAGGGCGAGGCGGCGATGGCGTGGCCAACCTTGCGGCTCGGCGAATCCGCGCGGACCAGATGCGGGAAGGCCGCCTCGATCTCGGCATTGCGCCGCACCAGCGCGTCGTACTCGGCGTCGGTGATCTCGGGCGAATCCTCGGCGTGATAGAGCCGGTCGTGATGCGCGATCTGGCGGGCCAGCCGCATCAGCTCGTTGGCGGCTTCCGCCTCGGACAGCTCAACCGGCATAGCCCACCGGACGGGTTTCCGCGCGCACCCCGAAGCCCGCGATCAGCGGACGGCCCCTGGCAATCGCGGCCTGCACCGCTTCCAGCTTGAGGCTGTTGGCGTGATCGGTCCGGGTCGCCCACACCTCGGTGATCCAGATCGCATCGGGATCGGCGAGGTCTTCGGCGATCAGGTAGAGGAGGTTGCCCGGCATGGCCCCGGTCCCTTCGCGCAGGATCGCCGCGAGCTCTGCCCGCTTGCCGGGAACCGCCTTCATCTGGCCGATCAGTCCGTAGATTTCTTCCATGTCCACTCCCGCAGCGAGCCCGGGCGCGGCGCCGGCCAGCAGGGCCAGCGCGGCCGTCCCGATGAATTCGCGTCGCTCGATCATGCCCGCAGCTTTTTCACCGCGCCCCGGCAATGTCCAGCAGCGCCGGAGCGATGGCCGCAAAATCCTTCGTGCCTGGGACGAGCAGGTTGAAATGCTGCTGCTGGTCGATGGCGATCACCTCGACCGCGACCCCTTGCGCCCTGAGCGCCGCGAGCAGCGCCGGATCGGGATCGGGCAGCGCGCCGTCGATCACCAGCAGGCGCCTTGCGAGCGGCGGGTTAGTGACGGGGTCGAGCATCGCGAAACGCCCCGGCACCTCGGCCGGGGTGCCGCCCACCAGCGGGGCGATCACCGGCTTGCCGCAGATCGCCGCATCCGGCCCGACGAAGGCGCCGAGCGCCAGCGGCCCGTCGAGCGCCACAACGCCGCGCACCCGCGGCAGCTCGCCCGCGACCACCGCATCGCCCTTGTCGCCGCTCGCCAGCCACACCGCGGGGGTGACGCCCGCCGAATGGCCCATCAGGGTGATGCGCGTAAGGTCCAGCGGATAGTCGCGCGCGAGCCTGTTCACATGGGCAAGGCCCTGCGCCCAGTCGGTGAAGGTGTTGGGCCAGCCCCCGTCCGAGCCCAGCTCGCGGTAGGAGGGCGACCAGGTCGCGATGCCGTTCTTCGCAAGGAAACTCGCCAGCGCGGCGAGGTTGGCGGTGCCCCCCATCCCCGCCCAGCACCCGCCGTGATAGAGCACCGCGACCGGGAACGGCCCCTTCCCCTTGGGCACCCGCAGCTCGCCATATTGCCGCGCAGAGGCGCTGCCATAGGCGATGCGCGCGGTCGGCGGATCGGAGGGGACGGCGTTGACCGTCATCGGGTTGTAGTCGGCCGTATCGGTGACGGCAAAGCTGGCGGCGGGCGGCTCCACCGGCGCGCAACCGGCGAGCGTGGCGGCCAGCGCGGTCGCGGCGATCAGGTGTTTCATGGCTGTTTCCCCCCTTGTCCTTGTCCGGCAATTAGCGTGCCCGAAGGCCGCCGCAAACCGTCACTTGATGACCGCCAGCATCGCCGCCTCGTTGGCCTCGTAGACCGGGTTGCCGGGGGTGATGATCGCGAAGTGGCTCGCGCCCGCGTTCTCGCGCACCGTCACCC
>NZ_LSKQ01000118.1 GCF_001557115.1 Erythrobacter sp. CCH5-A1
CTCGCTCATGCGACCTGAAGGTCGCGTCGCTGCGGGCGGCCGGTCGGCCTTGCGGCCCTTTGGGCCGATACAGCGCCCTCAATCTTGCTATGCCTTTACACCGCTTGCCGTCAGCTTCGCCTGACGCTATTCACCTCCCCGCGCCAAGGTAACGGGAATGCGGTTCGAATCCGCAGCTGTCCCTGCAACTGTAAGCGGTGAGTGTGGGGTGCGCTCCCTCTTTCGGGAGGGCAGCCACTGGGGGTCTTCGGGCCATCCGGGAAGGCGAGCATCCCATGCGGCGATCCGTGAGCCAGGAGACCGACCGGGGCGTGTCGCTCTATGCCGGGTTCAGGGGTTGGCCAGGCGCGGAAACAGACTTTCGTTGTGAGCGACATCGCTGGGCCGTGGGGGATCGAAACCCCTCGCGGCCACCATGTTGCTGATGACGGGAGGAATCCGTGAAGAATTTTGCATTGTTGGGAAGCGTCGCTGCGGCGGCGCTGGTTTGGGCTGCGCCGGTGTGGGCGCAGGAGGACGGCAAGCTGCCGGCCCCTTGCCACGTGGTTGATGGGCCCGACGGGCCGGGCAGCGAGAGCCTGCTGTGCTCTCCCGCCAAGGACATTCTTGTTTCGGCCAGCCGCAGTGACGCGCTGCTGCGGGAGCGTTTCACCGGCTCGGCCCTGATCATCACCGCCGACCAACTTGAAGACCGCCAGACCCGCGACATCGCCGATATCCTACGCGACGTCCCCGGCGTCGCGGTCGCGGGCGTGGCAGGCCAGACCCAGATCCGCCTGCGCGGCTCCGAAGCCAATCACGTGCTGGTGCTGGTCGACGGAATCGAAGTCTCCGATCCCTTCGCGGGCGAGTTCGACGTGGGCACCTTGCAGGCCGAACCGGGCGCGCGGGTCGAAGTGCTGCGTGGCCAGCAGTCCGCGCTCTACGGCCCCGATGCGATCGGCGGCGTGATCGCCTATCAGAGCGCCAGCGGACGCGCTCGGCCGGGCTTTGGCGCGCGGATCGAAGGCGGCACGCAGGGCACAGCCAATGGCGCGCTGCGCTACGGGGCTTACGGCGACAGCTGGGACGCGGCGCTTTCCGCCGTGGTTGTCAGCACCGACGGCCAGCCCAACGCCCGCAATGGCACCCGCGACATCGGCCGCGACAGCTACACTCTCGCGGGCAAGGGCAGCGTGAATGTGAGCGGCACCCTCACCCTGCGCGCCGCCGCCCGCTTCATCCGCACCGAGGGGCAGACCAACGACAGCGACTTCGACACGACCAGCCCCACCTTCGGCTTCATCATCGACAGCCCCGGCGTGACATTCACCAACGAGGCCATCTATGCGCTGGCGGGCGCGAAGCTCGACACGCTGGACGGGCGCTGGACGCATGACCTGTCCGCCCAGATCATCAATGTGAGCCGCGAGACCGACAGCCCCTTCGGCATCACCTCGGCCAGCGAGGGCGACCGCTTCAAGGCCTCCTACGTCAGCGCGCTGGCGGTGGCGGACGACCACAACCTCACCTTCGCCGCCGATTACGAGGTCGAGGGCTTCCGCAACGCCACGCCGGGCGGCTTCGTGTTCGACGAGCGGCGCGAGATCGAGCAGGTCGGGCTGGTTGGCGAATATCGTTACAGCGGCGAGGCTTTCGATGTTTCCGCCGCGATCCGGCACGACTTCAACGACCTGTTTCAGGACGCCACCACCTTCCGCGTCGGCGCGGGCTACCGCGTCACCGACACCACCCGGCTGCGTGCAGCGGGCGGCTCGGGCGTCAAGAATCCCGGCTTCTTCGAACTCTACGGCTTCGTCGACGGGCGCTTCATCGGCAATGCGGCGCTGCGCCCGGAGAAGTCGACCGGGTGGGAAGTGGGCCTCGACCAGCAATTGGGCGACACCGCCAGCGTGGCCGTGACATATTTCGACAGCGAGCTGGAGGGCGAGATCTTCACCACCTTCCCGCCGCCGAACTTCATCGCCACCCCCGCCAACCGGACGACGGACAGCCGCCAGCGCGGCGTGGAAGTGTCGCTGAACGCCCGCCTTGGCGAACAATTCAGCCTCGATGCGGCCTATTCCTACCTCGATGCCGAGGAAAACGGCGTCGAGGAAGTGCGCCGCCCCAACCACCTCGCCAGCGCCGCGCTGACATGGGAAGCGCCGGACGAAGCCGCCTCGGCCACGCTGGTCGTCCGCTACAACGGGCAGACGCCCGACGTCGCCTTCACCGATCCGAGCTTCGTGCCGGTGCG
This sequence comes from Erythrobacter sp. CCH5-A1, assembly GCF_001557115.1. Classification (GTDB taxonomy): domain Bacteria; phylum Pseudomonadota; class Alphaproteobacteria; order Sphingomonadales; family Sphingomonadaceae; genus Erythrobacter. Next base: position 2,240 of record NZ_LSKQ01000118.1, read on the forward strand.
GGTCACGCTGGAGGATTACACCCTCGTCAACTTCAACGCGCGGGTGAAGCTGACCGACAGCCTCGCCGCCTTCGCCCGCGTCGAGAACCTGCTCGGCGAGGACTACGAGCAGGTGTTCAGCTTTGTCTCGCCGGGGCGGAGCGCTGTGGTGGGGGTTGAGGCGAGGTTCTGACCTCGTTCTCCCCTCCCGTTTGCGGGAGGGGCCGGGGGTGGGCCTGTGACGCGCGAGTCTTGCGACTCACGCCCACCCCTAACCGCTGTGGCTGCGCCACGCCTGCGGCTCCCCGCAAGCGGGAGGGGGAATGTTACCCTCGCAATCGCAGCAAAAATTCCCTATGCGCCCGCGATGCATTTCCTCGACCAGGCCAAGATCTATGTGAAGTCCGGCGGAGGCGGCCCCGGGGCCGTCTCGTTCCGGCGTGAGAAATACGTCGAATATGGCGGCCCCGATGGCGGCAACGGTGGGCGCGGGGGCGACATCGTGTTCGAGGCCGTCGCAGGGCTGAACACGCTGATCGACTTCCGCTATTCGCAGCACTTCAAGGCCCCGCGCGGCGGCCACGGAATGGGCAAGGACCGCACCGGCGCCAGCGCCGAGCCGCTGGTCATCAAGGTGCCGGTGGGCACGCAGATCCTCTCCGAGGACAAGGAAGAGGTGCTCGCCGACTTCACCGAAGTGGGCCAGCGCATCGTCTTCCTCGAAGGTGGGATGGGCGGGCGCGGGAACGCGAGCTACAAGACTTCGACCAACCGCGCGCCCCGGCAGCACCAGCCGGGCATTCCGGGCGAGGAGGCCTGGGTCTGGCTGCGGCTCAAGCTGCTCGCCGACGTGGGCCTTGTCGGCCTGCCCAATGCCGGCAAATCGACCTTCATCAACGCCGTCTCGAACGCGCAGGCCAAGGTCGGCGACTATGCCTTCACCACGCTGGTGCCCAAGCTCGGCGTGGTGCGCCACAAGGGCCGCGAATTCGTGCTCGCCGACATCCCCGGCCTGATCGAGGGCGCGGCGGACGGGGTCGGGATCGGTGACCGCTTTCTCGGCCATATCGAGCGCTGCCGGGTGCTGATCCACCTCATCGATATCACCGGCACCGAGGATGCCGACCCTGCCGAGGCGATGCGCATCGTCGAGGAGGAACTGGCGGCCTATGGCGACAAGGAGCACACGCGCCTGGACGAGAAACCCCGGCTGGTGGTGCTCAACAAGCTCGACCTCGCCGATGCCGAACTGGTCGAGGGCTTCCGCAAGGAGCTCATAGCGGCCGGCGCGGAGCAGGTCTTTGCCGTATCGGGCGCGACCGGGGCGGGGATCCCCGAATTGCTCGACGCGGTGCTCGGCTACCTCCCCGATCGCACTGCGACCGAGACCAAGGCGGTTGAGGTCGAAGACGACGGCGACGCCCCCGATTGGTCGCCCCTGTAGCTTGCCCATGCTGACAAGGCTCGCCGACATCACCGCCGCGCGGCGGATCGTGGTCAAGATCGGCTCGGCGCTGCTGGTGCGGGGCGGGGCGGCGGACGGAGCATGGCTCTACAGCCTCGCGCAGGACCTTGCCGGCATCCGCCGGGAGGGCCCGCAGGTGATCGTGGTCAGCTCGGGCGCGATCGCGCTGGGCGCGGCGCGGCTGGGGCTGGCGAAGGGCGGGCGCGGGAGCCTCGCCGATGCGCAGGCCGCCGCCGCCGTGGGCCAGATCCAGCTCGCCGACCTGTGGAGCCGCGCGCTGGGCGAACACGGTATCACCGCCGCGCAGATGCTGCTGACGCTGGGCGACCTCGAGGACCGCCGCCGCTATCTCAACGCCGCCGCGACGCTCGACCGGCTGCTCGAGGCGGGCGTCATCCCCGTCATCAACGAGAACGACTCCGTCGCCACCGAGGAAATCCGCTTCGGGGACAATGACCGGCTGGCCGCGCGCGTGGCGCAGGCGGCCAATGCCGATCTCGTGCTGCTGCTCTCGGACGTCGACGGGCTCTATGATCGCGACCCGCGCGAGGAGGGGGCGACGCTGATCCCGGTGATCCAGGCGGTCACGCCCCAGGTGATGGCGATGGCGAGCGGCAACTCCTCCTCGGGCCTCGGCTCGGGGGGCATGATCTCCAAGCTTCAGGCGGCGCAGATCGCGACGCGCGCCGGGATCGCGCTCGGGATCATCAACGGGACATGGGAATCGCCCATTGCCAACGCTGTCGAGCAGGATTGCGGGACGCTGTTCCTCCCCGTCAGCGCGGCCTCGGCGAGGAAGGCGTGGCTCGGCGGGCGGCTCGCGCCGGCAGGCGAATTGCGCGTCGACAAGGGCTGCGCCGAGGCGCTGAAGGGCGGGGCTAGCCTGCTCGCGGCGGGTGTCGTGGGCGTCTCCGGCCAGTTCCGGCGCGGCGATCTGGTGAGCGTGCTCTCGCTGAAGGGCGAGCGGCTGGCGCAGGGTCTTGCCGAATATGACGCGGCCGAAATGCAGCTCATCGCCGGCAAGCGCGCCGAGGATCAGGCCGAACGCCTCGGCTACGCCCCGCGCTCCTGCGTGATCCACCGCGATCACATGGTGCTACTGTGAGCGTGCTCGCGATCACCGGCGCGACCGGCTTTGTCGGTTCGGCGGTGCTGGACGAGGCGCTGCGGCAGGGCCACACGGTGCGCGCGCTCGCCCGACGCGAGCAGGCGCCGCGGGCCGGGGTCGAGTGGGTGCGGGGCGATCTGGAGGACACGGCTGCGCTTGCCGCGCTGGTGCAGGGCACAGACGCGGTGGTGCATGTCGCGGGGCTGACCAACACGCCCGACCCGCGCGAGTTCGATGTCGCCAACGTCACCGGCACCGCCAATGTGATCGCCGCCATGACCGAGGCGGGCGTCAGGCGGCTGGTATTCGTCTCCTCGCTCTCGGCGCGGATGCCCGAGCTCTCGGCCTATGGCGCGTCGAAGGCCAAGGCCGAGGCGCTGGTCGAGGCGAGCCGGCTCGACTGGACCACGGTGCGCCCCCCCGGCGTCTACGGCCCGCGCGATGTCGACTATCTCGAGATGTTCCGCACCGCGAAGCTCGGCTTCGTCCCCCTGCCGCCGGGCGGGGCGAGCTCGATCATCCATGCGGACGATCTGGCGCGGCTGCTGGTGGTGCTCGCTGCCAGCAATGCCGCTGCCACGAAAAAGCAGACCTACGAACCCGACGACGGACGGGAAGGCGGGTGGAGCCACAAGGAACTCGCCGCCGCGATCGGCCGGGCGATGGGGCGGCGCGCCGTGTTCGCGCCGCACCTGCCGAAGAAGGTGCTCGATGCCGCTGCCGCCGCCGACCGTAGGATGCGAGGGCCCAAGGCCAAGCTCACCGCCGACCGCGTCGGCTATATGTGCCACCCCAACTGGGTCGCCCGCTTCGACCGCAAGCCCCCGCCGGGCCTGTGGCAACCGCAGATCGGCGGCGAGGAGGGGCTGAAGGCCACCGCCGAATGGTATCGGCGCGAGGGGTGGGTTTAGCGCCCACACCGTCGACCCGGGATCGCTCGAAGCATAGCGCGTGCGGAATGCGGTCCCGGATCAAGTCCGGGACGACGCGATCACAAAAACGGCTCCTCGCCCGGCTTGTGGATGCCGCATTCGGTCTTGTCCCAGCCTTTCCAGCGGCCCGAGCGCGGGTCTTCGCCCTCGGCGACCTGCGAGGTGCAGGGCGAGCAGCCGATCGAGGGGTAGCCTTGCGCGATCAGCGGGTGGCGGGGGAGGTCGTGGGCTTCGAAATAGGCCGCGATGTCCTCGGCCGACCAGTCAATCAGCGGATTGATCTTGAGCCGCCCCTGACCGTCCGAAGTGTCGAGCTCGAAGCGCGGCAGATTGGCGCGGGTCTTGGCCTGGAACGCCTTCCTGCCGGTGAAGCTCGCATCATAGCCCGCCAGCGCCTTTTCGAGCGGGCGCACCTTCCTGATCTCGCAGCAGCCATCGGGGTCGTAGGACCAGCGAAGGCCTGTCTCGTCCTTCTTGGCGAGGTCCTCCGGGTGGGGGGTCAGCACCACCAGATTGAGGCCGAGCCGGTCCACGAGGCTGTCGCGATAGGCCAGCGTCTCGGGGAAATGCTTGCCGGTGTCGAGGAACAGCACCGGCACCTTCGGATCGACAGAAGCCACCAGATGCAGCAACACCGCGCTCTCCGCGCCGAAGCTGGACACCACCGCGAGGTCGCCCGCGAGGTTGTCGCGGATCACCGCCTCCAGCATTTCCTGCGTCGTGCTGCCGCGGAACATGCGGTTGAGGCGCACGGCGTCATGCTCGGTGAAGCGCGGGGCGAGGTCGAGCATGTCGCGGGTGCGCGGCGCGCTGCCGAGTGAGACGTCAGGCTTCATGGCGCTTTTCCGCAATGGTGCGCCGCCCGTCGGCAGCGCGCTGGTAAACATTCTCCCACGTCGCGAAGGCGCGGGCTGCGTCCTCCTCGTCGAGGCGCTTGTCAGGGGCGAAGCTGTCGAAACCGCAGCGGCGCATGTGGCAGAGCTGGTCGATCAGCACCGCGCCGACCGCGCGCAATTCGCCGGTGTAGCCCGCCTCGCGCAGGATGCGGGCCGAGGAATAGCCGCGCCCGTCGCCGAAGGTGGGGAAGTTGACTTCCACCAAGGCCAGGCGATCGAGGAACGGCAGCAGCACGCGCGCGTCGTCGCCCGGCTCGATCCGGACCGCGGTGGCGTTGGTCTGGTCGCAGCAGGCGTCGACCGTGACGGTCGCGTGGTCGACCGGCTCGTCGTCGCGGAAGCGGAACTGCACCTCGTCGGGGCTCGTCCCAAGACTGTCAGCCATACAATGCCTCCTTGAACGGCTCCATGCCGATGCGGCGGTAGGTGTCGAGGAAGCGCTCCCCGTCCGAACGCTGGGCGAGGTAGACATCGGTCACCTTCTCGACCGCCGCGACCACCCCGTCCTCGTCGAAGCCGGGGCCGGTGATCTTGGCGAGGCTGACGTCCTCGGCCTCGCTGCCGCCGAGCGAGAGCTGGAAGTTCTCCTTGCCCTTCTTGTCGACGCCGAGGATGCCGATGTGGCCGGCATGGTGGTGCCCGCAGGCGTTGATGCAGCCGGAGATTTTCAGCTTCAATTCGCCCACCACTTCGGTGCGTCCCGTTTCAGCGAAGCGTTCCGAGATGCGCTGGGCGAGCGGGATCGAGCGGGCGTTGGCGAGCGAGCAGTAGTCGAGGCCCGGGCAGGCGATAATGTCCTCGATCGTGTCCATGTTGGGGCTGCCGAGCCCCGTTTCGTCGAGCGCCTGCCACACCGCGGGAAGATCGGCGATGCGGACGTGCGGAAGCAGCAGGTTCTGGGTGTGCATCACCCGCAGCTCGTCGAAGGAATACTCGCGCGCCAGCCGGGCGACGACACGCATCTGCTCCGAGGTCGCATCGCCCGGGATGCCGCCTGCGGGCTTGAGGCTGATGACGGCCGAGACATAGGCGTCATGCTTGTGGCGGTGGGTGTTGCGGTCGACCCAGAGCGCGAAATCGGGGTCCGAGCGGTCCACCGTTTTTGGCCCGTCGACGAAGGCGGGCGGCGCGAAATACTCGGTGATCCGCGCCAGCTCCTCGCGCGGCGGCTCCACGCCGACGCTGAGCAGGTGGGCGAACTCCTCCTCGACCTGGCGGATATATTCCTCGGCGCCGAGTTCATGGACGAGGATCTTGATGCGCGCCTTGTACTTGTTGTCGCGCCGGCCGTAGCGGTTGTAGACCCGAAGGCACGCCTCGGCATAGGTGATGAACTGGTCGATCGGCACGAAGTCGCGGATCAGCGGGGCGATCATCGGGGTGCGGCCCATGCCGCCGCCCGCGTAGAACTCCGCGCCGACCTCGCCGTCACGCTTGACGATACGCACGCCGATATCGTGGAGCCGCATCGCCGCGCGGTCCTTCTCGGAGGCGATCACCGCGATCTTGAACTTGCGGGGGAGGTAGGTGAACTCCGGGTGGAAGCTCGACCATTGGCGCATCAGCTCGGCATAGGGGCGCGGGTCGACCACCTCGTCCGCCGCCGCGCCCGCGAAGTGATCGGACGAGATGTTGCGGATGCAGTTGCCGCTGGTCTGGATCGCGTGCATCTCGACCGTCGCGAGATCGGCGAGGGCATCGGCGCAGTCTTCGAGCTTGATCCAGTTGTACTGGATGTTCTGCCGCGTGGTGAAGTGCCCGTAGCCGCGATCATACTTGTCGGCGATGTCGGCGAGCATCTCCATCTGCCGCGCGTCCAATGTGCCATAGGGGATGGCGACGCGCAGCATGTAGGCGTGGAGCTGCAGATAGAGCCCGTTCATCAGCCGCAGCGGCTTGAACTGGTCCTCGGTCAGCTTGCCCTCAAGGCGCCGACGCGCCTGGTCGCGGAATTCGGCGACACGCGCATCGACCATCGCCTGGTCGTATTGGTCATAGCGGTACATCAGCGGGTTCCAGTCAGAACGGGGAGACGCTCGGTGCCGAGGATGGTGCCGAGTTCCTTCAGGGTCTTGCCCTCGACGGGGACCACCTTGTGCGCGGCGCGGATCGCGCCGAAGGCGGCCTGCGTGGCGGGTTCGTCATAGCCGAGCGGGGTGGGGTAGCCGACCTCGACCAGCAGGTCCCACTCGCCGTCCGGCGCGGGGTTGGCGATCAGGCGGTAGGAGGTGAACAGGCCCTGCTCGACCGCCTTGGCGTCCATCGCGAACCAGTTCAGATGGATGAAGGCGGTGAGGTTGGCGCGCTCGCCGGGGAGGGCCTTGAGGCGGGTCCATTCGACCACCATCGTGGTGCGCGCCTGCGCCGGAGCGGGCGCGGTTTCGGCAGCGGCAGGCGCGGCGGCGAAGGCGAAGGCCGAGGCCAGAGTGGCGGCAGGCAGGCGCATCAGATCACCCAGTCCCAGCCGGTCTTCTGCGCGGTCGGCACGGCGAGGTCGCGGCGCACCGTGGGGCCGAGCGCGCGCACGCGGTCCTTGATGTGGGCGGGGCGGACATGTCCGGCGGCGTCGATGCTCGCCTCGATGGCGTAGGGCACGTTGACGCGGCGCGCGGCTTCCTCGCGCGCGAGGATTTCCTCGGCGTCCTCGCCCACGTCGACCGCATCGTCGACGAACAGCGACCATCCGGAGCCGTTCCACCAGGTGACAGCGCCGCTGCGCAGGTCGTTGCCGGTGAGGATTTTCATGGCGCAATCTCTCCAAAAAAACGCCCGTCATCCCGGACTTGATCCGGGACCGCTTGCAGCAAGGCGCCAAGCTCGACCCGATCCTGACTGTCGTCAGGATGACGGGAGAGGCGCGCGGTGACGTCGCCGATGACGATGAGCGCGGGGCTCCTGACGGCGTTGGCCTCGACCAGCTCCGGCAGCCCCGCGAGCAGGCCGCGCAGCACCCGCATCTCGGGGCGCGCGGCGTTCTCGATCACGGCGACAGGGACATCGGGGGTCAGGCCATCGGACATGAGCTTGTCGGCTATTCTGCCGGCGGTGGAGACGCCCATGTAGATCACCAATGTGCGACCCTTGCCCGCAAGGCCCGACCAGTTCTGCTCGGCGAGGCCCTTGCACTGGCCTGCCACGAAAGAAACGATGCTCGAGGCGTCGCGGTGGGTGAGCGCGATTTGCGCAGCCGCGCCTGCGCCCTGCGCCGCGCTGATGCCGGGGACGACCTCGACGGGGACGCCGGCCGCGCGCGCGGCCTCGGCTTCCTCGCCGCCGCGCCCGAAGATGAAGGGATCGCCGCCCTTGAGGCGCACGACATTGCGGCCCGCCAGAGCCTCGCGCACCAGCAGGGCGTTGATCTCCTCCTGAGGCATGGTGTGGCGGGCGCGCTGTTTCGCCACGGAAATCAGCCGCGCGTCGGGACGTGCGAGGGAGAGGATGTCCGGCCCGATCAGCCCGTCATGGACGATCACCCGCGCGCCCTCGATCAGGCGGGCGGCGCGCAGGGTGAGGAGGTCCACCGGACCCGGCCCCGCGCCGACGAGATAGATGGTGCCAATCTGCATGAGGGGCAAATGGGCGAGCCGCGCGATCCGTTCCAGCGAGAATGGGTTGGCGGGCGCGTAGCTGAACTATACCAGCGCCAGCGCTTGCCTCAGGTCGGCGATCAGATCGTCCGGGTCTTCGAGCCCGATGGAGAGGCGCAGCGCGGGCGCGCCGCCGGTGGGGCACTCCATGCAGCTGCGATAGCCGCCGGGGGTGATCGGCAGGGCGAGGCTTTCGTACCCGCCCCAGGAATAGCCGATCCCGAACAGCTCCAGCGCATCGGCCATCCGCGCCGAGGCCTGCGGGTCGTCGCTTGCCAGCACGAAGGAAAACAGCCCGCAGCCGCCGGTGAAATCGCGCTTCCAGAGGGCGTGGCCGGGGTCGGACGGCAGCAGCGGGCACAGCACGCGGGCGACCTGCGGCCGGGCTGCCAGCCACTGCGCCACTTGCAGGGCCGCGCGGGCCTGGGCCTCCAGCCGCACGCCCATCGTCCGCAAACCCCGCGCCGCCAGCGCAGCATCGTCGGGCGAGACAACCTGCCCCAGTTCGTGGCTCACCCGCCTGAGCGCCGTATACCAGCGCTTGCCCGCACTCGCAGAGCCCATCATCAGGTCGGAGTGCCCGCCGACATGCTTCGACAGGCTCATCATCACGATGTCGCAGCCATGCTCCAGCGCGGCAAAGCCCAGGGGGCTTGCCCAGGTGTTGTCGATCATGGTCACCGCGCCGGCCGCGCGGGCAATCGCCGCCAGCGCGGGGACATCGCACATCTCGAAGGTGAGGCTGCCGGGAGCCTCCAGCCACACGCCCTTCGCCCCCGCCACCGCCTTGCGGAAGCCCTCCACGTCGCGCGGATCGAAGAAGGTCGTCTCCACCCCCAGCCGCGTCAGCAGCCCGGTCGCCATGGAGCGCGTGGGGTCATAGGCATTGTCGGACATCAGCAGCCGGTCGCCGGGCTTCAGAACCGCGAGCATAACCCCCGCGATCGCCGCCACGCCGCTGGGATAGAGCACCGTGCCGTGGGCGCCGGGCTCGATCTGCGTCAGCGCCTCGGCCAGCGCCCACTGGGTCGGCGCGCCGCGCCTGCCGTAGAAGAACTGCCCGTCGGCATTGTTGCCGCCCGCCGCCTGCCGCTCGGCGTCGGTGGCGTAGAGGTGGGTCGAGCCGCGCCACACCGGCGGGTTGACCACCGGCCCGGTCCACTCCTTGCGCCGCCCGCCGCGCACCAGCCGGGTGGCGGGCTTGCGGCGGCTGTCGTCCCCGCCGCCGCTCATGCGGAAGGCCCCCAGCTTTCGGGGCCCTGCAGCTTGGGGGTGTCGGGATCGGCGCTCCACTCGCTCCAGCTGCCGTCATAGAGCGCGGTGTCGTCCTTGCCGGCGAGGTGCATCGCGAACATCAGCACACTCGCGGTCACCCCGCTGCCGCAGGTGGTGGTGACGGGGGCGGCAAAGTCGATCCCCGCCGCGCTCAGGATGTCGCGCAAGGCCTCGGGCGACTTGTAAGTGCCATCAGGGTTGAAGACCTCGGTGAAGGGCAGGTTGCGTGCGCCCGGAATGCGGCCGTTCTGCCCGCCGTGGACAGGGTCGATGCCCGAGCCGTAGACCCGGTCGGCAGAGCGCGCATCGAGCACCTGACTCGCGCCCGTTTCGATATTGGCGAGCATGTCGGTCTTGGTCCTCACGCGGGTGGGGGCGGCGAAGGTGGCGGGCGCGGCCGGGGCTGGGGCAGAGGCACCGCTGTCGAGCGGCAGGCCCTCGGCCCGCCACTTGGCGAGGCCCCCGTCGAGGATCGCGACATTGCCGCGCCCGCTCGCGGTCAGCACGAACCACGCCCGCGCCGAGGTGCGGATCGCGCTGTCGTCGTAGATGACGATCGCGTCCTCCGGCCCGACGCCGAGGCTGGCGAGGCGCTCCGCAAGCTGCTCGGGCGTCGGGAAGGCGTAGGGCACCGGCGAGGCCGGGTCGAACAGGCTCGCCAGCCCGAGGAAGCGCGCGCCCGGAATATGCGCGGCGGCAAACTCGGCGGCGGCATCGCGCGCGGCGGCGGGCAGGTGGTAGGAGGCGTCGAGCACGGCGAGGACGGGGGCGTCGGGGCCGGGGGCGGCGATGTTCTCGGCGAGCCATTGCGTGGAGACGAGCGAGGCGGGAA
>NZ_LSKQ01000119.1 GCF_001557115.1 Erythrobacter sp. CCH5-A1
GTACATCAACCGTTCAACCACCGAGGAACTGTCCGGAAATTAAGGGGCAACTACACCAGTTCATGTTGTGGTCTCATCACGGCCTTTTGAAGCTGCGCATGATGCTCGTTTCCAACAGCTACGTGCCGAAGAGTTTCATCTTGCCTTGCCCGCCGTAGAAGCAGTGCAAGCCTTCCTGACGGAACTGGGAATTGATTGGAGCGAAGTCCCCCAACCGTTGTGGCAGACACTCCGAAGGCCGTTCGCTCTAAAGCTATTCGTCGAGGTGATCCAGCGGGGTGCGTCCCCGTCTTCGGTTGATAGCGGAAGCTTGCTCGACCGATGGCTTGCGACCGCACAACTCGGCACCGATCCACAACGGCAAGATGTGCTGCAGCTGATGGATCGATTGGCTGGAGAGATGTTGGAAACAGAAACTCTCTGGCGGCCGATGGATGCCTTCGAGGCGGCGCACAAGGATGCTTTGGTACGTGCAGAAGCTTGTGGACTTGTCGTTCGCAGCGGAGCCAAGATCGGTTTCTGTCACCAATCCTGGCTCGACGATTTTCAAGCGAAAAGCTTCAAAACAGGCAAAGACCTGGCCGAATACACTTGGCGCAATCAAGACAGTCTCTTCGTTCGCGCAACGGTTCTGAGGTCATTGGAGCGGCTCCGGCAGATTGATCCAGAGGCTTACCATCGAGCCGTTTCGGCACTTCTTTGGAGCACTACAACCCGGCGACATGTGAAGCATCTTGTTGTCGATGTTGTTTCGACATCGGCCAATCCTAGTGACCAAGAAGGCGCTTGGGTTGAGACACTGATTCGCGACGATCCGATTCTCGCAAACCGTGCATTTGGGAAGATCACCGAGCGCTGGTCAAGCTGGCGTGCAATGCTTCGAAAATGCCTTTCGACGCTAATGAAAAACGAAGAATTCCAATGGAGAGCAACACAGGGGCTAGCCGCAGAAGCAAAGGAGGATCCAGATTATGTCGTCGATCTGATACGTCGGCATTGGAGTCAGCCTGACCAGGACGGGCTGGTTTTCCGGGTAGCCGAACAGTCCGGCGTAGTAACTCCAGCAGTTGAGCAACTGATTAGCGAAATCCTGAGCCGAACTGCAATCGATCCATACGCCGTATGTCGTTGCCCCTTAATTCCCGGACAGTTCCTCACTGGTTGATTGGGTGATGTATTCGCGCGGGGCGAGGTAGCCAAGCGCGCGATGCGGGTGGACGGTGTTGTAGTGGTGGAACCAGCTGGGCAGCTGGTTGAGGACCGCTCTGGCGTTGGGCTTTTCGGCGACGCGGACGTAGTCTCGCTTCATGGTGCGCACGAACGCCTCGGCCATGCCGTTGGATTGTGGGCTTTCGATGGGGGTTGTGCGCGGCCTGAGGTTGATGTCGCGGGCGAAGCGGCGGGTCTCTCTGGCGGTGTAGCAACTACCGTTATCCGTCAGCCACTCGATAGTGGCAGGCAAGCGGTTCACGCGGCCGAAGCGGTGCTCGACGGTGGCGGTCATGAGGTCGCGCACATCCTCGGCGGAGATGCCGGCAGTGGTGGCAACGAAGCCCATCGCCTCGCGATCGCAGCAGTCCAGAGAGAAGGCGACCCGCACCTTCTCGCCGTTGTCGCAGCCGATCTCGAAGCCGTCAGAGCACCAACGGGTGTTACGGGTATCGACCGCGACGCGCCCGTCGTGGCGACGCTCGTCACCCTTTCCGCTATGGCGCTGGAGCAGCAGGCCATGCACCTTCATCACCCGGTAGACGCGTTTGGCATTGGGCGCAGATGGCCCGCCATTGCGTGCTTGCCGCCGCAGGAGCGCATGGATCCGGCGGTAGCCATAGGTCGGCAGATCGGCGATAAGGGCCTGGATACGCGCGACGAGCTCTTCCTCGGGCAGCGGAGGTCTGCCGCGGCGGCGTGCAGCGGCCTTGCGTCTGGCTGACGAGAGATGCTGCCGGGAGACGCCGAGCACACTCGCCACCGCGCTCACAGGTCGGCCTCCGGCAACGAGAGCGTGCGCAACGGCGTTTTTTTGGGACCTGCCACGCGCGAGATCGCCTCGCGCAGGATCTCGTTCTCCATCGTCTTCTTGCCGAGCATGCGCTGCAGCTCGCGCACCTGGTTCTCGAGCGCCCGATACTCGCTGGCCGCAACCACCTCGCCGCCTGCGCGGGTGGCGGTCAGCGCGCCACTTGCCGCCTGCCGGCGCCAGCCAAACAGCTGGTTGGGCGCTACGCCGTGCATGCGCGCCACACGGGAAACGCTGTTGCCTGGCAGGAAGGTCTCTTCGACCATGCGGAGCTTCTCTTCCGGGGTCCAGCGCCTACGGCGCTGAACCCCTCCGAGAACCTCCGCATGCACATAGCTCCGTTAGCGTCCGCGCTCGTGGTGTAATTTTCGGTGGAGATTTAGGTGCTGCTGGTGGTGGGGCATGCCCCACCACCAGCAGTTTCGATCTCGGTGGCCACCGGGCTCATCGGTAAGGTGGAGTTTCCACACGTCACACCCACCCGAGGAGTTGATCCCGATGACCGAAGACAGACTACCGCTTGCCGAGCTGATGGCGAAGACCGGAGACAGCGATTTCCTGCGCAGCATTGCCGAGAGCGTGCTGCAGCTGATCATGGAGAGGGCATAGCGTGGGAGGTACGCCAAGCAACGCTAAGGACGAACAATACCGGA
>NZ_LSKQ01000120.1 GCF_001557115.1 Erythrobacter sp. CCH5-A1
ATTACATACATATTTCCTTTCTGCGCCGTCACGGCGCTCACATGCAGCAATTGCGTTTGCGCCAGAGGAGGAAGCCGACATCCTCGCCTTTGACGGGATAGACCTGCCCAGATTTGGGCAAGATCGTGGTCGCTCCAATCGGAGAACAGGCTTCGCGGCCACTCACCATGGGCGTCGGATTTACCTGCTGCATCCGGTACTGGCTCTTCTTGAGGATCGGCATGATATACTTGGAACACAGCGCTTTCGATCCGCTGGTGCCCCAGGCGAGACCCTGACGGTGGAGCTTGTAGACCATGCGCTCGGCCGCGAGCCGCGCTGACTGCTTGATGCCGATATTGGCACCAACATTGCCGTTCATCGGATACATCGAACCTTGGCAACCAGAGCACCAGAACAGCTCATCCATAGGCAGTCTTGCGCTGGCCGAGATGCAATCGGCCGAGCACGCGGCCTGCGCGATGACTGAGGTGAAAAGGGCGGCCTCGGGATTGAGCAGAGATGCCAGCTCGTCGTCCTGCCAAAGCGGATCGATCTCGCTCATATAGGCAACGTCGAACGAGCTCGCCTCGAGACACAGGAAATCGGTCACCACTTCGAGCCAGTAGAGAAGCGGGTAGATGTAATAGTGCACGTGGTATTTGGCGGTGCGCTGGGACTGGCCCCCTAGCTGCGCGCCATCCGAGGCATAACCGTTACCGATCGAAAAACCGGGGTCGAGCTTGATGCCGCCAAGGTTCGGAAAGCACCACGGCTTGGTCGAGACATCAATGAGCCGGACCGGCTCCCAGAACCCGATCGCAAGGCCGATGCGCGGCACCGGCGTGCCGCAGGCGCAGATCGGAAGATCCGGATTGTCGGTGTCGGCACGCGATGATGGCCAAATCTTGAGCGACCCCAGCGACAAAGGGAACATGCAGCCCCAGCACACATCGGTCACCGGATTGACGAAACTGCCTGAGCACCGACCAGGCCCGCTGGGAAGGCCCTGAGCAAGAACCGGGGGAGCCAGCACGGATGCCGACATAAACAGGGACGCCAAGCCCAGGAGGAGCGCAAGGAGCTTAGAGCGCATCGTCTCTCTCCCTCATAAGCCAGGCATCATCCGCCGCATTCTTGGCCCGGACCCAAAGGAACCCCTGAAGCAGAGCGAAGGTCGTCGCGCCTGCGAACAGTGCGAGAGCAAAGATGCCGGTTAGCGCCCGAAGTGCCCCAAACGAAACGACGAGGGCGGCGACCAGAAACAGCCCGGTCATCGTGCGCAAACGTGCCGCCTTGAGCGTGCGCGTTTCGGGGGCAGCAAGGGGCGCCGGAACCAGATTGCGCCAGGAGTTCATGCCCCCCTCCCCTTGCGCGCAATGGCTTGCTCAGTGACTATGAGGACGTCGCCGCGCTGTTCGACCAGCGCCGGGGTCCTGCGTATCCCGAAATAGCTGGTAAGACGGCCGTCCTGATCAAAGTAGAACCGGCGCTGGTGAACCTTCATGAGCTCGAAGGGAGAGCCATCAACGAAGATGATCTTGGCGAGCGCATCGCCACCGTGCTTCATCGCCCATTCGACTTCTGCCGGATCGTCACCATCAACAAAGAGGAGCTTCTTGCTAAGCGCAGCGACGGCAAGCGGATTGACGCGCTGACCCGCCACAGCAATCAGATTCCCCTTGTGATCACGGATGTCCTTGTCGATCCGGATCGAGGGATCGAACTCCCAACTCCGGGTCTCTTCCGCAGGCGAAATCCCGGAGACCGGGACCGGTCGCATCACCCTCGCCTTCACCTTTTCGGCGAACTGGCGGTTCATCTGATCGAGTTTTCCGGTAGCAGCCGCATGGTCGAGCCGCGCCTTGATAACGCTCAAGAGATCTGGCTCAGCAATGGGCCATGTCTGGCCCATCTGCCCGTGATCGACGCTTTGCACTGACACTGCCCCGCCGCTCGAAGCCGTCGCTGACACCGCGAGTCCGCCAGCAACGAGGAAGGAGAAAGCGACCCTCACAGGATTGGCTGCCCGGTGCCGACAAGCCGGTCGCGGCACACAAAACCGATATGCGCATAGCGGCTGTCGAAGCCGTCCTTGTGCGGTGTGCCCGCAAAAATGCAGCCTTCAGGCACAACCCCGAGCGGGCCGGCGGCAAGACGATCGCCGCGCTTCGTCATCGGTTTGATGGTCGCCACGCGCTCGCCGTTGACGTGCACATCATTGCCGATGCGCGTCACCGTGTCGCCTGGCAGACCAAGAGCGATCTTGGTGAAAGCAGCCGGCTTCGCCCCGAAATACTTGACGGTAATGGGATCATGGCCGGGATGGAAAACCACATAGTCCCCGCGCACCGGGAAACGCCTGGCCTCGACCACGAACGCCCAGTTCGGGAGCGAGTCCGTCACGTTGATCATCAGCGCGTGGTTCTCGCTCCAATTCGAAGCTGCGCTGAGGGCACCTGCAACGAGACAGACACCAGCGATCGCCACAAGCCTGCCACCGGTCGAAAGGCGTCTGGTCGCACCTGTCTTCACAGGGGGCTCACTGTCCGACAAAAGCCGAGCAAACCCCTTGCGTTGAGCCGAACGAGGGAGCGGATCAGGGTTTGCCATCGCGCTGACGCCCCTGATTGGCAGCCATGAAGGCCTGCATCTCTTGTTCAACGCGGGCCGCCTGACCCTGGGGAGCGGCGCCAAGCGCTTGGGCGGGTTGGGGACGCGGAACCTTTGCGTAAACCGCAGTCTTCACGCTCTGCGTGACGTCGGGAACCTCGCCGCCCACGATCGCCTCATGAACGAGCACGACTTTCCCGGACTTCGACAGGCCGGAAACCGTCTCATCCAGCGCAGCCATGAAAACAGCGGTTTGCCGTGCTGCGGTCTGCTCGTCGGCGTTCGAGCGTGCCTGTGCCTGGAGATACTCCCCAATGATGCCCTGCAGCTGAAGCTGGACGAATTCCTGCTGCCCTGACCCCTGTGCGGCAACACTCTTGGTCACCCAGGCCCCCCAGACAAAGGTTGTCGCTGCGCCCGCGAACAGGAGGATTTCGCGAGCCGACAGCGCGGCAAAGCGACTGCGAGGTCTGACCTGCGAGGCCTTTGCAGACGTAGGTGTGGCAGGCGCCGCCATATGGTCGAAAAGGTCCGTCATTGGTCATCTCCGGCAACAGAAAAGGCTGAAATCAGGCTCGCGCGGCGGAAAAAGGCGATCAGCGCAAAGCCCGTGAGCATGACGCCAAAGCTGATGGCCGCGAACTGGCCGCGTCTCGAAGCGTCTGCTGCAACGAAGCGCGACGCGAGATTGTCCAACTGGAGCATCAGGCCATCGAGAGTGAAGCCGCCAAGGACAAGGAAGAACAGCGTGGCGATGCCGAGGGTCGCAAGCGCGCTGGTGGCAAGCCAACCGCTGAACCGAAGGGCAATAACGAGAAGATCCTGAGCGGCCTTCTTGCGGCGCGCAGTAGCCGAGTGACGCATCGTGGAACGGCCAAGAGGACGAGCCAAGGGACGAAAAGGCGTGCTCATTCCGCAGCCTCCCTCATCGGAAAATCTTCAGGCACCTGATGTTCTTCAGGGAATGCGACTGCCTCGATCGCATCCTGCATCCGGTAGCCACGGTGCACATAGTCCTCGATCTGAGCGAAGACATGCGGGCTCGATGAATAAAGCGTGCCAGAAAACCGATCGAGGACGAGCCGAGCGACGCATTCGGTCTCTGGACCCCGAATGAAGATGTCCGAATAGTCGGTGCCGTTCCGCTTCAGCGACCGCAGCAAAGCCTCGGTCATGTTGTCCATCTCGAACCGGTCCGAATTGCGAAAATCCGAGATGGTCTCGCCCTTCTGCTGGAGGATAAGGAACCAGTCGGAGTTTTCGAGGGCGGCCCGCGAGCCTTCGGATTTGTAGTAATCGTGGATCGACTGCGTGGCAGTGATCAGCGCGCCGCCATATTTGCGGCAGGTGCGCGAATAGGTCTCGACGAAGTCGGCCATCGCCCCGCCCTTCAGCATCTGCCAGGCCTCATCGATGATCAGCGGTTTCGGGATCGCGCGGTCCATCCGGCGCATGACCTGCGAAGCAATGAACATGATCGAAGTCAGAACGACGCCGCGCAGCTCCACCCGGGTCGCAAGGTCCGAGAGCTCGAACACGGTAAGATCAGCCGACAGATCAAGGTTGGCATCGCCAAGGAAGAACTTCCCGTAGGTTCCCTTTTCCGCGAACGGAAGCAGCGAAGTCGCCAAGTCATAGGCGAAAGGATGCTCCTGGCCCTTGAGGGCCTGCATCACGTGATCGATGGTGCCATCCCGCCCATGGCTGTCCCACACAAGATTGACCGCCTGGTCGATAAGCCCGCGTTCGGTGTCATTGAGCCGGGTCTCATTGCGCGCCATCTGCGACACGATGGATTTGAGCATCGCAAGGCAGTCGACCAAATAGTCGTCGTCACCTTCGGCAAGGGCCTCGTCGATCATGCGAAACGGGTTGATCGAAATGCCCGACGACAGCTTGAACTCGGTGAACGTCCCGCCCAGCGCCTTGGCCATATGCTCGAAGCTGCGGCCGTCATCGATCACGATGGTCTTGGCCCCAACCCCTGCAAAGCTTGCCGTGAGGTCCTGCAGCAGCACCGACTTGCCTGAACCGGACTTGCCCGAGATTGCCACATTGTGGTTGCCGGCACTGTTCTGGAAGGGTGACCAGAATTGCGGCTGACCCCGGCGTCCGATGAACAGCAGGTGCGGGATGTTGCCGCCGATGTATTCGCCCTGGATTGGCGCAATCGCAGCAAGGTTCGCCGAGCGCATGGTGCGCATGCGCTTCATCCGCTTGAGGTCGCTGTCGAGCCCGTCAGCCAGCAGCAGCGGAAAGTGCGCCATGAAGGCGGGAAGCTGGATATGGGTCTCGTCAATCAGATCCCACCCGCTCGCCTTGTAGAGAGCCTTCAGCGTGCGCTCGCAGGGCTCGCCCCGGCCCTTCGGCGCGATGATCGTAACAGCATAGTAGCAGGACACGAGCTTCTCGCCCTGCTTGACCCGGTCGGCAACGAACTGCCACTCAGCCGCTTCGGTACGCAGCTTGGGCACAAGCTTCACGCCCTTGCCTTCCGCAAGCGAGCTGGTGCGCACGAACTTGTAGCCGGCCTTCGCTTCGGAAGACTCCTGATTGGGGATCACCCCACAAGCCGTCTGTAAGACGGGACAGGGCAGCGAGAGCTTGGGGTTGAAGATGTCCCCAATCACCTTCTGGCTGTCCCAGGGTGCCCAGCGATCCGGAAAATTGCGCACCGCCATGGTTCGCACATCGAAGCGCTCGGGTACGAAGTCCTTCAGCTCCGGCACGCCATCGACTGACGATCCAGTTGGCCGCAACGATTGGGCCTCAATCACCAGGCGGTCACGCCCAACATGGGTGACGAGATCGCGCCTGATGCACTGCTCATTGATAGGATCGAACCGGTTGTATCCGGGCACTTCGTCGCCAGCGCCGGTAGACGGGGCGAGTATCTCGTCGAAAAAACGGATCAGGTCGGTTGGTGCGAATTCCTTGACCGGGACATCGATGGAATCGAGCGCCGAAATAATCCCCTCGCGCATGGTCAGGAGGTCATCCGTCGAAAGGCCAGAACCATCACTGATCCCGACGGCCAGCAGCACGCGAAAGCTCCGCACAAAAAACGGGCCGTCGCTCGCAAGAGTGGACCATGCTCCGCTGCGCAGCTTGTCGACGCGATGGCGGGCGAGCGTCTGGAAAACCCCCGAAGCCTTGTAGCGCGGCAACGCCCAGGTCTGCAGTTTCTCGGCAACGCGCGGGCTCGAATAGTTTGTGACCGAGAACTTGGTGCCGGGCAGAAGAATGTCTGAGAATAGCGAACCGATCACATCAGTGACCCGGTCGTTTGCACCGACAAGCGGAGCGAGCTCGATTATGAAGCCCTTTGAGCGGACCTGATGGAAGATGCGCTTGTCCTCATCGAACGAGCGATATCCGAGGAAATGCGAGAGCATTGGAACGCTGGCAGGCCGGGCGTTCTGCTCAGGCTTGCGAGCGTCGCCGGTTACCAGATCGATGATGTTGGTGAAGGCCTGCAGCATGGCGCATTACTCCGGCGTTGCAGGAAATGAGGCGGCCTCGCGCCTCGACAATCGCTGCTGTGATGCGAGGCGCTCGGACACCTTCGCCTCGATCTCAGCGATCGGGTTGGCAGGCTGAGAAGCCGCTTGCTGGGCTTGGGCCTGCTGGGCCGGCGCCGGGCTCTTTGGAAGATTGGACGCCATCGCAGTCTCTGCGCCCGCGGAACCCGGCTGACCGTCATCCAAGATACCAGGGGCAATCGCCATGAATTGCGGTGCGCTCTCGGCGGCTGCCAGCAACCCTTGGGCACGCGCAGGCTTTGCACCTCGCAGCGCAATTGTCTCAAGAGCATCGCCCCGGCCCGGGAGCATAGCCTTTACTGGCACCGCGATCCGGGCATGGGCTGTGCCTGCGGCATCCGTGTAGCCCGGAAACACGACAGAGAGCTCATAACTCGGCGACGAACGCGCAACGAGTGCTTCGGAACCAAGCGACTGGCCTCGCACCGGTGCGGAGATCCCATCGTCCATCCGGAATGGACCTGCAGGGTTCAGAAGATCCGCCGAGGTGGTTTCCTCGATCCTCGCAATTGCGCTATCATCGATCACCAGCGAAGGCGCACAGATACCGTCTGGAGCCTCGCAGCGGAACTTGCCGCTGACATTGGTGCCCAGCGTCGTACAGGCCGATAGTCCGAACGTCGCAGCCGCGATTGCCATTGCGCCTTTCGTGTTCATGACACCTTCTCCTTCAGCCAGGTTTCGAGGAATTCGCGAGGGCGGAAGCCGTGAAGGACAGCGCCATCGTCGCGCACAATGACCGGGGTGCCGGTGAACCCATGCTGCCTTGCAAAGGCCTCATTGGCATCGAGGCCCGAGGTATCGCAGCGTCGACCGCTCGTGATTGCGGCTCCGTCATAGGCTTCGTTCACCGCGCGGCGCTTGTCGCTCGCACAGATCACCGCTTCGGAGATTGGGCGGGTGCCGAGCACCGAAATCGGGCGCTCAACGACCTTGACGTCGAGCGTGGCGAGGGTCTCGTGGAGGCGTTTGCAGTACCCGCACCGGAAATCGCTGAAGACCGTGAGCGTCCGGCCCCCTTTGCCCATCACAACGCTGCCGCTCGAGGGCAAAGCTGCCAGCGCTGCGGGATCGATACGTGGCAGTGGCTCCGCGGCGCCCGCACCTGACTGCCGTGCCGGTGTTGGCTCGGCCGCGTCCTCTTGCTCCCCAGCGACCCCCGCGCCGACCAGCATGTCCGGGTTCATCTCAAGCAACCGGGCGGCTGTGAGATCCTGCTTGGTCTCCATGTCGTAGACGCGGCCAATGATGAGATAGCGCGCCGATCTGTCGATGTAGAAGAGGTTCTGGCGTGCCTGAACTTCGCAAACGCCCTCGATCTTTTCGCAGTCGATCGTGGTGATCTCGGTCTTGGGGAGACGTTTGACCAGCGCTGCCTTGATCGTCGCAGCGTCATCTCCCGCCGCGGCATGAGCGGCGGCGGCAATTGCAGCGACCGAACCGGTGAGCGCAAGGGCGGCCCCTGCGACCTTCCATGTGGTCCATTTGAATTCCATTACGGGCCTCAATTCCTGATGAAGGTGCCATCGAGGAACACGACCTCGACCGCGGCACCGGTGGGCATCTCGACGACCGGCTGATATTGCTCGGCCCGTTCGATCAGATATTCGGAGAGAGTGTTCCCGGCATTGGCGGCGCCGCCACCAATCGCCTGAATGCCGACATCGGAAGCTGACGGGAGCACAGGATCTTGCGAAATCCGGGGGATCTGGTTGGCACCCTGAAAGGCGTTGCCGACCCCGCTCACCAGCCCTGCGAGAAACGCTTGCGTGGTCAGTGAGCCTTCGCGGCTCACGACGCGTCCCCGGACGCCGACTTTGCCGCCGAAGGCAATGAAACCCTTGACCTCTGAAACCGCGAAGCGCCCGCCGGGCTGCGCGCAGGTCATACGCTGCAGCTTCACATAGACCTTTTCGCTGGAGAGATCGCCATAGGCCGCACCATTGACCATGCAGCCCTGCACGCGGGTCGCAAGCAGCTTGCCGCCACCATAGACCGAGCGCGCTGGCCCGGTGATGCGAAGGAGAACCGGCAGCGGGTCACTCTGACTGCGGGTATTGGTCGTCGCATCAACGCCGACCACCACGGTGGCATTCGCGATCGAGTTGGGCGGAAGGTAGTTCGGGGAATCGGTGTAGACCGCAGGGGCCTTGGCGGGATCAATGCGCGAGCCCGTCCCGCCTGCTTGCGCGAAGGACACCATCTGTACGTCGCTGCCGCGGCGGGGGATTGCGGCAGAAGGTGCGCCGGATGCAGCTGGCGAAGACACGCCCATATCACGGGCAGCCGCAACAGGTCCGGGCGCAGTCGGGCGGGCATTGCCCCTGGTGACCTGCTGGCGCAGTTGCTGGTTCTCACGCTCATAGGCCTCGAGCACCTGCTGCCCGTCGCGCGCCATCGCGGCATTTTCACCGCGCAGAGCCTGAATCTCGCTTTGCAACTGCGCAACCTGGCCAGCCTGCGCTTCGACGCCCTTGAGACGCTGATCCTGGGAGTTAACCTGACCCTCGTAGATGGCCATCCATTCCTGATCGACGCGCTGTCGGTTCATCAGGGCATCAGTCGAAACCTCGGTCTCGTGCCCAGGCTTGGTTGCCTCTTCAACCACGGTTTCCGTCCGCAAGACATACATGGTCGAAGCCACGACCGCGACACCACCCAGCCCAAAAAACAGCATTCTCTGCCGCTTCTGTGCCTTGTCATTGTCGATGATCGAGCCCGTTTCATCGACCGCATCGCGGCCATCGGCCTCGGCGCCATCCAGATCCTTGGGCTTGCGCTTGAGAAAATCCATGAGGCTTACCTTCCTGCAGGCACGACCACGTAAGCAGCAGTCGCCTGCCCGCTTGCGAGGTTGGGGTTGGAAATTGTGACGGCGATTGCACCGTCCCCGGCGATGAGTTCTTCGCGAAGCGCGATCGGTGAGGAGCTGGCATTCTCGATGCGCAGGACCTTCCCGGTCATCGTCGGGCTGCGATACTCGGTGAGGAGCTGAACCTTCATATCGCCGACGTTGACCGGGGCACGGGCCGCATCGCGGATCTCGAAGCCGGTCACCGGGCGCTGTTCGAACATCGCCCTGACGAGCCCGACAGCGCGATCCTTCAACGAACCCGATGCTGTAAGGACCTCAGGCTTGGCGGAAGGATTTTCGATATCGGCATTCGCCACAAAAACCTGCACCGCACTGTCACCGCCAATCTGGCAGTCGAACTTGTAGACAAGGCCCTTTTGCGTCGTCCCGAAGAAGGAGATGTTCGGCTTTGCATAGGCTTCGGGAACCGAGATGTAGATATCGCCGCGGGTGGGTTCGTGGACGATCGAGAAGTCTTGACCCTCGACGCCAGTTTGCACTCGGGACACCGACACAAACCGGTCATCCTTCAGCGAAATGCGCGTCAGGTCGGCCTTGGATGCCCGGCAGCGAACCTCTCCATTGTCGACGGCGAGGATGTTTTCGTCAGCAAAGGCTGGCGTGGCCGCCATGACGAAGCCGACCGAGAAAAGCGCAGCGCCAAGCCCACGAAGAAAATGGCTGTCGATGCGGAAAAGCAACGGCGCGCCTGAGGCAAGGCAGAGCGTCGAGACAGAAAAGGTCATTGGTTCGCTCCTTCCTTCTTAACGACGACACCAAACCCCTTCAGGCGCAGCGACACGCCGGTGTAGGTCCAGTGAAATTCGAAGATCTTGTGCTCGCGGCGCACGTCCTTGGATCCGACGATGGTATGAAGGACGCCTCCGACCTGGCTGGTGAGGTTTTCAGGGTCCGTGCGGATCCAGTTGATCGTGACAAACTGGGTAACCTGAGAGCCCTCCTGCTCCGCCACGATCCTCAAGAGCTTGGCCTTGAGAGCCCCGCGCGCCTCCGGCGCGGAAATGGCAACGATGCCATCAAGCCAGTATTGGAGTGTTTCGGGCGAGCGGTTGAGCGCAAGCTGCGCGGTGTCGCGGGTCACAGCCTCAAGATACTCGGGCGTGAGCGCCGCAGAGCTCAGCGTCATCTGGCTGGGCAGGATGGGCTGCAGCACAACCTCGCGGTCCCGCGTCGATGCCGCGGTGAACATAACCACCACGAGAATGCCGAGCACGAAACAGATGAGCGCAAGCAGGTTGCGTTGCTTGAGGGTCCGCTGCGACGCCTCGTGGGCAAAAGAGATTTCCATATCAGCCCGCCATCACACGAAGATGAGATGGCGGAGCGACCTTCAGACCGAAGAATTCTCCCGGCAAATGCCAATAGGCAAAATGCAGGACCCAATGCATCGAACGCCCAGCTTTGACCTTGCGATAGCCGAACCACGCAGCCAGGGCCAAAAGGAGCCCGATGACAACGTGCTGAGCGAGAATTCCCCATGTGAAGGGTATGACCATCACGAGGAATTCATCGAGGGTCCAGAACCCGATCAGCTCTGGATCGTCGAGATGTTTTGGGATCGAATACTGGTCCAAGGATCAACTCCGCCAGAGAGAGGACAAGGAGCAGCCGCCAGAAGGGTGAACTGCGGTACCCTTGCCACCATGAAGCGAGGGGGCAGGGGTCAGACCGTGCCGGTCACCGAGGCGGTGACGATCGGAATGCCGGTCCCGGCTCCGACGCCGACGCCAACCGGGATTGCGACCTGACCGAGCGAAAAGCGGCCCGACGCCAGCGCAACGATGCCGCCAGCGAGCGAGAGCACCGTGATGATCCGGCCACCGGAGCCTTCAAGGAAGCCGGTGAACTGGGCAAGAGCGGTGTTGAAGGTCGTGTCGGCTCCCGCCATCGCGGCATCAGCGCCGAACACGCTGGCGGCTGCGAGCGCCGCAATCGCAACAGCAAGTGTGCCGCTGCGATTCTTCAGATCGAGTGTTGTCATCGAGATTTCCCTTTCGGTTGGATGCTGGCGTCTGCCGCCAAAGCCAAAGTCCTCCCGAGGGACACCATTTCTCAAACATTAGATTCGATGCTGAACGCCGATTCGTGCGACTGGTCCGGAATACGCAACCAGGGTGGTTGCGATTCGCGGCCACCCTGGTCGGAATATGCAACCACCCCGGTCAGGATTCCCGACCGGGGCGGTCGAGATTCCTGACCACCCCGGTCGTGTTTTCCGACCACCCCGGTCGGGATTCCTGACCAGGGCTTTCCGCCCGCCAGAAAAAATGATTCGAGCCCGTGTCGGAAAGGGATGAAGGGGCAACCCTTCTGGAAACACAGGAAGGTGGTTGGACGTGAAGCAGAACACGCATGTCGCGCACGAAATCGCCGTCAGCCAGGCCGCCTTCGAACAGATCGTAAAGGCCATCGCTTCGTTGAGCCTGGTACAGGGGCGGTTCGTAAAATTCAAAGACGTACTGCTCTATGCTCTGGCGACGTATCAAGAGCCGAAGGAGGCCCATGCAGCGGGATTGGTGGCTCAACTCCCCGTGGACGGCCCGATTCGCATTTATGTTCGGCTCAATTCGAAGGAAAATGCGGCTATCGAACGACTTAAAGGGGAGTTGAACGCCACGACGAAAGTCCATTGCGGCGTACGTGAAACCCTTGTGTTCTGTGCCTTGCTCGTTGCGCAGGGTGAATTTTCCACTTGCAAAATTCCCGTCGGCAAGATCACACTATGAAATTGCATGGTGTGGCATGGCGGAGGCATGGATGTGCAAGGGGACGCCCGAGGTCGTGGGAGTAAAGGCCCATAGCGTAAACAGAATGTACGCTGCTCTGATCAAGGAACAGATGCAGCTACGCCATACGAGCCTCAGAAAAATGGCCGATGAAGGGGTCCTGAAACGGAGCCGCCGTGCAGGCTTCTTTGAAAGGCTCGAAGCCGGCAGCCTGACCATCGACGAATTCCAGAGAGTTCTGGTCCACCTCGAAATCGACCCGATCAGGGCCGGCCTCGTTCTGCTCTGCTACAACAGTGCAAGCTCATACGAAGATCCATGCTGCGAGACGACTGCCCTGGTAGCGGTCGCTCTCGCGGCTCGTCTTCCGAGCGAGTTGGCAGCATGCGAGGGACAATTCGAAACCATCCGCCAAAGCCTGTGCGATACGATTGCGAAGAAGACATCCTCCGCCATCGCCAAGCATCATATGTCACTCGAAAACCGGCATAACGGCGGCGGATTTGAACATGCTTACGCCTGATGCTTTCGCCGCGAGGGGCGACGACGCTTCATGATGGGGTGCGTGACTGGTCACGAACACCTCGCCCCTGGCATTGCGCCAGCAGCAGAAGGCGCTCGGAACCGGAAAGCAGACCAAAGACGCAGGCGCCGCAAAGACGGCTTGCGCCCCCTCGAAATCTGGCTGCCGGCGGCCCTGATCGAGAAGATTGACCAGCTGAAAGGGGATGATCTGTCGTCGCGGGAAGCGGTCATCGCAGCGATCGTGGCTACCACGCTCAGCGTCAGATCACCTGAACCATCAGAAGGACAACCGATGATGCTCTGAATCTGAAAGGGGGCCCCGCGCCAACGGGCCCCCCTTTAACGCATCCTGTTGCCAGAGCGCCAAGTACGCCTCGCTTTCTAGCAACAGACCGAATGGCAAACAAGCGCTTCTGCGCGCAATGAAACGCGCCCGAACGCTGCCGGGGATCGCCGCACCAGCTGGTGCATATGAAAGGGAGGTCAGCGACGCAGACATGAAAAACCCGGGCAGCGCCCGGGCCTTTCGAAGGAAGCTGTAATTTGCCGCGCCAAAGCGTGGCTAGAGACACCGGCAAGCTACCTGCTCCCTGACAACTTGCAAGCATTTTTCGCAAGGTTTGCGAGCAATGTTTTTTGTCTGTGCCGCACCTCAGGACTGAGGGAGCGAGGGAATGGCATTTGTCCAAAATCAGACGGCCTGGGAGGTCAATAACCGACGCAGGGGAGAGCCAGCATCGATCGGCTCGTGCTTGCGAAATCTGGACCTGTTCGAGCGCGAACAGCTGGGTCGTGTCCGTCAACGTGGTGTAAATTCGGTTGTGGCCAGCGGGCTGCATTTTCAGGCGGCCTTTGGTGTAATCTGTAGCGGCTGAGCCTCCTCGATGGTTGGTGTGGCGAGCGCTGCCATGCCCTCGATCTGCATGTAGCGGTGCTGGAGCTGGTATTCGTCGTTTTGCT
>NZ_LSKQ01000121.1 GCF_001557115.1 Erythrobacter sp. CCH5-A1
GTAAGCGTCCGGCCGACCACGTGTTGCGCGGTCGGCGCTGGACGGTGAAGGACGGTTCCTGAAGGGAGTTCTTTCTGGACTCCAGAAGGAGGTCCTGTGATCGAAGGTGGCGGCGTGATCGTGCGCACGGAGCGACGGCGGCGCTATTCTGACGCAGAGAAGGCGGCGATCGTCGCCGAGAGCCTGCGTCCCGATGTCACGGTGGTGTC
Source organism: Erythrobacter sp. CCH5-A1 (assembly GCF_001557115.1). Taxonomy (GTDB): domain Bacteria; phylum Pseudomonadota; class Alphaproteobacteria; order Sphingomonadales; family Sphingomonadaceae; genus Erythrobacter. Next base: position 210 of record NZ_LSKQ01000121.1, read on the forward strand.
GGTCGCGCGCAGGCATGGCATTGCCAAGAGTGTGATCTACAACTGGCGTGCCAACCGGCGCGAGGCTGAAGCGATTGCAAGGGAGGCGCTGGAGTTCATCCCATGTGGCCAGTTCGTGGCGACCCCGGAGCGAGCTTCAGCGTGCGAGATCATTGCTGACGAACCGGAGTCTTCGGTCGGCCCCTTGGCGCAAGATGTTGCGGCTTCTCCTCCGCCCGGGCAACAACGAGCAGGCGCGATTGCCATCGAGCTTGGCAACGGTGCGCGCCTGACCGTCGACAGCTTCGTCAACGAGAAGGCGCTCGCCCGGGTTCTGCGCGCGTTGAAGGCCGTGCCATG
>NZ_LSKQ01000122.1 GCF_001557115.1 Erythrobacter sp. CCH5-A1
ATATGCTGTTGATTTTAAGATACTTTAGGTAAGCGGGCGCCGCATTCGGTGTGCATTCCTTAGGGACTGCGACCGGGGCTTGATGCCGTCCTGGTCTTCGATCCTGATGTGAGTCTGGAATTCCTGTGGGGTAGTCGCTGCGCGGGTCGTTCGGCTACGGGACGATTGGGCTGAGCGGAGCGATCCCGCCTCCAAAGCGCCAAGCCTTGGCGAAGGCGCTTTCATCGTCAATCGCTGTTCAGCGATTGGACATTCACTGCCGTCTTGATCCTCAGAAGGATAGCCCTATGCTTTGCAGCGCAGGGCGATAAGGGAACGTGTGATGGCAGCGAAGATCGAGAAGGAACGAGCCGCAATTCGTGAGGAAGAATTGAAGCTCGCAGAGCGCAAGAAGAGGCTTGCGGAACGCGAAGCCGAAGAGCGCGCATCGGCGATGACGAAGAGCGTTCTTTCAAAGCTCGATTCAGATCGTCTTGAGGCTCTCCTGAGCCGTATGAAAGCCCTCGGAATAGAAGAGGTCGAGAAGCGTCTTCTGGCTTAGCAGGAGTGCTTCGAAACCGCGTTAAGGATTCTCGAAGCCGTGAAGGCAAATAAAGAAGGGCGCTGACATGGTCAGCGCCCTTCCCGTTTGGTCTGGCTGGAGGCTATCGCCAGACGAGTTGTGGATCGGCTGACAGGCATGCGCGAAGCATCCTGTCGAGCTGTTCGAGGCATGTTTCCATTCCGCCCCATGTGAGATGTCGGCGGGTTGGTGGATCATTGATAGCTTGGCTCAAGTCATCGGCGTCAATCGACCCTGTCGAAGCGTTGCCCATTCCGATTGCGTCAAGCAGAAGCTGACCATTGGTATCGCTGAGATTGATCGGAAAGGCACCATCTGGAGTCGAGGAGACGCCCATCATAATTTGAGCATCAGCGCGTTCTCTCCAGATATGGACGTTCAGGCCGAGAAACTGCGCTTCTTCGATGACGCTGATTACCGCTTCCTGGTTCCCAAAGAGTCGGGCTAGGGTCGCCCAGCTCCATGGGCACACGCGGGCATCGAAGCCATCTTCCAAGTATGAGAAATCGGGGTCATCAAAGATGCCGACAAGTTGTCCATGCGATTGCGCGAAGGCTCGGAAGGCAGTTAATTGCTGAAGCGTTATGCATGCCGGTTTCGAGGCTGGAGCAACCTTGCTTCGCAGCTGAAAGGTCATTGTCATGGTCAAGCACTCCTCAATGGAACGCTCGATCAATCCCCCTTCCCTCTTGCTGTGAGCGACATGTCGCGAACGGCAACGATGGCGATAAAAATGATGGCCCTGCCGGGTCGCTGTGCAGGGCCATCTAGGGTGGTCTCATAGGAGACCTCGGGTTGCTGGCAGCTGTCTTGGGGGAGAGCTGCGAAGAAGAACTTACACATCGTCCGAAATTCATTCAAGTATTATCCTGAGACAAGGCGCGGCGGCGATGCCAGCAAGGCACGCATGTGCCGATGCGCTGGCGAGCAGCGCCGCGCCGGGATCGGGCACACGGCAGACCGCGCGAAGCCGATGCGGACGAAGGTCCGCAAGGCCAGCAAGGGA
>NZ_LSKQ01000123.1 GCF_001557115.1 Erythrobacter sp. CCH5-A1
CCGTCCTTCACCGTCCAGCGCCGACCGCGCAACACGTGGTCGGCCGGACGCTTACGATCGACCTTCGAACAATGGACTTCAACACGGCGCGCGCCGTCGGAGACACGGACCCCCAGGGGGGGCTTCCAATCTCTGGCAGCGCGCGCCTTCCGGACCGGCGCCCCAGTCAAAAATTTGCGCAGTCAGATAGAACTTTCGGGTTTCATTAAATTTTCCAGACGGGGGGTCCGCCGCCGGGCTTGGACAGGGCGACGATCATGACGGAATGGTGTTCCGGGCTGGTCGATCACCCGGCTTTCTATTCGCGCAACGGCGTCGCCTACATGGTCGCTTCGCACTGGCGGACTGATCTGAAGGCGGACCAGATCGAACACCTGAAGCGCGCGAAGGCGGCGGGCTGTTGCGCGACGTGCGACGTCGCGGCGGCTTCCGTCGAAGGCTTGCTTCGGAAGGTCTTCGGATCGCTTGACGGCGCGGTGATCACGTCGGTTCCGTGCGGACATTCACGCGTTCCCGACTGCTTGGGGAAGCGGCTGGCGCAAGCGGTCGCTTCAGCCATGGGCGTCGAGTTCGTCCAGGTCTGGGAAGACCGCTTCGTGTCGGGTGCCAGTCACCCGAAACAGTTTGCCAACCTTCCCCCGCTGCAATGGCGGGTGAAGCCAAAGGGACGCGTGATCGTCATTGACGACGTGGCGACGTCGGGCTGGCACTTGGAAGAAGCCCTGAACGCCCTTCGAAACGCCGGGCTGGAAGCCTTCGGCATTGCGTGGATAGGGGGACGCCGCCGTGTTGAAGACGACGAAGAAGTCCCCGCGCCCAGATCAATCTTCGGCGGCGGTCGCCGCTGGGGCCGATAGTCGGGGTCGCCATGAAGCGCGGACCTAAGCCCCAGACGGCTGTCACGAAGGCGAAGCGCGGAACACTTCGACCGGATCGGGACGGCGACGGTCCGGTCCAATTGATCACCGCTGGCGATCCGCCGATTGTGCCCAGCTACCTGTCGCCCGCCGCGCAAGAAATCTGGCTGGAAGAAATCAGCCGCGTCATGCTTGCCGGGGTGACGGAACGGGACAGTTCGCTGTTCGCGACATACTGTTCGACGGAAGCGCTGGTCCGCGCCGCCTTCATTGCTGGCGAACCGCCGCCGGCCGCGTATCTCACGGAGCTTCGCCGAATGCGCGAGTTGCTGGGCATTGCGGGGCCGCGCGTCCGTCAGGGGGCGAAGAATGGCGTCACGCAAACCGAAAACCCGTTCGCGCGCAACGGTCGCAAGGTTTGAAAGCGAGTTCGTCCAGATCGCCTTCGACTATGCGTCGGGCGCTGTCGCGGACCGGAAGCGGAAGGAACATTGCGAGTTCGTCCGCCTGGCGGCGAAGCGGTTCCTGTCCGATCTGAAGCGCGCGCGGCGGCGGGACTGCGAGTTCTATTTCAGCGAATGGCACGGGCACGACGTTTGCGACTTCATTGAAAAGTTGCCGCACGTTCAAGGGTCGTGGGACACGCCGACGCTTTCGCTGGAACCGGCGCAAGTCTTCATTCTGGTGAATGTCTTCGCCTTCCGTCGCAAGTCGGATGATCGGCGGCGCTTCACCCGCGCCTATATCGAAGTCGCCCGCAAGAACGCGAAGTCCACGTTGACGGCGGGGATCGTCCTTTATTGCCTCACATGCGAAGGCGAGCTGGGGCCGGACATTGTTGTCGGCGCGACAACCGGCGCCCAGGCTGACAAGGTGTTCAAGCCCGCGAAGCAAATGGTGGACCGGACGTCCGCGCTTCGCGACGCCTTCGCCCTGAAGGCTTGGGCGCGGTCGATCACATGCGGTGACAATGGCGGATCGGTTCAGCCGATCAATTCCAAGTCGTCCACGCAAGACGGGTGGAACCCCTATGTCGGGGTCCTGGACGAACTTCACGCGCACAAGGATCGCGGGCTGTTCGACGTGATCCGGTCCGCCTTCGGTGCCCGGAAACAGCCGCTTATGTGGATGATCACCACGGCGGGCTATAACGTCCGGGGCGTCTGCTATGAACAGCGGACCTTGCTGGCGAAGATACTGAACGGCGCGGTCGAAGCCGATCACTATTTCGGGATCATCTTCACAATCGACCAGGGCGACGATCCGTTCGACGAAGCGAACTGGCGCAAGGCGAACCCCTTGCTGGGCGCGGCGGTCGATCTTTCGGAGTTCCGGGGCTACGCAATCGAAGCGAAGGCCAGCCCTGAAAGCCTTGGCGAATTCCTGACGAAGCGCCTGAACGTCTGGCTGAACGCCGCCAGCGCCTGGCTTTCGGTCGATCAGTGGAAGAAGGCGACGATTGACGGCCTGGGCTGGGACGACTTCCACGGGCTGGAATGCACCGTCGGCGCGGACCTTGCGGACAAGGACGACATAACCGCCGTCGTGCTGATCGGACAGACGGAAGACGGCAAGATTGTCGTCAAGCCGAAGTTCTTCATTCCGGCGGCGGCGCTGATCCGGGAAACCCAAAGCGACACGGGTCAATCGACCTATGGCGTCTGGGCCGGGCACAATGGCGGACCGCCGCTGGACCCTGACGAGCTGGAAGGCTTGCCGCCGCTGTTCGATCTGGACGGCGACGGGAAGCCGATCTGGGACAAGCCGCTGAAGGAATTGCCGCCGGAATGGCAGGGCGACTTGCTCACCACGCCCGGCGATTTTGTCGATCACAACACCGTCGAAATGTTCATTCGCTGGCTGGTCGCAACCCAGTCCGTCCGGAAGATCACCTTCGACCAGTTCGCCGCCGCCCAGCAAATGGCGTCGCGGCTGAACGAAGACCTGGGATCGCCGGACGATCCAATTGCCGCCGTGCTGCATAAGTCGGCCGCGAACGTCACGAACCCGGCGAAGGAACTGGAAGCCCGCGTTCGGGCGAAAGACCCGGCGAAGCACATCGGACACGACGGCAATCCCGTCATGACCTGGATGGTTTCGAACGCGGTAGTCACGCGGCACGTCAACGGGACGATCATTCCGAAGAAGGAAAGCCCGGAAAGCGCCAACAAGATCGACGGGGTGGACGCCATGATCAACGCAATTGCGCCGATTGTCATGGTCGAACCGGACGCCGGTCCCGGAACCCTCGAATACACGGGGCTATAATGGACATTCGGTCGATCTTCACCCGCTGGCTGGAACCGCTGGGCGCTGGCGAAACCGCGCCCAGCGCGCCTTCAGCTTCCAGCGAACTGACCGATCCGGACAGTGACACGTTCTGGATCATGACGGGGACGAAGGGCGGAAGCCGCGTGTCCGTGACGGAGCGTTCGGCTATGACGCTTCCAGCGGTCCTTCACGCGCTGGAAATCCTGACGGGCGTCTTCGCCATGACGCCCATGATCTACTATCGCCGCGAAGCTGACGGGAAGACGCGCGCCGACAATTCGCACCTGTTCACCCTGTTCCATGATCGCCCGAACGACGCCCAGTCGATCTTCCTGTTCAAAGAAGTCTTGCTGGGCGACATGCTTATGGCGGGCGGCTTCGCGAACTTCGTCCACCGCGACGGCATGTTCCGCCCGAAGTCGCTGTCTCGCCTGAACCCGCGCGCTGTTCAGCCCGCCCAGTTCTGGGACCGGACCGACGGGCTGGAACTGTTCTATGACGCCCAGCTTCCCGACGGATCGTCGGGACGCTTCAGCCGGACCGACATTTGGCACGTCCCCGGCTTCAGCCGCGACGGCTTGCTGGGGGTGAACCGGGTCAAGTTGCTGGACGACATGCTGGGATCGGCGGTCGCCGCCGGGGAGTATGCCCGGCATTTCTGGGAGAACAACGCCCAGCCCGCGACGCTGTTGAAAGCGAAGGGCAAGGTCAATCCGGAAGACAAGGCGAAGATCAAGTTTGACTGGAAGCGCATGTTCAGCGGTGCCCGGAAGGCGGGCGAAGTTGCGGTTCTGGATCAGGAAATGGACGCGACGACGCTAGGCGCGACGAACCGGGACAGCCAGTTCGTCGAAGTCCGGGCGTTCAATGTCGTCGAAGTGGCGCGGGCCTTCGGCGTCCCGCCGCACTTGCTCTATGAACTTTCTCGCGCGACCTTTTCAAACATTGAACAGCAGTCGCTGGAATTCATCATGTATTCCATGATGCCGCACTATGAACGGGTCGCCAGCGCGGCGACGCACTACTTCGCGGAACCGGGGCACTTCTTCGAATTCTTGCCGGACGCCTTGCTGAAGGGCGACGTGAAGACCCGCTGGGAAGCCTACAAGGCGGCACGCGAAAGCGGCGCGATGAACGCGGACGAAATCCGCCGCCGCGAAAACTTGCAGCCGATAGGGGGCAAGGCGGGCGAAGAATACTGGCGCCCGGCGAACATGGCCGTGTCCGGCGAACCCAATCCGACTTCCGCGCCGCCGCAACCGTAAGGGGCAATCACATGAACAACCGGGTTCTGGCTGCGATCCGTTCGCAGCCCTGGGCGATTTTGCCCGAATACATGGACGCAATCGAAGCAATTGCTTCGCGCGCCTTCGACAATCCCGCCGTGATCGGCGTCGAGCTGGACGGGCACGCGGACCGCATGGCGGAAGCGATTGCGGAAATGGGCGCACCCTTCCCCGGCGCGCGGTCCGCTGCGATCCGTGACGGCGTTGCCAGCCTTCCGCTGTTCGGTCCGATCTTCCCCCGCGCCAACATGATGACGGAAATGTCGGGCGCGTCTTCGCTGGCAACCCTTGCCGCCGACTTCCGCAAGGTCGAAGCCAGCCCTGAAGTCCGGAACATTCTGATCGTGGCGGACAGCCCCGGCGGGGTGATCACGGACGTCCGCGCGTTCGCGGCGCTGGTCGCCGGTTCGTCGAAGCCGGTGACGGTCTTCGCGTCGGGGCTTTGCTGTTCCGCCGCCTATCACATTTGCAGCCAGGCGACCGAAATTGTCGCGGACCCGTTCGCGCTGATCGGGTCGATTGGCGTGATGATGTCCGGAAGCGTTCAGGAAGCGCCGGACAGCAATGGTGCCCGCGCTGTCCACGTCGTCAGTTCCAACGCGCCCGACAAGCGCGTGGACCTGTCCACGGACGAAGGACAGGCGAAGGTTCGCGAAATGATCGACGGGATCGAAGAAGTGTTCCTGTCCGACGTCGCGCGCGGCCGGAAGGTGCCCGTTTCCACAGTGAAGCGGGACTTCGGTCGCGGCGGAACGAAGTCTGCACGGCAGGCCAAGGAAGCCGGAATGATCGACCGTGTTGAGGCTGGCGGCCTCGCAGCGGTCCTTCAGCGGCTTGCGCGGCCTTCCCGTTCAGCAACGCCAAGGCGGGCCGCTGCGGCGCTTTCCCTCGAAGTTGCGCAAATGCGCGCCGCTTCATTCACCACAGGAGACTGAACTATGCTGCGCATTGCTGCATTGAAGCAAAAGCTGGCGGCCGTCCTTGCCGATATGGACGCCGTGATCGAAGCCGCGACGGACGCCGAAACCGGCGATCCGCGTGATCTTTCGGCGGAAGAACAGACGTCGTTCGACGAACTGAAGGCGCGTGCCGGTGCCCTTCAGGCGTCGATCCGTCGCGAAGAAGAAATGCTGGCGCTGAAGGCGTCGGCGGCTTCGCCCGTGATCCTTCCCGGCGGCACGCCCGGCGCGGGCGGCGGCGGGGTGACTTTCCCCGCCCAGGTCCGCGAACCGACGAAGCCGGGGATCATGATGGCGCGGATCGCCCAAGCGTTCGCCATTGGCGGCGGGGATCAGCGCGCCATGGCAAGCGCCGCCGAACAGCTTTACGGTTCGGAGATGGGGCAGATCGTCGCGAACATGGAGCAGGCGACGAACACGAAGGGCGGGTTCTTGGTGGACACCGCCTATTCGTCGGACTTCATTGACATTCTGCGCCCCCGTGTCGTCATGCGCCAGATGGGGGCACGCACGATCCCGATGCCCGACGGCAACCTGACGACGCGCCGGAAGACCGCCGGGACGAACGCCAGCTACGTCGGCGAACGTGTCCCGGCACCCAAGACGGAAGCGACCGTCGGACAGATCACCATGTCCGCGAAGCGCCTGACGGCGCTGGTCCCGATCACCAATCAGCTCATTCGCCGGGCGTCCCTGAACGTCCAGATGATGATCAGGGACGATCTGGTCGAAGGCGTGTCGCGCCGTGAAGATCAGCAGTTTCTTCGCGGGGTCGGATCGGCAACCGCGCCGACGGGCCTTCGCAACCTGATCGCCGCCGGGAACGTGATCGCCGCGAACGCGACCGTGAACCTGGTCAACGTCACGAATGATCTGGGCAAGCTGCGGCTGGCGGTGCTGAACGCCAACATTCCCATGACCCAGTGCGGCTATATCATGTCGCCCCGGACGTTGCTGTTCCTGGAAAACCTCCGCGACGGCAACGGGAACAAGGCGTTCCCGGAAGTCGCCGAAGGGCGGCTGGGGATTTACCCGATTGGCGTCACCACGTCGGTCCCGGACAACCTCGGCGCGGGCACCAATCAGTCGGAAATCTACTTCGGCGACTTCGCCCAGTTCATGATCGGCGACACGGAACAGATCGCAATCGCGGCTTCCGACGTTGCCGCCTATGACGACGGCGGGACGATGCGCGCGGCGTTCAGCAATGACGAAACTGTCGTCCGTCTGATCGCCGAACACGACACCCAGGTCCGCTATGACACCGCCTTCGCGGTTCTGACCGGCGTCACCTGGGCCATGTGATCCGACACTGGCGGGACTGGGGCATAATCGCTTCAGCCCCGCCACTGGTTTAAATCCGATCCAAGGGGAAATCCCATGAAAGCAGTCAAGTTTCTCATGCCGTTCATTGTCGGCGCGCTTTACAATGAAGGCGAAGTCGCGGGCTTCGAAGACGCCGTTGCGGACGATCTGATCGAACGCAAGATCGCCGAACCTGTGAAGGCGGCGAAGGCGAAGACGGACGAACCTGTCGATCCCGCCACGCTGGACGACGCCGCGCTGGACAAGCTGATCGCCGCCGAAAAGGTGAAGGTCGTCGACGGGGCGGATCGTGCCGCGAAGATCGAAGCGGTTCTGGCGGCGCGCAAGAAGTAACGCCGCCCAATCTCTCCCTGAACTAGCGGTCGCCTTGCCCGTTCGCGGGTCTGGCGGCTGCGCCTTTTCGGAAGGCGCGACATGACAATAACAACCCGCGACCAGATCATTTCCGCGCTGGCGAACAATGCAAGCCGGATCGTTCTGGACAAGGCGAACATCGCCGCGCAAGTCGCCGGGCAATATGCTTCCATGTGGCGCGCAACCGGAACGCCGGGACAGGGTGCCATTCCCGGCGCGGCGGAAGTCTGCACAAAGGCAATGACGGGGGCTATCCCCTTTGCCAATCAGACGTCGCCCAATCAAAGCCTACTGGCCTGGCTCTGGGCGGTATGCAGCAACAACGCCCAAGCGCTCGAAATCCATGATCGGCTTGCGCACATGGGCGGACTGAACCTTTCCGTGACGACGCCGCAAACCGTCGGCGTGGACGTTCAGACGCTTGGCGTAGCAGCGGCGCGGATCGGCGCGGCAAACTTCACTGATCTTCAATGGTGGTATGAAGTCTATACGGCGGGCGGCGCTACGGCTTCGAACGCGACGTTCAATGTCACTTTCGACGACGGATCGACCGGAAACCTGAACCTGTTGCCCGTTGGCGGGACGCTGGCGGCAAGCCGCCTGTTTTCGCTGGACGCGTTGCGCACCGCTGGACAGCAGGGGCGCACGATCCGGGGCGTCAATTCCGTCACCTTATCGGCTTCGACCGGCGCGGCTGGAAGCGCGGGGATCACCGTCACCCGTCCGCGCACGACGCTTCCCATGCCTCTGGCGAACTTTTCGAACGTAGCGGACTGGGCACAGCTCGGATTGCCCGACATTCCGAACGACGCCTGTCTGTTCCCGATCATCCTTCCCAGCACCACGTCCACCGGCACGCTTCGCGGGGGCGGGAAGATCGTCCACGGCTAGAGAGGTGAAACACCATGCCCCAGATTGACAACTTCAACGGAACGGCTGGCGATATTCTGACCGCGCCCGCCATCAATCTTTACCCGATCATCCCGGACGACACGAACCCGCTGCCCGTGGTGCCCCGCTACATCTGGGTTGGGACCGCCGGGGACGTCGTGCTGCGCGGGCTGGGATCGGACGGGGACGTGGTGCTGAAGAACTGCCCGGCGGGCGGTTACATCTACGCCCGGTGCTCGCACGTCCGGGCCACCGGAACGACCGCCGCCCACCTTGTCGCCTGCGCATGACGCGCGCCCTATCGACCATTCAGCGAAGGTTTGACTATGCCCCAGATCGACAACTTCAACGGCGTTGCCGGTGACTTTCTGATCGCGTCTTCCATCAACCCCTATGCGATTGTGCCGCACGACACGGACCCGCTGCCCGTGGTGCCCAAGGCCATCTACATAGGAACCGGCGGAGATGTCACCCTTCGCGGGATCGGCGCCGACGCGGACGTGACGCTGAAGAACCTGGTCAGCGGTCAGGAAATCTGCATCCGCGCATCGCACGTTCGGGCGACCGGCACGACGGCGGGCGATCTGGTCGCCCTCGCCTGACTATGCCGCCGACGCCCGCCGACGAAGCCAAGGCGCGCAAGTTGGCGAATTATGACAGGCAGATCGAACAGCTAGAACGCAAGCTGGACAAGATCGTCGAACACCGCCGGAATTTCATCGCCGACTGGCGCGGGCTGGGCGCGTCGGTCAATCTTCCCGACAAGTTCGATCCGCTGCGCGCCGTCGAAGACTGGCTGATCAAATACGGCGTGTCCCCTGCCGAGTTCGGGCGGACATATTTCAACGATCCGCGCTTCGTGTTCGATCTGCGCAAGGGGCGAAAGCTAAGGGAACTGAACCTTCGAAGGGTTCGGCATATCACCTGCAAGCCCCCAAGGAAGGCGTGAACATGGCAGACAGGCTTTCCGCCACGATAGGGCAAGGGTCCGCGCGACTGCCCCAGAACTTCACCCTGTCCGCCGGGGCGGGCCTGATCCTGAAGGTGACAGTCTTCGACGACGCCGGGAACCCGGTTCCGCTTGCCGGAACCCAGTCCGTGATCTGGACGCTGGCGCGGACCCCGCGAAGCGCGACGGTTCTGACGAAGGCGCTGGGCGACGGGGTGACGGTCGCCACGGCGGACGCTGGACTGGGCGGCGCGAATTGCGGACGGCTGGACGTCCGGATCGACGCGGCGGATAGCCTGGAGCTAGACGGCGAGTATTTCCACGACTGCCGCCTGATCGACGCCGCCGGGGACGCGTCCCGCATTTTCTACGGTCGCGGGTTCATCGCGCCCGGATTGTCCTGACAGGGGGAAGCGCCATGCGGCAAGGGACCATTGTCACGGTCAAGCCCGACGGGCACCCGCTTTCCGTGTTCGAAGCCAAGCGCCAGCTTCGGATCGAACCGGAAGACACGGATCAGGACGATCATGTCGCCGACTTGTGCGCCGCCGCCCATCGCAAGATCGAACGCGAACTGGGCTATCCGATCCTTCTTCAGACGAGGGAAACGCACCTGTCGCACTTCCCGCGCGGGCCGATCTGGCTGGGCGGCGGGGACAGCCCTTCGGTCCTGTCGATCCTTTATCGCGACACGGCGAACGCGGTCCAGACGCTGGACCCCGCGAAGTATGCCGTGGACGCCGTGTCGCGCGTCGCCCAAGTCTATCCCGCCCCTTCGACGACATGGCCGTCCACGGTGAACACGCCCAGCGCCGTCGTCGTCCAATGGCGCGCGGGCTGGGAAAAGCCTTCGGACGTGCCGGAAGACCTGATCCACGCAATGAAGTTGCTTGTCGGGCACTGGGACCAGAACCGCGAAGCCGTCGTCGTCGGGACCATTTCGTCGGAAGTGCAAATGGCGCTGGACGACTTGCTGTTCCAGTTCCGCCTTCCGTTCGTCGCCTGAAGGGAACCGCCATGAACAGCATTTCCCTTCGGATCGGCGAAGCAATCGCGGGCCTAATCCTTAACGGCGTCGGGCCGGACGACTTGCTGGCGCGGTCCGGGGATGCCGGTTCGTGTTGCACGAAGGCGGACGAACTGCCGATCCAGTTCCCGTTCGGTCAAGCCGGGCTGGGGCACGACTTGGAAATCACCTTCCCCATGCCATGCGCGGGCTTCCCTGAAGCCGCCCGGCTGTCCGAAGTGATCCGCGCGCGGCTGGACAGCCGGATCGAAGAAGACGCAATCGCGGTTCCGGGACACCTGATCATGGAAGCGGCGATCACGTCGCAAGCGGTCCACCTGGACCGAGTTCGCCAGATCGCCTTCCTTCGCTACCGCGTCGCGGCAAAGACGATCCTGGAACAGTAAATGCGGCTGGGACGGCTGAACAAGCGGATCATGATCCGCCGGGCTTCTGCGCCCACGCGGAACGCCATGAACGAACCCGTCGAAGTCTGGGCGGACTTCGGATCGTTCATGGCTGAACAGGTCCAGCAACGTCCGACGGAAAGTTGGAAGGGCGGGCAAACCGCCGCCCAAGTCGAACGCGTCTGGCGGGTGCGCTGGACCGCCCGGACCGCCAGCATTTCGCCCAGCGACCGCCTTGTCTGCGATGGCCGGGAATTTCAGATCATCGGCGTCACGGAAATCGGCCGGCGCGTCGGGATCGAAATTGTCGGGATCGCCTATTCCGAAGAAGGACTGAACGCATGAAGGTCAAGACGCTGATCCCGCACATGAACGGCTATGGCGACAAGTTCGAAAAGGCGAAGGGTGATGAATATGACGTCCCCGATGTCCACGCCGGACCGCTGATCGCCGCTGGTCTGGTTGAAGACCCTGAAGCGCGCCCGCCTCGCCCGGCGCGTCGCCGGTCGAAGAAGCCCGCGTCCCCGCCGCCGGTCGATCCGCCGTCGTCGGATCAGGCTGAAGCGCCCGCTGGCGGCAATGACGGGGCGGGTTAAGATCGAAGGGCTGCGCGAACTGGAAGACGCGCTTGCCAAACTGCCAAAGGCCACGGGGAAGAACGTCCTGAAGCGGGTGCTGCTAAAGGCGGCGGAACCGATAGAGGCGGACGCCGCCGCCGCCGCGCCGGAAATGTCCGGTCGCCTTCGACGCGACGTAACCACAGGGACGCGCTTGACGCGTCGCCAAGCCGCCATGAACCGCAAGCTGGGCAAGTCCGAAGTCGAAGTTCATGTCGGCGTGAAAGACCCGGCGGGCGTCCAGAACGAATTCGGGAACGAGCATCAGCGCGCCCAGCCCTTCATTCGCCCCGCTTGGGACGCAAACAAGGAAGGCGCGCTGGAAACGATCAGTTCGGAACTGGGCACTGAAATCGAGAAAGCGGCGGCGCGCGTAGCACGACGGGCGGCGAAGCGTGCGCGCAACTGATCCGGGGGCGACATGGAAGACGCATTGACCGCCCGCTTGCTGGCGACCCCGGCGCTGTCCGCGCTTGTCGGCAACCGGATCACCTGGGGCGAACGGGTGAAAAAGGAACCCTTGCCCGCAATTACCATGCTGGGCGTGTCGCCGGGCCGGAACTACGTCCACGGCGGCGCTGATCCGACGGGCAACCCGCGCATTCAGTTCGATTGCTATGGCGCGAACAGCGCCCAAGCCAAGGCGGTCGCGGACGCGCTGATCGCCACGCTGGAAACCCGCGCGACCGTCGGCGGGATCGCCTTCAGCGTCGCCTTGCTGGACGCCGAACGTGGTCCGCTGATTGAAGACGTCGGCGGGGGACTGAAGGTCCACCGCTACAGTCTGGACTTCATTGTCTGGTTTTCACCCGCCGCCTGAAAATCAGTTCGCTTCCCGGCGGCATTCAACAAAGGAGACTGAACTATGGCCGGAAAGCATGGCTTCGGCGCGAAGTTCTTCATCGGCAATCCGACAACGCTTCTGGAAATTTCGGACGTCATGTCCGTGACGCCCCCCAGCCCGACGGTCGAGACAATCGACACGACGGTTCACGGTTCGGCTGGCGGCGTCCGCGAATTCATCGCCGGGCTGATCGAAGCGGGCGAAGGGTCGATCCGCGTCAACTGGCTTCCCGGAAGCGCATCCGACACGGCTTTGACCGGCGCGTTGCTCTCGCGTTCGGTGCGACCGTGGAAGATCAATGTTCCCGCCGCAACCGCTTCGCGGGACTTCACCGGCAATTGCGTCGTCACGGGTTACGAAAAGGACGACGTGGTGATCGACGACAAGATGACGGCGGTTCTCACCTTCAAGGTTTCGGGCCAGATCACTGAGGCGGCCGGCACATGATGCGGCAAAGCGACGGCGTGACCTTCGAAGCCGCTGGCAAGTCGTGGACCGTCCGGCTGGACGCCCGCGCGTGGATCGAAGTCGAAGACGCAACCGGGCTGGGCCTGAACGACGCCGCCCAGGCGATCATGAACAAGGGGTCTTTCAAGACCGTCTGCATGTGCATGATGGCCGGGCTTCGTCACCAGGACGCCGGGATCACCTTTGACACGGTACTGAACCTTGCCAGTGAAATCGGTAACGAACGCTTGCTGACTATCGTCGGCGAAGCGCTTGCGGCCTCATTCCCGTCGGCGAAGTCGAAACTGGGAAACGCGCTGAAGGACCAGATCGCCACGGCGACGGATCAGGCGGCTGGGACTGGTATCAGCTCCTAAGCCTATGGGCTGAAGCCGGGTTCGATCCGGACAGTTTCTGGCGGCAAACTCCCCGCACGCTGGACGCTATCCTTTCGGGATACGTCCAGCGGCGGAAGATCGAACACGAACAGGCGCTGTCTGTCGCGTGGCACGTCGAAGCCTTCGCCCGAATGAAGAAGCTGCCCACGCTGGAAAAGGTGCTCGGGCGGACGGAAGCCCGCGTCCCCGCTTCGCAGTCCAATGACGAAATTCTGGCGGCAATGCGTGCGTGGGCGGCGATCAGCCAGCAAACCGCACATGATCCGGGAACCGGAGAGGGGACGACATGAGTGGATCACTGATCGGCGCGCTTCGCGTCACGCTCGGCATTGATACCGCCGCCTTCGAACAGGGGCTAGGCGCTGCGCAAAAGAAGCTGAACACGGCTGGCGCGACCATGCAAGCCTTCGGTTCGCGACTGACCGGGATCGGGCAAACCATGTCCGTCGCCGTCACCGCGCCGCTGGTCGCGTTCGGCGTGTCGGCAGTCCAAGCCGCAAACGAAAGCGCCGCCGCCCTGGCGCAAGTCAACGCCGCACTGGACAGCATGGGGCCGGTCGCCGGGAAGACCAGTGAACAGCTTCAGAAAGCGGCTGAAGACCTTCAGCACCTGTCCACGTTCGACGACGACGACATTCTGAAGTCCGTCACCGCGAACATGCTGACGTTCGGCAATATCAGCGGGGAAGCGTTCGACCGCGCCCAGCTTGCCGTCGTGAACTTGTCCGCCCGCATGGGCACGGATTTGCAGTCGGCGACATTGATGATCGGCAAGGCGCTGAACGATCCGGTCAAGGGTCTGGCGGCGCTGGGGCGCGCGGGCATTCAGTTCACCGCCGATCAGAAAGCCTTGATCAAGAGCCTGGTCGAAGGCGGCGACGCGGCTGGCGCGCAAGCGATCATGCTGACGGAACTGGAACGCCAGTTCGGCGGCGCTGCCAAGGCGGCACGCGACGCCGCGCCGGGGTCCGATACGGTTGACGCCTGGCGCGAGTTTCAGGAAACCGTCGGGGCGATCATTGTTCAGGTTCTTCCGCCCCTCACGGATATTCTGACGGGCGTCCTTGACAGCTTCAACAATCTGTCCCCCGCCACACAAGGCTTCGTTGTCGGCTTCGCCGCTGTCGCGGCGGCCGCCGGTCCCGTTCTGATGATCGTCGGAAGCCTTGTGTCCGCCGCCGGTTCGCTGACAATCGCCTTCGCCCCCGCGATTGCAGCGGCCGGCGGCGTCGGGGCCGCGCTTGGCGCCGCCGCCCTTGCCGCCGCGCCGTTCGTCGCGGCTGGCGTTGCTGTTGCCGCCGCATGGTATGCCTTCGGCGACAAGATCGGTCCGGTTCTGGAAGCCCTGAAGACGAAGTTCCAGGAAGTGCTGGGACCGAAACTTCAGTCCCTTTTCAACACCGTGAAGACGACACTGACGGACCTTTGGAACGGTCCGTTCGGCGAAGCGATCCGCGTGGTGATCGACGTTCTGGGCGACTTCGGTGCGGCCTATACGTCGGTTCTGGGGGAAGTCCTTCTTCGCATCCTGTCGGCGCTTGTGACGGCGGTCGAAAACAGCTTCCGGATCATCGGAGACGTGTTCCGGGTGATCGGTGCCTTGCTTCGCGGCGACTTCGCCGGGGCATGGAATGCGGTCAAGGAACTGGTTTCGAATGTCGTGAACGGCTGGATCGCCGTCCTGAACAGCCTTGCTCCTGAAGCGGTCGCAGCGATCCGCGCGCTGGTCGCCGGGGTTCAGGAATGGATCGGTCGCCGCCTGACGGCGGTCTGGGACAAGGCCAAGGAAGTCATTCAGTCGCTAGGCGACAAGTTCAAATGGCTTTGGGACGTAGTGGTGGGAAACAGCTATGTCCCCGATCTGTTCGACGGCATTCAGCGCGAAGCACGCCGCTTCATGCCGGAATTCGTCACCCCGCTTATGTCGGGGATCGACGCGGTTGCCGGTTCCTTCGCAGGGCTGGACTTCACCATGCCGCCCTTGTCCGTGCCTGACTTCCAACCGCCCGCCAATGACAACCCAGGCCAAGACGAAAGCGGCGTTCTACTTCCGGGCAATGATCCCGCGTCCGACATGCGCGAAGCCTTCCGACGGTCTTTCAGCGACGGGATCAAAGCGGCGCTGGACGGCGATCTGAAGGGCTTCTTCCAGAGCTGGTTCGAAGGCGCGGGCAACCGGGCAATGGAAAACATCCTGAACGCGGCGTCGGACGCCCTGTTCGACTTGCTCACGAAGGTTCTGGGCGGGGCCGGGGGCGCTGGAAGCGGCGATCTGGGAAGCGTCTTCACGTCGGTCTTTTCGTCGATCTTTGGACGCGCCAGTGGCGGACCCGTGCTGGCGAACAAGCCCTATATCGTCGGCGAAAAGCGCCCGGAACTGTTCGTCCCCAGCACGTCCGGACGGATCGTCCCGAACATGAACGAGCTGGGGCGGCGCGGCGCGAACGACGGCTTGCCGCCGTCCATGAGCTTCAACTTCTACGGACCCGTCACGAACCCGCAGGAAGTGCGCCGTTCCGCCGCCCAGGCTGGCGCGCATTTGCTGCGCATTTCGGCGGCTGGCAAGCGCGGGGTTTGATCGTGGACTTCGACAACATTGCCTTCCCCGGCGCTATCTCGCTGAACAGCGTCGCCGGTCCGGAGTTTTCGACCGACGTCACGGAAACGGCTGGCGGGTTCGAAAAGCGCAATCAGAACTGGTCCGGCGCACGGCTGCGCTTCAACGTCGCGACGGGCGTCCGCACGGAAGCGGACTATGAAGTGATCCTGAATTTCTTCTATGGGCGTGCCGGTCGTGCCCGCGCCTTCCGTTTCCAAGACTGGTCCGACTTCAAGTCGTGCCCGATCAGCGCCAACCCCTTGCACGACGATCAGGTTTTGGGCGTCGGCGACGGCGCAAACCAGTTCTTCCAGCTTCAGAAATCCTATGTTTCCGGGCCTGTCACCTATGTCCGGAAGATCACCCGCCCCGTCGTCGGGACGGTGAAGATCGGGCTGGGCGGGATCAATCAGCCGGGCGGCTGGATCGTCAATCACGACACGGGCCTGATCACCTTCACGACGCCGCCCGCGCCGGGGATCGCCGTGTCGGCGGGCTTCGAATTCGACGTGCCCGCGCGCTTCGACATTGACCGGCTGGAACCTGTCCATCTGTTCCGGGGCGCGGTCGAACTTCCCGAACTGCCAATCCTGGAAATCCGGGAATGAGCCGCTTCGTTCGCTATCCCAAGCCTGGCGCGACCGGCACGATCCGCCGGTTCGAACCGGCCTATTGGACCGTCGATTTTCCGATTGCCATGATGGCGACCGTCGTCACGACGGGTCCGAATTCGCTGCGCATGAAGGCGCTGTTCCGCACTAACCGCGACCTTATGGGGCTGATCTGGGAAGTCGAAGACCGCGACGATCATGGTGCCTATGCCTATCCGCGACGGAAGGACTATCGCGGGTGCGTGCTGGAATTTGACTGGGCGTCGTCGGGCATTCGCCCCATGGACCGGCTTCAGTCCGTGACGCTGACTGTCGAGACATTCAGCAGCGGCACGCACTTCATTCGCATCTGGAATTACAAGACGTCCGGCACGCCGGACAATTGCCATGTCCGGATCGTCTTCGACGAAACAACGCTTTCCGGCTTCTTCGCGGACACGAACGTCCCCTGGGGGGACGTGAAGCGCATGTTCATTTCGCTTCAGCCGCTGGCGGCTGGGCGGGGGAACTGTTCGCTTGCCGCCCCGGCGGCGCCGGGTGCGTCGTCGATCACGCTGAACGTCGGCGACGGCGGACCGATCACGCCGGGGGCGAAGGTCTTCATTCTGGGTTCCAGCTTCGACGTGCCCGCCTACACGGTGACGTCCACGACGGCCGGCGCGGTCCAGACAGTTTCGATCACCCCGCCGATCAGCACGACGGGCGGCTTCAGCATCGCCGCCGGGGCGGAAGCCTTCGTCCAGACGGCGACGGACGAACAGATCGGCGAAAGCCCTGCCCAAGTGGACATTTCGAATATCAGCGTCACCGGGCCGAACAGCACGCTTCCCATGTTGACGACGCCGCAACCGGCGCACGCGCTTCGCATGACGGACGGGTTCGACAACGCCTACCCCTTCAGCCCGGAACGGCTGGTCGAACAGGTTCACGCGCTGGGGTATCGGGGGCCGTATGTCCTCTATATGGGGATCAGCAAGTTCCATTCGCTTTCGTGGAACGCGGGCGAAGCGCGCTATGTCGTCGATCCGGCGAAGCCCAAGCTGAACGCGCCGACGGTGCAATGGCTGGAAGAATTCTTCGCCCGCCTTCACGCGAAGGGCTTCACGATCATCATTTCCGTGTCGTTCGAAATCCTTGCCCAGTTCATGCCGACGCCATGGAAACAGCGCGACGCGCTGGGCAATGAAGCGCAAACCGGCTGGGAACCGCCGTCGTCCCTGATCGCCCCGACGAACACGGACGGGCTGGTCTATCTTCGCGACGTCTTTCTAGAGGCGCTGGAACTTCTTCCGGCTGGTGCCGCGAAACATTTCCAGATCGGCGAACCGTGGTGGTGGGACGGAAGCTATGGATCGAACGCGCCGCATATCTATGACGCGACGACGGAAGCCGCCTATGTGGCGGCGACCGGACAAGCGGTCCCGACGCCGCGCCTGACTTCGGTCTTCGGACAGCCAGCCCCGGCGCAACTGCCCTATCTGGAATGGTGCCGGGATCAGCTTGGCGTCGCCACCCAATACCTTCTTTCCGCGCTGAAGGGCGTATTTGCCCCGGACCGCGCGCCGGAAATCGACCGCCACTTCCGGGGCGGGGCGGACGGCTGGGACAATCTTCAGGCGGGCGTGATCGAGACAGCCGCCTATTTCGGCGACACGACGGGCACGCCGCAAAGCTATTTGCTGGTCTTCACCCCGCAAATTCTTCGCGGCGACGCGCCTATGCTGCGAACCCTGAACTTCCCGGAAGCCGCTTGGAAATTCCCCGCCTTCGACGTCCTTCAGATCGAAGACTATGACAAGGTTGTCGAAGGGGACTATGCCTTCACGGACCTGACTTGGAAGCTGGCGACGACGGTCCTTCAATATCCGAAGGACCAGATTGATTATTTCGCGGGCTTCAACCTGTTGCCGTCCACGACATGGATCTGGTTCAACACGGACAAGGCGATCTGGCGGGCCTTTCGCGAAGCGCCGAAGGACGTCTATGTCTGGTCGCGCGAACAAGTCATGCGCGACGGCTGGCTGTTCGACGAACAGTCGTGGAAGGTCTATCCCGCCGTCACCCGCCTTGCCCAGTGCTGGCGGATCGAGCGGACCGACGGGGTGACGCAAGCCTTCACGTCGTTTGACAAGCCGCTGATCGTGGACGGGATCACCTATCGCCCGGCGAACAGCTTCAGCGCCTCGCAACTGGCGTCCGACACGGACATGTCCGTCGCCGACGTCGAATTGCTGGGGGCGCTGGACAGCGACGACATTCAGGCGGCGGACCTGTTGGCGGGGGTCTATGATCACGCCGAAGTCGAACTGTTCCTGGTGGACTGGGGCGATCTGTCGCTTCCCCGGACAATCGTCCGGCGCGGCTGGATCGGCACAATCAGCCAGGCGGGGATCGCCTTCCGCGCCGAACTTCGCGGGCTGGGGCAACGCATTCAGCAACCCGTGATTGACAGCTATTCGGCGGAATGCCGGGTCGATCTGTTTTCCGGCAAGTGCGGCGCGAACCGTGCGGCCTTCGCGGTCGCCGCGACCGTCACGGCATTGACCGACGGGGCGCTGGGCGTCGCGTCTGACAATCGGGTCTTCTTCGCGTCGTCGCTGGGACAGCCGCCGGGCTGGTTTGACTATGGGGAAATCTGGTGGACCGGCGGCAACAATGCCGGGCGCAAGACCGAAGTCCGATCCTTCGCGGGCGGGCGCATCGAGCTATGGGAACCCATGGGGCTGGACATTGCCGTCGGCGACACTTTCACGATCCACGCCGGTTGCGACAAGTCTTTCGCGACCTGCAAGGCGAAGTTCAACAATGTGCTGAACTTCCGGGGGGAACCGCACGTCCCCGGCAATGACGCCATGCTTCGCTATCCGGACCCGAAAGCGTGACGGTATCGCGGGACCAGATCGTCGCCGCCGCGCGCGGCTGGCTGGGAACCCCGTTCCACCATCAAGGGCGGGTCAAAGGGGCGGGGGTCGATTGCGCGGGCGTGATCGTGGAAGTCGCCCGCGAACTGGGCGTCGGCGACGTGGACGTTCGCGGCTATGGGCACCGCCCGGACAGCCGGGAACTGGAACAACTTTGCCGCGAACACATGACGCCGGTCGCGCTTCAGGACGCGGCGGCGGGCGACGTCTTGCTGATCATGATCGACAACGCTCCCCAGCACCTGGCGTTCCAGACGGCAATCGGCGGCGAACGGGGAATGCTGCATTCCTACGCCCCTGCCCGGCGTGTCGTCGAACACCGGATTGATCAGCACTGGGCGGACCGGATCGTCGCCGTCTTCGAATTGCCGGGGGTCGAATAGTGGCAACTCTTGTTCTTTCCGCCGTCGGCACGCTGATCGGCGGTCCGCTGGGCGGATCAATCGGCGCGGCGCTGGGGTCGATGATCGACCAGGCGCTGTTCGCGCCGACGTTCAAGTCTGAAGGTCCACGGCTGGGCGATCTGACGGTTCAGGCGTCGTCCTATGGGAACCCGATCCCGCGCATCTTCGGACCGGAAAACCGGATCGCTGGCAATGTGATCTGGTCCACCGGCCTGGTCGAAACGAAGACGACGAAGAAGCAGGGCGGCAAGGGCGGCGGCGCGAAGACCGAAACGACGTCCTATGCCTATCACGTCGATTGCGCCATTGCCCTTTGCCGGGGACCGATTGCGGGGGTGAAGCGCATCTGGGCGGACGGGAAGCTGTTCCGCGACGAAAATGGCGTCCAGAAACAGGCGAGCGCGCTTCGCATCTACACCGGCACGGAAACCCAAATGCCGGACCCGACAATGGAAGCCGCGCTGGGCGCGGGCAATTGCCCGGCGCACCGGGGGCTTGCCAATGTCTTCTTCGACCGGCTGGAGCTGGGGGACTTCGGCAACCGCATTCCGAACTTCACCTTCGAAATTGAGGCGCATTCGTCGGCGACGGTCGCAACCGTGATCGAAGAACTATGCGACGCGGCGAACGTGCCCTTCCTGGACGCGGCGCGGGCCGACTATTTGGACCTTCGCGGCTATAACATTGCGCGCGCGGCGACCATTCGAAGCGTGCTGGACCCCTTGCGCGCGGCCTATTTCTTCGACGCGTCGGAGATCGAAGGCGAATTGCAGTTCTTCCCGTCGGACAGCACGCCGGTCGCCAAGGTGCCCCGCGAAGACCTGGGCGCGCACGAATTCGGAACGGATCGCCCGCCGGACTATGAAGTCACCCGGACCGCCGACATTGAACTTCCGCGCCAGATCATGGTCCAGCACCTGGACCCGTCGCGCGACTATCAGCCGAACAGCCAGCGCGCCCGGCGAAGCGCCACGAACAGCGACGCGGACATATCCGTGGAACTGCCGATCGTGCTTGCCGGGGACGACGCCAAGGCAATCGCCGAACGCATGATGTCCATGCAATGGATCGGGCGGGACGGGTTCACCTATCAGCTTCCGATTGACTATCTTCACGTCGAACCGGGACACAAGATCGTCGTCGGGCACGACGACGGGAAGGATCGTGTCGTCCGCGTCGCCCGCCGGGAACTTCGCCTTCCGGGTTCCTTGCTGGTCGAATGCAAGACCGACGGCGCGGCGGTGCTTTCGAAGGGGGCGACCGCTGCCCCGGCGCTTGTGCCCACGCAAGCCGTCAACCTTCCCGGTCCGACGACGGCGCACATTCTGGACTTGCCGATCCTTCGCAACGCGGACGACGTGTCGGGCTTCTATGTCGCCGGGGCCGGTGCCTCGCCCGGCTGGCGCGGCGCGGTCTTCTTCCGGTCGCGCGACGGCGGCGTGAACTATGACAGCTTCGCCGATCTGATCGACGGCGCGGTGATCGGCACGACGAACGGCGCGCTGGGCGCGGGAACCCCGGAATTCTGGGACGAAGCGAACAGCGTCACCGTCACCATGCTGAACCCGGCGGACACGCTGGAAAGCGTCACAAGCCTTCAGGTTCTGAACGGCGCGAACGCCGCCGTGATCGGCGGGGAAATCGTCCAGTTCCGCAACGCCACGCTGGTCGCGCCGGGGCAATACCGGCTGGACGGCTTGCTTCGCGGGCGCAAGGGGACCGAAGACCAGATCGCCGGGCACGCGCCGGGCGAACGCTTCGTGCTCTTGACCGGCGGCGGCATCTATCGCCCGGAACTGGAAGCCGGTGAAATCGGGATCGCGCGGTTCTACCGGGCGGCTTCCGTCGGGACGAACGTGTCCGACGCGCCGCCGTTCAGCTTCACGCATTCGGGACGCTGGGCGAAGCCCTATGCCCCGGCGCATGTCCGGGGAACCCGCAACGGCGCGGGCGATCTGGCGCTGGCGTGGATCAGGCGAACCCGGCTGGAAGACCCTTGGGCGGACGGCATTGACGCGCCGCTGGGCGAAGCGACGGAAGCCTATGAAATCGACATTCTGGACGGCGGCGGCGCGGTGAAGCGCACGCTGTCCAGCGCAACGCCGACGGCGATCTATCCGGCGGCGGACCAGATCGCCGACTTCGGAAGCGCCCAGGCTGCAATCCAGGTCCGGGTCTACCAGATCAGCGCCCGCGTCGGGCGCGGCTTGCCAACGGAGAAGACGCTTTGACCGACACGCCGAAGATGGCCCTTCCCTACATCGCCACGGGGCAAGCGCAAAAGGAAGTGACGCACAATGAAGCACTGAACCGGCTGGACGCCATGATCCAGCCCGTCGTCGTGAACAGCACCACGTCCGCGCCGCCGGGATCGCCGACGGACGGACAGGCGTGGATCGTCGCGGCCGGCGCGACCGGGGCATGGGCGGGCAAGGTCGGACAGATCGCCGCATGGTTTGGCGGTTGGCAGTTCTTCACGCCCGCCGACGGCTGGTCCGTCTGGGACGCGGCGCTGGGGCGGCGGATCACGTTCGACGGCACGAACTGGGGCGACGACAAGCCAGCGATCCAGACGCCCACGCTGGGGCTTGGCTGGATCGGCTATGGCGGCGGCTATGGAAGCCCGCGCTACTCGAAGACGCCCGACGGGCGGGTCACGCTTGAAGGGCTTATGCAAGCCGGGACAGACGGGACCGTCTTCACCCTACTTCCGGGCTATCGCCCGGCGGATCGCCTCATGTTCGCTTGCTGGTCCGGCGGCGGTGCCTACCGGGTGGACGTGGACCCGAACGGCGCGGTGATCGTGACGGGATCGAACGCGGTCTTCAGTTCCCTTTCCGGCATTTCCTACTTTGCGGCTTAGGCGCAATGAACAGAAACAGATCAAGCACTTGGGCGGGGGCAATCAGAATGCTTTCATGGATTGAACCCATTGCCGCGAAATACACATGGATATGGATCGGGCTGACGTTCGGCTTCGCGGCAAAGTATGCCTTGCTGATCAAGCGCGGGGTCAAGGTCCGCCCGATCCTGATCCTTGCCGATTTGCTGTTGCTGCCCATGGTCGCGCTGATCGCCTATTCGGTCGCGCATCAATTCGGCGCGACCGGCGAAGCGGCTGCATTGCTGACAGCGCTGGGAACCGTCGGCGCGGATCGACTGGTCCAGTTCTACATGGACCGCTTCTTCGCCCAGATCGAACGGGCTGAAAAACCGGCGCCGGGTCCAGACGAACCCGGCAACTGATCGCCGCGCCCGGCACGTCGGGCCTTTCCCTGGAGAAACCACCATGTCCTATTCGCTCGGCGCGGCTTCGCGCCGCGAGCTTGCTGGCGTTCACCCGCGCCTTGTCGCCGTCGTGGAACGTGCGATCACCTACACGTCCCAGGACTTCACCGTCTTCGACGGGCTGCGCACGGAAGCCGAACAGCGCGAGATTGTCGCGCGCGGGGCTTCGCGGACCATGAATTCCATGCACCGCAAACAGGCGGACGGGTTCGGCCATGCGGTCGATCTGGTCCCGTGGATCAATGGCAAGCCCCGCTGGGAGTGGAAGCCGATCTTCCAGATCACCGTCGCGGTGAAGCGCGCGGCGGACGAACTGGGCGTCCGGCTTCGCTGGGGCGGCGTCTGGGACCGCGCGCTGGCGGACCTTCCCGGCGACGCGGCTGGGATCGAACAGGCCGTGAATGCCTATGTTTCCCGCCGCCGCGCCATGGGCAAGACCGCCTTCATTGACGGTCCGCACTTCGAACTTGCCCGATAGGAGCGCGGCGCGATGCAATGGATCACGGGGCTGTCCAAGCTGGGCAAGGCAATCGCGGCGCTGATCGTGCTGGCGCTGGCGATCTGGGCGTTCTTCTTCGTGCGCGGCCTGTTCGTCGGCGATCTGGCGACGAAGGCCAAGCTGGGCACGGAACAGGCCGGGGCGGCGCTGGAAAGCGGCAAGGACGCGGTGAACACCGTCGGCGACGCCCAGCGCCGGGACGAAGCAACCGACAAGAAAGTGGAAGGAACCCAGAATGACGTCAATCGCGCGACTGACGGCGCTGGCGCTGATCGTGCCGGCCGTGACGGCTTGTGTCTCAACTTCGGTATTTGCCCCGACGACTGACTGTTCGGCGCTGGTCCCCGCCGAATGGCGGCAAGGCGTGCCGAACGCCGCCGCGCCTGCCCCGGCGGACAATGATCTGGACCGGCTGAAGGGCTGGATCAATTTCGGGATCGCCCAGACGGGACAGCTCGAAAAGGCGAACAGCCGGACCGGCGACGCCATGGGCATTGTCGAACGCTGCGAAGCCCGCGACCGCGCGGCGGTCCGGCGGTCCCGTCCGAAGTTCCTGGGGCTGTTCTGACAGCCGCCATTCTCCCTTGCCTTATGCCGTTTGTTCCTGTTATGTTCTCACAGAACAGAATGCGGCGAAACGGAGACAAAGCCCTTGTTTACTTCCCGGCCATTGCCTAGGGTGCTTCACGGTGCTGCACCTTGCAGCATTGCGGGGGACAATATGGCGTCGAAGAACCGGGTGACGGTGAACTTGTCCGACGACGAAGCCGCCCAGCTTGCGGAACTGGCTGATCGGGAGAGGGTTTCGAAGGCATGGCTGGGACGCCGTGCGATCTGCGATCTGTTGGATCGCACCCGAACCCAGGATCAGGACAAGCCGCTCTCCATTATTTCGGGAGGAAGGGGAAAGCGATGAACAGGCGCGCACTCACGGCAATCGACCTTTTTTGCGGCGCTGGCGGGCTGTCGGAAGGCTTCCGGCAAGCCGGGTTCCATGTCCTTGCCGGACAGGACTTCGACGACGTTGCCGGGCGGACCTTTGCCGCCACGCACAAGGAAGCCACGTTCATCGGCGGGCCGATCCAGCACGTCACCCCGGAACAGCTTCTGGAAGCGGCTGGGATCGCCAAGGGCGAACTGGACGTGATCGTCGGCGGTCCGCCCTGCCAAGGGTATTCCGTCTATAATCACCATCGCGGCGCGCAAGACCCGCGCGCGGGCCTGTTCCGCGAGTATCTGCGGATCGTCGAAGGGATCATGCCCCGCTGGCTTGTCATGGAAAACGTGACCGGGATCACGTCCATTGCCGGGGGCGCTATCGTCCGCCAGATTTTCGAAGAAATCGAAGCGCTGGGCTATCGGGTGGAAATGCGCGTCCTGAAGGCTGAAGAATACGGCGTGCCGCAAGAGCGCCGCCGGGTGTTCTTCATTGCCACGCGGACGGGCGCCCCGATCCTGTTCCCTGAACCGACGCACGGGCCGGGCCTTGAACCCTTCGTCACCGTCTGGGACGCCATTTCGGACCTTCCAGTCCTTCGCAACGGGGACGCGGTGATCCCGCGCGAATATGCTTCCAGCGCGAAGAACGGCTATCAGGCGATCCTTCGCGGCGATTGCCGGACCCTGTTCAATCACGAACCGGGGCGGCTGGCGCGGATCAATGAAGAACGCATGAAGCACATTCCGCCGGGCGGATCGTGGCGGGACATTCCCCGCGACTTGCTTCCGTCCGGAATGCTGAAGGCGAAGCGTAGCGATCACACGAAGCGCTATGGTCGCCCGCGCAAGACGGACCTGTCATGCACCGTCCTGACGAAGTGTGACATTCACTGGGGCGCATACATTCACCCCGTCCAGGACCGATCCTTCACCGTGCGCGAAGCCGCGCGCCTTCAATCCTTCCCGGACTTCTTCGAATTTCAGGGCAGTCGAACCGAACAATATGTCCAGGTCGGCAACGCGGTTCCGCCGTTGCTCGGTCGAAGGGTTGCAGAAACGCTAATCCTCTCCGATACCATGACAATCGCGCCGGGGCGCGCTGTTCATGGACGTGAGGGGGTTGCGGTTGCCGTTTGATCCGGAAACGATAGTCGGCGAAATTCTGGGGCAAAGGGCGCGGAAGGGGGCTGATCCGTCCGCGACCGACTTCCTTTGCCCCTACATCAAGACCCGGTGCCCCAAACGAAGCACCCAGCTTCGCGACGAACCCTATCCCGTCTGCACTCTCTGGCGCCGATCAGACGGCGAAGCGGACCCGGCGGAAGACCTGATCCCAGTCTGTCCCAAGCGCTTCTATGCGGTCGATTTTCTGACGGAAGTCGTCGCCCATTGCTGGCCTGGCGACGCGCCGAAGAACCCAATGGTCGCGCCGGAAGTCAAAATGGCCGGGTTCGGGAACGTCGATTTTGTGATTGCCGACGTCCAGCCCGACGGCGAAGTGGACCGCTTCCTGTCCGTCGAGCTCCAGGCAATCGACATAACCGGGTCGATCTTCCCGGCCTATCAGGCGATCCGCGCGGGCGCGGACCTTCCCAAGCGCCCGACGTATGGGCTGAACTGGGACAACGTGTATAAGCGCTACATCACGCAACTGATCCGGAAGGGTTACTTCCACCATCATTGGAAGTCCAAGATCGTCGCGGTGATCCCGGAACAGGTCTATCGGTATATCGTCGCGCGCGCGGACTTCATTCGGTCGCCCGACGTGAAGAACGCCCAGGTCAATATCGTCTTTATGACCTATCGGCTGGAAGACGATCCCGCGCGCCCTGGCGAATTCCGCCCGGCGCTGGTGACGGTCGAGGGCACAAGCCATTCCAGCCTTCAAAATGCGATCCTGTATCAAGACGCCCCGGCGAAGGACGCCTTCACCGCCCAGATCAAGCGTTCGCTGGTCCGCGCGGTGAACCTTGCCGATCTGATCGCCCAAGGCGAGACAGGGGAAAACCCCAGCTAGACCGCCGCCTTCAGGAAGTATGGTAGCGAACAATTCCCTTCGCCCGCTCCAGTTTTCCGGACATTGCAGGACCTTCGGGTTGCAGCCTTCTGGCGGAACCGCACGGCGGCCTCTAGGGTCGGGGCCGGCAACCCACGCGAGGCCCCCCCGTGACCTACACTGCGCACAACTTCGTGACCCATCTCGAATGCGGGCTGACCGGCGAGCACTATCCCGCCGGGCAGGTCCACCAGCTTTCGGCGGCAGGACGTCCGCTGCTGGTGCGCTATGATCTGGCGGCGGTGCGCGAGGTCCTGACCCGCGATATTCTCGCCAGCCGGCCCGCCACCTTGTGGAAATGGCGCGAGCTGCTGCCGCTCGCCGACTACGACAACCGGATCGAGCTCGGCGAAGTCGCTACGCCGATCCTGCCGCTGGCGCGCACCGCGACGCGGCTCGGGGTGGAGCGGCTGTGGGTCAAGGACGAAGGGCGGCTCCCCACCGGATCGTTCAAGGCGCGCGGGCTTGCCATGGCGCTGTCGATGGCGAAGGAATTCGGCATCACCCGCATCGCCATGCCGACCAACGGCAACGCCGGTGCGGCGGCGGCGGCCTATGCGGCGGCGGCAGGGATCGAGACCGTGATCTTCGCGCCCGAGGAAACGCCCGAGATCAACATCCGCGAAATCGCGGCCCTCGGCGCGCGGGTCTACCGCGTGAATGGCCAGATCGACGACTGTGGCAAACTGGTCGCGGCCGGGCGCGAGACGCAGGGGTGGTTCGACCTCTCCACCCTCAAGGAGCCCTACCGGATCGAGGGCAAGAAGACGATGGGCCTCGAACTGGTCGAACAGATGGGCTGGCGGGTGCCTGACGTGATTTTCTATCCCACCGGCGGCGGCACCGGGCTGATCGGCATGTGGAAGGCCTTCGCCGAGCTCGAGGCGATCGGGCTCATCGGCCCGGAGCGCCCGCGGATGATCGCGGTGCAGGCCGAAGGCTGCGCACCGATCGTGCGCGCCTTCGATTCGGGCGAGCGGCACGCGGTGCGCTGGGACGACCCCGCGACGGTGGCCTGCGGTATCCGCGTGCCCCAGGCCGTCGGCGACTTCCTGATTCTCGACGCCGTGCGCGAGAGCGGGGGCTTTGCCATCGCGGTGAGCGATGCGGCCATCGAAGCGGCGGTGGATTCGGTCGCGCGCGATGACGGCACCCTGCTGTGTCCCGAGGGCGGGGCGACGCTCGCCGCCTATGAAAAGGCGCTGGCGCTCGGCCTCGTGCAGCCTGACGAGGAAGCCTTGCTGTTCAATTGCGCAACGGGCCTCAAATACCCGCTGGCAGACCATTCCCGTACGCTCGACCGGCATCAGCCTATCGACTGGTCGGCGATCTAGCTGCGCCCCCGGCCAACCTGTCGGCGCGGCTGCGATCTGCCGCGTGCGTGCAAGTGCAGCATAAAGGCAACACCGGGGCCGAAATATTTACCTGCGTTAAGCAGCAGGTTAGTCGCATTTCGGTTGCATTTTTCAATAAATCACTATTTTTCAAATTCTTGGCCGCACCGTCAGGGCGCCCTCATAATTGTTGCATTTCAGTGACATAAGCGCCGCTTCACGGCTGTCAGCAAACTGTCACCGACCCCCCATAGCGCGCGGGCCAACCGTCCAAGCCATAAGGGGGCTAATATGCTGAAATCCGATACGCTGGGCCTGCGCCTCTCTCGCAAGGCTCTCATGCTCGCCGCCGTCGCTGCGATCCCGCAGGCGGCCTTTGCGCAGGCACAGGCGCAGACCGCCGAAGAGCCGGCCACCGTGGAAGGCGAGGAGATCGTCGTCGACGGCACGCGCCCGATCGCCGAATCGGAAGCCGCCGCGCTGCGCACCCAGCGCCTTTCGGACAACCTCGTCTCGGTCCTCTCGGCGGACGGCGTCGGCCGCCTGCCCGACCAGAACATCGCCCAGGCCACCGGCCGACTGCCCGGCCTCGCGGTCGAGCGCGACCAGGGCCAGGCCCGCTACATCTCGGTGCGCGGCGCGCCCAACTACTGGACCACGCTGAGCTTCGACGGGATCAACGTCGTCAGCCCCGAAGGTCGCGACGCGCGCTTCGATTCGATCCCCTCGGCGATCGCCTCGCAGATCATCGTCTCCAAGGCGATCACCCCCGACATGCCGGGCGAGACCGTTGCCGGTAACGTCAACATCATCACCCGTTCGGCCTTCGACTATGACGGCCTGCGCGTGTTCGGCAAGGGCGGCGGCGGCCATCTCGAACTCGGCGACCGCCGCGAATACGAAGCGAACCTCGTCGTATCGGATCGCTGGGACGTCGGCGGCCTCGGCGAAATCGGCGTGGTGCTTTCGGGCAGCTACTACGAACGCAACATGATCACCGACAACTTCGAGATCGACTGGGAGCGCGTCTCGCAGGACACCAGCCAGGGCAACGGCCTGCGCTTCTGGGCGCGCGAGACCGAGAACAAGCTCTACCGCCTGACCCGCAAGAACTGGTCGGTCTCGGGCCGCGTCGACTGGCGTCCGAATGACGACAACCAGATCTCGCTGCGTTCGGTCTATACCATCTTCACCGACGACGAAGCCCGCGACAACTACATCTTCGACTTCGACGACCGCCAGAGCGACGCGCGCGCGGTGAGCGGCAACTGCACCATCACCCCGACCACCGCGCCCACCAACAGCGCCTATGCCGATATCTGCCTCGGCAACACCCCGCTCGTCGGCACGGTCTACGGGATCGACATCAACCAGCGCTCGACCCTGCGCGCCTTCGAACAGTCGATCTTCACCAACACCATCGAAGGCAAGCACACCTTCGGCGACAGCGGCCTGCGCTTCGAGTGGCTCGGCAACTACACCCGCTCGCGCGATGACCGCTCGGTCACCGGCGAAGCGCGCTGGAACAGCCCCGGGACCCGCACCGACCGCCCGACCGTGGCCTATGACTTCTCCAACCCGCAGCTCGCCCGCGTGCAGCTGTTCCGCACGCTCCAGCTCTCCGGCCCGACCCGCTTCGCGGCGGGCGCTCCGGTGACCGCGATCGACAGCTTTGCCAAGCCGCTCGCCGAGTTTCGCACGAGCGATCTGGTCGACGACACCGACGCCTATACCGGCCGCGCGATCCTCGCCTATGAAACCGGGTTCCTCGGCGCGGATGCGACCTTCAAGGTCGGCTTCCAGTACGACCAGCGTACCAAGGAATCGGTCAACAACCAGATCCTGCTGAACACGGCTGCGCAGTTTACCACCGTCGGGATCACGACCGATTACAACGCCTTCTCGCTCAACGGGCCGTTCGCCGGCGAAATCCCGCTCGGCTATACGTTCCGTTACTACGACGCTGCGGCGATGACCGCTGCGTCCGACGCGGCCCGGGCGAACTTCGCCTTCACCCGCCTGACCGACGAGGACTACAACGTCCGCGAGACGATCCTCGCCGGCTTCGTGATGGGCACGCTCAAGTACGACTGGGGCAGCATTCTGGGCGGCGTGCGCGTCGAGCGGGTCGAGAACCGCGGGATCGCCAACATCCCCGGCACCGCCACCTCGCTGACCGCCGAAGCGTCCAGCACGCTCTTCTTCCCCAGCCTGCACCTGAACTACAACGTGTCGGAGAACGGCAAGGCGCGCATCGGCTTCACCACCGGTGCGGCGCGCGCCGACTACGACCTGCTGCGTCCCAACGTGCAGATCAACGATGCCAACCTCACCATTTCGGGCGGCAACCCTGCGGTGAAGCCGGAACGTTCGTGGGGCCTCGACGGCTATCTCGAATGGTACATCGCGCCGCAGGGCTTCATGTCGATCGGCGTCTTCTACCGCAACGTGCGCGACGTGCTCTACACCGACCGCCGCACCTTCGGTTCGGATGCGCTGAACTTCGGCGGCGTCGACCGCTCGGACTATGTCTTCAGCGGCATCGCCAACGCGGGTAAAGGCCGCATCGTCGGGATCGAAATGGCAGCCCAGCTGCAGCTCGATCCGTGGGTCGACGATCTCGGCCTGCCCGAGTTCATGGGCGGCTTCGGCATCACCGCCAACCTGACGCTCAACGACAGCGAGGCCACCAAGCCGGCCTTCCTCAGCAGCACCGGCACGGTGATCGTGCCCCAGCGCACCGTACGCCTGCCCGGCACCTCGGACGTGGTCTACAACATCGGCGCCTATTACGAGAAGTACGGCTTCTCGGCCCGCCTCCAGTACCAGAAGCGCAGCGACTGGCTCGACGGCATCGCCAACGACCTGACCGACGCGGGCGACACCTACTGGGCGGCGGACGAGGAACTCGACCTGTCGGTGCGCTACGCCATCACCAACAACTTCGAAGTCTATTTCGACGCCTCGAACCTCACCAACCAGCCGGGCCGCCGCTTCTCGGAGCCGGGCAACCTGCTCACCGCGACCGGCACGCCGACCGAGTTCACCGACAATCTGACGATCGAGTGGGAACGCTTCGGCCGTCGCTACACCGGCGGTGTGCGCATCACGTTCTGATCGTCCGATCACGCCACAACGGGGAATGGCCCGGTCGCACCTGCGACCGGGCCATTTTCTTTTGGTGTGCGCGCCTTTCGTCGATCCCCGCGCACCGCTCCCCGACTTTGCACTTGCAATCGAAGGACGCGTGGCGCTAGGTGATTGATACGTTATCACATAAATATACTGGATCTCGCAATGACCGCCAGCAAGCTCTCCCTTGCCCCCTCCCGCCTCGCGCTCGTCGCAGCGTTCGGCCTTGCCGCAGCCGCGAGCCCCGCGCTGGCCGACGACACCGCAGCCGCAGACGCTCCCCCGGCCGCCGACACGGGGCCCGAGGACGACGTCCACAACCGCCAGGTCGATACCACCGGCGAAATCATCGTCAGCGCCGCGGGTCTCGAGCAGCTCGACCTGCTTGCAGGCACCAGCGTGCTCGACATCGGCGACGTCCAGCGCGATGCCCAGACCGGCCAGATCGGCGACCTCCTCGCCAAGCTGCCCGGCGTTTCGGCGACCAGCTTCGCGCCCGGCTCCTCGCGCCCGGTGCTGCGCGGCCAGCAGGGCGAGCGCGTGCGCGTGCTGGTCGACGGCGTGGGCACCGCCGACGTTTCGAACACCTCGGTCGACCACGCCACCACGATCGAGCCGATCACCATCGAGCGGATCGAGGTGCTGCGCGGCCCCGCGGTGCTGCTCTACGGCAGCCAGGCGATTGGCGGGGCGGTCAACGTGATCGACAAGCGCATCCCTGTACGGATGCCCGACCATGATCTCCATGTCGACGCCTTCGCCGGAGTCGACAGCGCCAGCAACCTGCGCACCGGCGCGGCGAGCCTCGATGTCGGGATCGGCTCCAACCTCGTCGCCCACGTCGACGGGTCGTGGCGCAAGACCGGCGATATCGACATCGGCGGCTTCCAGGTCGCCCAGCCCTTGCGCGCCGATCTCCTCGCCGAGGCCGCCGAGGAAGAGGCCGAAGGCGAGCTCGAGGAAGCCGCCGAACTGCGCGAAGCCGCGGGCGTGCGCGGCACCGTGCCCAACACCGCGATGGAAAGCTGGACGGTCAATGCCGGGCTCGGTCTGGTCCTCGGCGAGAGCACCTTCGGCGCCTCGATCGGGTGGTACGACACCAGCTACGGCGTCCCCACCCGCCCCGGCGCGGGCCACCACCACGGCGAGGAAGGCGGCGCGGGGGAAGAAGAGGAAGGCGAGGAGCGAGTCACCATCGGCCTCCAGCAGTTCCGCGCCGACTTCAAGGGCGACGTCTACCTCGGCGAAGGCGCCTTCGAGCGGCTGAAGCTGCGGGTCGGCTATTCCGACTACACCCACACCGAGTTCGAGGGTGACGAGGTTGGCACGGTGTTCGATTCGACCAGCGTCGAAGCGCGCGCCGAGCTGGTGCAGAACACCGGCGGCGCGCTGCGCGGCTCGAGCGGCCTGCAATACACCCACCGCGATTTCTTCGCCGTCGGTGCCGAGGCCTATATCCCGCCCAACCTCACCGACCAGGTCGCGCTCTTCACCCTGCAGGAATGGGGCACCGGCCCGTTCCAGATCGAGGCCGCCGCGCGCGGCGAGTTCACCAAGGTCGAGGCCCAGACCCTCGGGATCGAGCGTGACTTCGATACCTTCTCGGGCGCGCTCGGGCTCGTCTACGAGGGGATCGAGGGCGTGCGCCTCGGCATCAACGGCTCGCGCGCCGAACGCGCGCCCAGCGCCGAGGAGCTGTTCTCCGACGGCCCGCACATCGCAACGCAAGCCTTCGAGATCGGCGATCCCGATCTTGCCACCGAACGCGCATGGGGCCTCGAAGCTTTTGCCCGCGGGCAGATCGGCAAGGGCACCTTCGGGCTGACCGCCTACCGCCAGTGGTTCGACAACTACATCTTCCTCGAGGAAACCGGCGCCGAGGAGGACGACCTCCCCGTGTTCCAGTACCTCCAGGGCGATGCCGACTTCTGGGGCTTCGAGGCCGAGCTCTCCTACCCCGTCATCGACACCGGCGGCTTCCGCCTGCTGACCGACCTTTCCGCTTCCTATGTCGAGGCCGAGCTTGACGATGGCACCGCGGTCCCGCGCATCCCGCCGCTCTCGCTGCTCGGCGCGCTCGAAGCGCAGACCGGACCCGTCGACCTGCGCGGCGAGGTGCAGTGGTTCGATGGCCAGGACCGCGTGACGACCTTCGAAACGCCGACCGACAGCTTCACGCTGGTCAATGCCTCGGCCGCGTGGCGCCCGCTCAAGGACAACCGCAACGTCACTGTCCTGCTGGCCGCCGACAACATCTTCGACGTCAATGGCCGCCGCCATGCCAGCTTCACGAAAGACTTCGTGCCGCTGATCGGGCGAAATTTCCGCGCCAGCGTGCGCCTGAGCTTCTAAGGCGCAGCTCGGGCCCCCGCGAGGGTCGCAAGAGGGCAGTCGGCCGCGCGAGGCTGGCTGCCCTTTTTCCTGCGCCTCACGTCCCCGCCGTTCATAGGCCCGCCGTTCATAGGCCCGCCGTTCACAGGCCCGCCGCGCGCACCACCACCAGCACCTCGGCAGCAAGCGCGAAGCCGAACAGCGTGATCGCCGCGCTCACCGCCCGAAAGCTCGCCAGCCTGCGCCCCTCGCCCGGCACCAGCGGCAGGACCGGGCGCAGCAGCAGCGCCACATCGCGCGCGTGGAGCACCAGCCAGGCGGCGGACAGCAGCGAGACCGCGCTCGCGAGGGCGATCACGATCTGCATCTGGGCAAGCGACATGGGTGTTGTCACGGGCAGCGCCTCTCCTCGGCGACACCCCTCCGCTTGCCCCAACCCGCAAGGCCCGCCCCCCGTTCCCGGAGGATGCGGGCCTAGGCATTCCTACTCTTCCACCGCGAAGGTCAGTTCGGCGTGCTCTTCGAGCCGCTTGACCAGATCCTCGCCGAGGAACGCGCCCGGCGTGCCGATCCCGCCCGGCTTGTCGCACGAAAGCAGCGCGATCCCCGTCTCGCTCAGCATCCGGCTGGTCGAGCCATAACCCGGATCGTAGCGGCCCTTGACCCCGTATTGCAGCCGCTCGCCGCCCGGCATGTCGGCGACGAACACGACATCGTAGAAGCCGTTCTCGCGCTCTTCCTTGGTCGGCCCCTCGCCCGGCTTGGGGGGCTTGGCGCCGAAGGGGTTCTTCATGAATTCGAGCGCCGCATTGGCCGCCGCCTTGCCCGCTTCGCCGGGGCTGGTCAGCATCATCTCGTCATACTTGAAGTCGGTGCCGTAGGGGTGGCCGAGCAGGAAGTTGGTGCGGTGGACGTTCTTGGTGTTGATCGGCGCCATCACGAAGGGCGCGGACCACTTGCCGAGGTCGTCCTCATAAGAGGGAATCATGCCCGAGGGCTGATCGGGCCCCTCGAAGCCGGGGGTGAGCGCGAAGGGATTGCGCAGCACGCCGATCACCGAGACGTCCTTGGCCGCCGCCTTCATGGTCGCCCCGAGGCTCGCCGCCGTGCCGCCCGAGAAGGTGCCCTGCATCGCCCGCACCCGGCCGCGGATGCGCGGAGCGGGCTTGCCGAAGCGCTCGACGCAGGCCTTCTGGGTCATCATCACGCCGAGATCGAAGGGGATCGAATCGAACCCGCTCGAAAAGCAGATGCGCGCGCCGGAAGCTTCGGCGGCGGCCTGATGCTCGGCGATCTTGGCCGCCATCCATGCAGGCTCGCCGCAAAGGTCGGCATAGTCGGTACCGGTCTTCACGCAGGCGGCGACCAGCTTGTCACCATAGAGCTGGTAGGGGCCGACCGTGGTGAGGACGACCTTCGTCCGCGCACACATGGCTTCGAGGTCGGCATCGTCATCGGCATTGGCGACCACCAGCGGGGTGAAGGCAGGCGCGCCGATGAGGTCGCGCACCTCCTCCAGCTTTTCGAGGCTGCGCCCGGCCATCGCCCACTTCGGGCCATCGTCACGCGCGCCGTAGTGGCTGGCGAGATACTCCGCCACCAACCGCCCAGTGTAGCCGGTGGCGCCATAGACGATGATGTCGAATTCGCGGGTGCTCATGCATGCTCTCCTTTGCCTCGCGTGTTGCCATGCGGGGCCGCGCTCCGCCAGACCGAATCCGTGCTGCATCCTGCCGGCATGCGGACAAAGCGGACACCGTGTCCGCTTTGCGCAATGGATTATTGTGTCACAATATCAGAGACTTGCGCGTCTTTCGCCAAAGCGGACGGACAGGGAAGCGGGGCCATTGTCACGGTATCGGGGGACTTTCGAACGCGAAAACACCCGAGGCTAACCCGCCTGCCCGCCTGTAGGAAAGCGTGACCTAAAGCCGCGGCAGCGTCACCCCGCGCTGGCCCATGTATTTGCCCGCGCGGTCCTTGTAACTGGTCTCGCAGCGCTCGTTGCCTTGCAGGAACAGGAACTGGCACGCGCCCTCGTTGGCGTAGATCTTCGCGGGCAGCGGCGTGGTGTTGCTGAATTCGAGCGTCACGTGCCCCTCCCAGCCCGGCTCCAGCGGGGTGACGTTCACGATGATCCCGCAGCGCGCATAGGTGCTCTTGCCGAGGCAGATCACCAGCACGTCTTCCGGCACGCGGAAATACTCGACCGTGCGGGCGAGCGCGAAGGAATTGGGCGGGATGATGCAGACATCGGTCTCGCGGTCGACGAAGCTCTTGGGATCGAACTGCTTGGGATCGACCACCGAGGAATCGACATTGGTGAAGATCTTGAACTCGGGCGCGACCCGCGCATCGTAGCCGTAGGACGAGAGCCCATAGGAGATCACCCCGTCACGCCGCTGCGCCTCGACGAAAGGCTCGATCATGCCATGCTCGAGCGCCTGAGTGCGGATCCATTTGTCGGAGAGAATCGCCATGCGAGAGGGATTCCCGATGGCGGGCGCGGGGGCAAGGGTGATGCGAGACCTATCCCCTGTCGTCACCCCAGCGCAGGCCGGGGCCCAGCTTCCGCCGGGATGACAATTGATGGAAGAAACCCGTCCGCTTTGCAGCGATTTGGGCCGAAAGCGGAAATTCAGCTACCGTTTAGAGTTTCGGACGCCGATAGGCGTCGGAAAGTCGACGGTGCCCGAACC
>NZ_LSKQ01000124.1 GCF_001557115.1 Erythrobacter sp. CCH5-A1
GCCCCCGCCCCCGCCGCTGCCGTGCCCGAGCCGCTCTATCGCCATGCCGCGATCGTCTGGGGACCGCCGCCGATTGATGTGGCGATCGCGCGGGCCATCATCTGGGAGGAGTTGCGGCTGATCGGGCAGGCGGCGCTGGTCCGGAGCTCCGGCGCAGGGCGGATGCTCGCGCTTCGTCCCCCGCGCCTTGTCTCGCCCGCGCCTGGCTTCGCTCCGGCGCGGCCTGCGGCAGCGACCCAGTTGCCCGGCCTCGAAGGCAGTCCGCAATGGCGGATGAACGCCGGCCCGCCCGCCAGGTCCGAGCGCAACCCTGCCGATCGCCAGGCGCCCGCGCCCTTCCTTCCCCCGATGGTGCCGCTGCCGGCTGCGGCGGCTCCCGGGCGCTGGTCGCTCGATGCATGGGCGTTCTGGCGGCAGGGCTCCTCGGCGGCGCCGGTCAGCCAGGGGCGCGTGCCGATCTACGGGGCGAGCCAGGCGGGCGCGGTGCTGCAATACCGCCTCGCTCCCCTGAGCGGCCACGATCCGCGGCTCTACGCCCGCGCCTACCGCGCGCTGGTGCCGGGCGGCGAGAACGAGGGCGCGCTCGGCGCCTCGCTGCGCCCGCTGGCGCGCCTGCCGCTGCGCGTGGCGGGCGAGGTGCGCTACACCGATGCGGCCGCGTTCAGCCGGTTCCGCCCGGCTGCCTATGCGGTCACCGAAATCCCCCCGCTGCGCCTGCCGCTCGGGGCCGAGGCCGAGCTCTATGCGCAAGGAGGCTGGGTCGGCGGGCCGGCCGCGACCCCCTTTGCCGATGCGCAGGCGAGCGTGACCCGCGAACTGCCGCTGGTCGCACGCCTCACCCGCGAGCGGCTGCGCCTCCGCCTCGGCGCGGGCGCATGGGGCGGGGCGCAGAAGGACGCGCAGCGCGCGGACATCGGCCCGACGCTGCGGCTCGATACGCGGATCGGCAAGGTACCCGCGCGCATCGCGGTCGACTGGCGCCTGAGGGTGGCAGGCGACGCCGCGCCGGGATCGGGCGTGGCGGTGACGGTCTCGGCGGGGTTTTGAGCGGCCCGGTCTCGGCGCAGGCCCACCCCTAACCCCTCCCGCAGGCGGGAGGGGGACATGGAGCGCCGATCTCACCCTCCCGCTTGCGGGAGGGTCGCGAGACTTGGTGAGCCGCAGGCGAGCTTAGTCGCAGCGGGGTGGGCCTCCGGAACGGGGAGGGACTAGGTTCGCCATCGCAAAAACACCGAGGATAGGCGCTCCCTACGCCTTCCAACCCCCCGCCGCCTCGGCTAGCCTGCGGGGCATGGACGTCTACCTGCCCATCGCGAATCTCTCGGTCAACGGGCTCTATATCGTCCTCCTCGGCGGGCTGACCGGGATCCTGTCGGGCCTGTTCGGGGTCGGCGGCGGGTTTCTGACGACGCCGCTTTTGATCTTCTACGGCATTCCCCCCACGGTCGCCGCCGCTTCGGCCGCCACGCAGGTGACGGGGGCGAGCGTCTCGGGCGTGCTCGCGCACTCGCGCCGCAAGGGCGTCGATTACCGCATGGGCGCGGTGCTGGTGGTGGGCGGCATGGTCGGCGCGCTGATCGGCGCGGGGCTGTTCAGCGCGCTGCAGGCGCTCGGCCAGATCGACGTGGTGATCTCGATCCTCTACGTCCTGCTGCTGGGCTCGATCGGCACGCTGATGATGCGCGAGGCGGTGAGCGCGCTGCGCCCCGGCATGTTCGGCAACAGCGGCCCGCAGGTGAGGAAGCGCCGCCACCACCCGCTGGTCGCCAGCCTGCCCTATCGCTGGCGGTTCTACGCTTCGGGCCTCTACATCTCCCCGCTCGCGCCGCTGATCCTCGGGATGCTGGTCGGCATCCTCACCATGCTGATGGGGGTGGGCGGCGGCTTCCTGCTGGTGCCGGCGATGCTCTACATCCTGGGCATGAGCGGCAATGTCGTGGTCGGCACCTCGCTGTTCCAGATCCTGTTCGTGACCATGGTCACCACCATGACCCACGCGCTGACGACCAAGGCAGTCGATCTGATGCTTGCCGCGCTGCTGCTGCTGGGATCGGTGCTGGGCGCGCAGTTCGGCACGCAGATCGCGCTGAAGGCCCGGCCCGAGCTGCTGCGCCTCGCGCTCGCCACGCTGGTGATCCTGATCGCGCTGCGGATGCTCTACGGCCTCGGCGTCCAGCCCGACGAGATCTACACCGTGGTGCCGCTTTGAGGGGCCGCGCGTGACGTGGGCGGCGCGGGTCATCGGCGCGCTGGCGCTGTGGAGCGCAGCTGCCGCCACCCCCGCGCTCGCCCAGCGCGAGCCGGTTCTGGTGCCCGCGGTCAGCCAGTCGCTGATCGAGGTGCGCCAGGGCTTCACCGGCGCGCGGCTGCTGCTCTACGGCGCGGTGGTCGATCCCGACAGCGGCGGGCGCGCGGGCGATTATGACATCGTCGTCGTCTTGAAGGGCCCCGCCGCGCCGGTACGCATCCGCGAGAAGGAGCGCATCCTCGGCATCTGGGCCAATGCCGGCTCAAGCGATTTCCGCTCCGTCCCCTCGTTCTTCGCGGTCGCCTCCTCGCGCCCGATCGAAAAGATCGTCGATGAACGCACCGCCGCGATCTACGAACTGGGGACGGACTTCATCCAGCTCTCCCCCTCAGGCCAGATCGATCCTGCGGAGCAATCGCGTTTTGCCAGCGGGCTGGTCGAACTGCGGCGGCGGCAGGGGCTCTATCAGGAGAACCCGGGTGGGGTCACGATTGCCGAAAAGGTGCTCTACCAGGCGCGCATCGACCTGCCCTCGACCGTCACCACCGGCCGTTACACCGCCGAAACCTTCGCCATCAGCCGCGGGCGGGTGGTGGCGAGCGCGACCGCGCGGATCGAGGTGGTCAAAGCCGGGCTCGAAGGGCAGGTCGTCACCGCCGCGCAGCGCTGGTCGTTCCTCTATGGCCTCGGCGCGATCGCCTTGTCGCTGGGCATGGGCTG
This sequence comes from Erythrobacter sp. CCH5-A1, assembly GCF_001557115.1. Classification (GTDB taxonomy): domain Bacteria; phylum Pseudomonadota; class Alphaproteobacteria; order Sphingomonadales; family Sphingomonadaceae; genus Erythrobacter. The sequence goes on from NZ_LSKQ01000124.1 coordinate 2,969, forward strand.
GCTCGCCGGAAGGCTGTTCGCCCGCACCTGAGGCCTGCGCCCAAAAGCGCAACGTTGACGCGATCTTAACTCCGATGCCGCTACTTCTCGCAGGCGAATGCACTTGCGCGAGGGAAGGGCGCCGATGACGGATCACGCCAACCAGGATTTCGAACGTTTCACCGGCCCCAATCCGACTGGCGCCGAGGAAGTCGCTGCCGCCTATGCGCGCGGCGGCCACGACAACGCGCGCCTGCCGATCGGCGTGGTTCTGGAAATCTCGGGCTCGGGCTCGCAGATCGCGCTCGATCTGCAGCGCATCACCGAGTGCATGGACGATGCCGATCCCTCGGTGGCTCTGGCCGGACAGGTCGGCAGCCAGATCAAGATCCGCGTCGGCGATGCGTGGCTGCTCGGCTCCGTTCGCGACCAGCGCAAGGACCGCCGCACCGAGGGCGGGATCATCGCCCATATCGACTTCCTCGGCGAAGGCTCGGAAGAGAAGCTGACCGGCCACATCCACGGCTTCCGCCGCGGCGTCACCCGCTACCCGATCCCGGGCGCGATGATCTATCCCGCCACCACCCGCGACCTCGAACAGATCTACGCCAGCGACGGGCGCGCCAGCATCACCATCGGCAAGGTGTTCCCGACCAAGGACATCCGCGCGGGCCTCTATATCGACGCGATGCTCGGCAAGCACTTTGCCCTGCTCGGATCGACCGGGACCGGCAAGTCGACCAGCGCCGCCTTGATCCTGCACCGCATCTGCGAGATGGCCCCCAAGGGGCATATCGTGATGATCGACCCGCACGGCGAATATTCCGCCGCGTTCCGCACCACGGGGCAGATCCTCGACGTGTCGAACCTGCAGATGCCCTACTGGCTGATGAACTTCGAGGAGCACTGCGAGGTGCTGCTGTCCTCGAGCGGCAACGACCGCCAGACCGATAGCGACATTCTCGCCAAGGTGCTGCTCGCCGCGCGGTCTAAAAGCCGGCTGGCGCAGACCATGGGCAAGATCACGGTGGACAGCCCGATCCCCTATTTGCTGAGCGATTTCAGCGCCATCCTGCAGGACGAGATGGGCCGCCTCGACAAGGCGACCTCGAGCGCGCCCTATATGCGGATCAAGCAGAAGCTTGACGAAATGAAGGCCGATCCGCGCTACCAGTTCATGTTCTCCGGCATGCTGGTGGGCGACACGATGGTGGAATTCATCGCCAAGATCTTCCGCATGCCCGGCGGCGGCAAGCCGATCTCGATCATCGACGTGTCGGGCGTGCCGTCCGACATCACCTCTACCGTGGTTGCGGTGCTCAGCCGCCTCGTGTTCGACTTCGCGATCTGGGGGCGTGACGAGAAGACCCGCCCGGTGCTGCTGGTGTGCGAGGAAGCGCACCGCTACGTCCCCAACGAGAAGAACGCCGACGGTTCCTCGGTGGGCAAGATCCTCAGCCGCATCGCCAAGGAAGGCCGCAAGTACGGCATCAGCCTCGGCCTCATCACCCAGCGCCCCTCCGACCTTGCCGAAGGCGTGCTGTCGCAGTGCGGCACGATCATCTCGATGCGCCTCAACAACGACCGCGACCAGGCTTTCGTCAAGGCCGCCATGCCCGAAGGTGCGCGCGGCTTCCTCGATTCGATCCCCGCGCTGCGCAACCGCGAATGCATCATCTGCGGCGAGGGCGTCGCGATCCCGATCCGCGTGACCTTCGACAGCCTCGAGGAACACAAGCGCCCGGCCTCGGAAGACCCGAGCTTTGTCGAACTGTGGAACCGCGACGGCGGGGAGGAAGAGCTGGTCGAGCGGGTGGTGATGCGCTGGCGGAGCCAGGGTTAAGTCACGTCCCGCGCGTATCCCCATACAAGTGAATATGCATCCGGTCTGACATCCGGAAGCCGTGCTTGAGGCATAGCTCGCTCAACCAAGCTTGCCGCGTGCGCAAGGCGGCGCTGTCGGTGCCCTCGGCCATCAGGAACACCCGTTCGGGGCGGAAGCGGTAGCGCTGGTGGAGCGCGAGCACTTCGTCGACGTCGGCAGGCGTGGCGATCACGAACTTGAGGAAGGCGCGCGGCTCAGCTGCCCATGCGTCGAGGCGTTCGGGGATCAATGCGAGGTCCGCAGGATTGCCGCTATGCGCGAGCTTGGGGCTGACATTGTACTGGTCCACCCGCACGTCGAGCCGGGCGGGCGGGGCGACGGTGCCGTTGGTCTCGATCTCCACAGCGATATCGGGCAGGTACGCCAGCATCTCCGCCAGCGCCGGGGCCTGAAGCAGAGGCTCGCCCCCGGTGATGACGAGGCGCTTCTGCCCCAGCATCGCGATCCGCGCGGCAGTGTCCTCAGGCGAGAGCGTCACCTGATTGGCCTTGCGCTCGAAGGCGATCCCGTCGCGGTGGGGGCGGTTGTCGCCCTCGAAGCGCCAGGTGTAGGCGGTGTCGCACCACGTGCAGGCAAGGTTGCAGCGGGAGAGGCGCACGAAGGCGACCGGCATCCCCATGCTCGGCCCCTCGCCTTGCAGGCTGGCGAAAATCTCCGGCCCGCCGGTGTCGTCGGTGGCGAGGGTGAGGTTCACCTCACCCCAGCCGCGCCAGCGCCGCCGTCAGCCGCTCGACCTCGCCGGTGTGGTGGGCGAGGTCGGCGCGGGCCTTCTCGACCGCCTCGGGCTTGGCCTTCTCGGCGAAGGCGGGGTTCGACAGGCGGCCTTCGAGGCTTTTGGCCTCCTTCTGCGAGGTCGCCAGCGCCTTCTCGAGCCGCGCCTTCTCCGCGGCGATATCGACGATGCCTTCGAGCGGGATGACGAACACGTCCTCGCCCGCGGTCACCTGCATCGCGGGGCCGGCGGGGGCCTCGCCGATAGTGACGGGGGTCAGACGCGCGAGGCGCTCGATCGCGGCGCTGGATCGTTCGATGGTGCGCGCGGCGACGTCCGAGGGCGAGGCCAGCCACGCCGCCAGCTTGGCGCCCGGCGCGATGCCCAGTTCGTTCTTGGCGGAGCGGGTGTTGGTGGTGAGGTCGATCACCCAGTCGATCGCGTCGGTCGCCTCCTTGCTGATTTCCGCTTCCGGCTTGGGCCATTGCGCCACGATCAGCTCGTAATCGCGCGCGCCCAGCTTGTGCCACAGCTCTTCGGTGATGAAGGGCATGAAGGGGTGGAGCATGACGAGGATCTGGTCGAGCGCCCAGCCGGCGACCGCGCGGGTTTCCTGAGCGGGACTCCAGTCCCCCTCCCGCTCGCGGGAGGGGGACTGGAG
>NZ_LSKQ01000125.1 GCF_001557115.1 Erythrobacter sp. CCH5-A1
CTCCCCCCCGCCCCGCAGGACGAGCTCGACGCGATGATCGCCCACTTCGAGAAGCTGCTGGAACCGCGCGGCTATTTCTTCCCCCCCTCGCGTGCCGAAGCGACGCGGCGGACCTTGCGCGGGCTGCTGACCAAACCGGGCTGGAACCACCTCGAAGTGCGCACATTGCGCGGGATCCTGAGCAGCCTCGAACGTCCGCCGGAAGAGCAAGAACCGGTCACATCGCCGTAGCAAATTTGCCGCAATATTTCGATAGGCCGAAGAAAAGGCGCCATCGGGACAAACAGAAAAGATGCGGATTGTGGAACCCGTGGCAACGCCTGAACGGGCGCTCGACCTGCAGGCCTGGCCCGAACATTCCGCTGCACGGATGGCCCGCGATTTCCTGCTGTGGCGGCATCTGCGCGTGATCCGCGCCCGGACGATGCGCCACGTCTACCTGCTCGCCGGCAGGCTGCGCAAGGGCAGCGGGCCGCAGGCTTCGCGCTCGGTTTACGGGGTGCGGATGCAGAGCAACTGGGCCGATCGCACCTTCGCCTATTGCCAGTACGGCACCTATGGCCCCTATCTTGCCGACCTTCTCGCCAGCATCGACCGCCCCTTCGCCTTTCTCGATATCGGCGCGAACCAGGGTCTGTTCTCGCTGATCGCGGCCAGAAATCCGCTGTGCGAGCGGATCGTCGCGCTGGAGCCCGTGCCTGATACGCACCGCCTGCTCGCCGCCAATCTCGCACTGGCCGGGCTCGAGGGCCGCGCCGCAGCCCTCAATGTCGGGTTGTCGGACACGGCGGGCACGCACACCATAACCATCAATCCGGTCCACAGCGGCCAGGCGAGCCTTGAGGCGCACATGGCCGAGCGCAGCGATTGCCGAAGCATTGCGATCGAACTGGTGACGATGGCCGAACTGGGCGCGCACCTTCCCGCCGGCCTGCCGCTGTTCGTGAAGATCGATGTCGAGGGGCACGAGCCGATCATCATCGAGGAACTGCTCGCTTCGCGCCACGCGGCCGATGTGATCGGCATCTTTTACGAGCACGACAACCGCTGGACCGACAATGCCACGATCTGCCGCGCGCTTTACCGGGCGGGCTTTGCCAAGTTGAAGCGCTACGGACGTGGCAAGCATTTCGATGTGCTCGCCGGCCCCTCCCCGGTTCCGCTCGAGCGGATCCCGGCTTTCGAGCAGGGCATCGCCGAGGGCCAGCGCCAGCGTGCCTGAGGCCGCCCGGTGCGCGCGCGGGCGTTTGCGCGCTTGACGTACCCTGCGTTCCTGCTATGCGCGCGCCTTCGCAAATGGGCCCTGCACCCCGGTGAAGCAGGCGCCGCATCACGGTTTACTCTCGTGATGGAGCGATTCCGGGTTGAAGCCCGCCGCAGTGGCGGGTCAGCACATTGAAGGATACGACTTATGTCGAAGCGCAAGAGCGCCAAGCACAAGCTTGACCGCCGCATGGGCGAGAACATCTGGGGCCGCCCGAATTCCCCGGTGAACAAGCGTTCCTACGGCCCCGGCCAGCACGGCCAGCGCCGCAAGGGCAAGATGAGCGACTATGGCCTGCAGCTGCGCGCCAAGCAGAAGCTCAAGGGCTATTACGGCGACGTCACCGAAAAGCAGTTCAAGCGCAACTATCTCGAAGCCTCGCGCATGAAGGGCGACACCAGCCAGAACCTGATCGGCCTGCTCGAGCAGCGTCTCGACATGGTGGTCTACCGCGCCAAGTTTGCGCCGACCATCTTCGCCGCGCGCCAGATCGTCAGCCACGGCCACATCTATGTGAACGGCCAGAAGTGCAACATCGCCTCGCGCCGCGTGAACGTCGGCGACGTCGTCAGCCTCGGTGCCAAGGCCAAGGAAATGGCGCTGGTGATCGAAGCCCAGAGCCTCGCCGAGCGTGACATCCCCGACTACGTCATGCCCGACGGCACCGACAAGGTGACCTTCACCCGCGTGCCGAAGCTCGACGAAGTGCCCTACCCGGTGACGATGGAACCGAACCTGGTGGTCGAGTTCTACTCGCGCTGATCCGGCCTGGCGCCGCACGGCACAGCAAGAGGGCGATCCTGCGGGGTCGCCCTTTTCTTTTGCCGGCCCTCGCCCTTGCGCTTTCTACAGCCTCGCAAGTTCCTCTGCCTGCCCGGCAAGCCAATCGGCCATGTTCGAGCAGGCGGGTTCACGGCCCGGAAAAGCCGTGGCTTCATTGCGACGGATATGGGCCGCACTCGTCAGTTCCGTCAGCAGCGCAGGTGGCGCGGGCGGCCGATGACGGAAAAAGGCAGCTGCATTTTCGACCGCCGCCCGCAGCGCGTCAAAATAATCGGGGTCGATCTCCCGACGGCTGTGGATCGACAAGATTGCACTCAGAGCTGCAGATTGCACTGCGGATAGCGCGATCTCCCGGTCGTCCACTTATTCAGCCCCGCACCCGGTCCCACTCGCCGAATTCATAGGCGATCGAGCCCTCGACGAGGCGTTCCCAGATATCGGCGACGACATCGCCGGGGATGCCGTGTGCCTCGGCCTCCGCGACGGCGGCGGCGATCACGCTGGCCTTCCTCGCCTCGTCCCGCACCGCATCGCGCGACGGCTTGATCCGCGCGGCGGCGCGCATGTAGCCGAACCGCTTGGCCAGCAGCGCTACCAGCTCGCGGTCGAGCGCGTCGACCCCGGCGCGGACTTCGGGCATGGTCTCACACGATTGCGGATCTTTGACGGTATTTTGCATCCGCGCCATTTGGCGACTGATTTCCCCGGTGTCGAGCCATGTTGCGCATCGCGGGGCAGATGCGCTGGCGAAGTGTCGCCCGGCCAGGAAAGGGCCGGGATCGGCGGCAGCCAATCCCGGCCCCGTTGTGCCTTATCAGCAGCAGGGCAGCCCGCAGCACACGCCCAGCGCACAGCAGGCGTTGGCCACAGCGCCCGGACCGGCGGCCATGGCAGCCGAGGACGAGAGGAGGGCAACAACAGCGGAAATCTTGGCAATCAGCTTCATTTCAATTCTCCAAATTCGTGTTTAAGTTCAGATGTCAGGCCCGGGCAGCGGCGCGCGGCGGCGGGGTGGCCGGGCGCAGCTTGGCTGAACGGTGGGGCGCTATCGCCGCGGCGGGGTCAGGCGTGAACCGGGTCGGCACCGCCTCGGCGACGGTGTCCGGCAGCACCGCCAGGGCGCATCCCGTCTGGCACTGGGTGAAATCGGGGCAATCCGCGCAGCAATCATCCGGGCAGGCCGGATCCTCCGGCGAATCGCTCGCGGCAAGGGTCATCGCGGCGTTGCCCGCGCTCGCCGGGGCCGACAGCGGCGCGAGCAAGCTGAGCGACAAGAGAGCAGAGAGGATCAACAGCACGAAACGCATAGCCCGTCATTCGCGTCTTTCGCCGCATAAGTTACGCCGCCACGGAATTACGCACAGTCAGTGCAGGTAATCGCGGCGGAAGTCACTCGCAAAGCTGGCAAAATTCTGGCCCGCAATGGCATCGCGCATCCCCTGCATCAAGGCCTGATAGAAGCTGAGATTGTGCTCGGTGACCAGCATCGCGCCCAGCATCTCGCCCGACTTGACGAGGTGGTGGATGTAGGCGCGGCTGTAGGTGGTGCAGACCGGGCAACCGCACCGCTCGTCCAATGGCCCGGTGTCCTCGGCATGGCGGGCGTTTCTGAGGTTCACCGGCCCGTTCCACGTGAAGGCCTGCCCGTTGCGGCCCGAACGGGTGGGAAGCACGCAATCGAACATGTCGATCCCCCGCTCGACCGCGCCGACGAGGTCGTCGGGCTTGCCCACCCCCATCAGGTAGCGCGGACGGTCCACCGGGAGCATGTCGGGGGCATAGTCGAGCACGCCGAACATCGCCTCCTGACCCTCGCCCACGGCAAGCCCGCCGACGGCATAGCCGTCGAAGCCGATATCGACGAGCTTGTCGGCGCTGATGCGGCGCAGGTCTTCGTGGAGCGCACCCTGCTGGATGCCGAACAGCGCGGCGCGGCTTGCGTGCTCCTCGCCGCTATCAAAGCCCTCGCGGCTGCGCTTCGCCCAACGCATCGAGAGCTCCATAGAGGCGGCGATCTCGTCACGCGGGCGGTCCGCGCGCGGGCATTCGTCGAAGGCCATGACGATGTCGCTGCCGAGCAGGCGCTGGATTTCCATGCTGCGCTCGGGGGTGATCATGTGTTTCGAGCCATCGAGATGGCTACGAAATTCAACGCCTTCCTCGGTGAGCTTGCGAAGTTCGCTGAGGCTCATCACCTGATAGCCGCCGCTGTCGGTGAGGATCGGGCGCTGCCAGTTCATGAACTTGTGGAGGCCCCCAAGGCGCGCCACCCGCTCGGCACCGGGGCGCAGCATCAGGTGGTAGGTGTTGCCGAGGATGATGTCCGCGCCTGTGGCCCGCACGGCCTCGGGCTTCATCGCCTTGACCGTGGCCGCGGTGCCGACCGGCATGAAGGCCGGCGTACGGATCTCGCCGCGCTGCATCGCGATGGTGCCGGTGCGCGCCTTGCCGCTGGTGGCGTGAAGAGTGAAGGAGAAACGGGGGGACGTCATTGCGGGGCCGCCCCTAGCGCTCCTGCGCGGCACTGTCACGCGCCAGCAAAAAGGGGCAGGGAAACGTGTCCCCTGCCCCTTGAGGTATCAGCCGTGTGGCTGCGACGGCTTAGAACTTGATGCCGACGCCCACGGTGCCGCGCAGCGTGTCGAACGCGATGGTATCGACGTTGGCGCGCAGAACGACGCTGCTCACCGGAACTTCCACGCCGACGCCGACGAGGTAGTCACCTGCGGTGGTGTCGAGATCGAAGTCGTTCTCGTCGAAATCGGGATCGTTGATCAGTTCGCCGGCGTCGAGGTCAACCCACTGGTAGCCGCCGCGGGCATAGATCTTGCTGCCGCCCTTGGTCTTGAGGCCAAGGCGCGCCGAGAGGCCGTATTCGGCATCGATCGGGCCCGAACCGAAGTTCGCGTTGCCTTCAGCACCGATGAACAGGGTCTCGCCGATCGGGAAATCGACCGCAGCAAAGCCGCCGTAGATCTCGCCGCTGTCGTCAATGTCGAAGCCTTCGATGCCGGTATCGTCGATGTCGACGCCGAGATCGTGGAGGCCGACCTGCGCGCCGATGGTGACTTCGGGCTTGGCCGAATCTTGGGCCTGCGCGGCCGACGGCAGAATGACCGCGCCGAACGCTGCGATCGTCGCGAATGCGATCTTTTTCATCTGGTTTTTCCTTTGCTTGAACCGGCCGCAGGGGATGCGGCGGGTTGCCCAAGCAATTAGGAATCAGGCAATTGCTCCGCAATGAACGAAGATTCAGGTTTCCGTTCATGTCCGCCGATCGACAGATTGCGTCCGACGAACAGCGGTTTCGTATCGACCAGTGCAATGTGCCGGAGGGTCGTGGCAGCGACCCTCCGGCTTTTTGGCAGGCGTCAGAATTTGATGCCGACGCCGACGGTCCCGCGCAGGGTATCGAAGGCGATGGTGTCGACGTTGGCGCGCAGCACCACGCTGCTCACCGGCACTTCCACGCCGAGGCCGACGAGGTAGTCGCCGCCGACGTCAGGCGTGTCGATGTCGTTCTCGTCGAGGAAATCCTCGCTGACCCCGGTCAGGTTCTCGATGTCGAGGTCGACCCACTGGTAGCCGCCGCGGGCGTAGATCTTGCTGCCGCCCTGGGTGCGGAAGCCGAGCCGGCCGGCCGCACCATATTCGGCTTCGATCGGGCCGCTGCCGAAGTGGAAGTTGCCCTCGACCCCTGCAAACATGCTTTCGCCCAGCGGGAAGTCGGCCGCGATGAAGCCGCCGTAGATTTCGGCGGTGTCATCGATGTCGAGATCATCGAACTCGCCATCATCGGCATCGAGATCGCCGAGATCGACCCCGAGATCGTGGAGGCCGACCGAGGCGCCGATGGTGATGTCGGGCTTGGCGCTGTCCTGCGCATGGGCAGCAGCGGGAAGCGCAACCGCGCAGCTTGCGACAAGCGAGGTGAAGACGAACTTCTTCATGGCTTTTTTCCGTCCTTGTAAGATCCGCCGCGGGAGGTGCGACGTCGGACGGGGGCTAGGAAGCTCGGCTTGTCTGCGAAATGAACAAAGCTAGTCGAATACTTTAATGTCCGACTGATGGTGCATCATGTCCGACCAATGAAATCAAAGACTAACATGGGTTACTCGCGCAACCGCCATCCGGTCCGGAAGATCACCGCGATGATGATGGTGCAGACCGTCAGGAAGCCGAGGGTCAGCCCGAGCGATACCGCAATCGGCACGTCCGACACGCCGTAGAAGGCATAGCGCAGCCCGCTCACCAGAAAGGCAATCGGGTTGGCGAGCGCGATGGCGTCCCAAGGCGCGGGCAAGTCGCGGATCGAGTAGAAGGTGCCGCCAAGGAAGGTCAGCGGGGTCAGGATCAGCATCGGGATGATGCCGAGCTTCTCGAAGCTGTCGGCCCAGATGCCGAGGATGAAGCCGAACAGCGCGAAGCTTGCCGCGACCAGCATGATGTAGACCGCCGCCAGCAGCGGATGGGCGATCTCGTAAGGGACAAACAGCCGCGCGGTGGCGAGGATGATCGCCGCTAGGATCAGCCCCTTGGTGGCCGCCGCGCCGACAAAACCGGTGAGCGTCTCGGCCACCCCCACGGGGGCGGAGAGCAGCTCATAGATCGTGCCGGTGAAGCGCGGCATGTAGATACCGAAGCTCGCATTGCTGGTGGTCTCGCCCAGCAGGGTGAGCATCAGCAGGCCGGGGATGATGAAGGCGCCGTAGGGCACGCCGCCGACCGGCTCCATCCGCGCGCCGATGACGCTGCCGAACACCACGAAATAGAGCGAAGTGGTCAGCACCGGCGAGAGGATCGACTGGAAAGCGGTGCGGAAAGCGCGGGCCATCTCGCGCTGGTAGATGGCAAAAGCGCTGCGAGGACTGAAGTGCATCACGCCGCCTCCGCCTGCTTGCCGAGCAGGCCGACGAAGATGTCCTCGAGCGAGCTGTCGTGAATGTCGAGACTGGTGAAGGCGATCCCTGCGCGGGTCAGCGCCTGAGTGAGCTGCGCGACCTCGGCCCGGCCCTTGCCCTGCCCGTTCCCGCCGCGATAGGTGAACCGGGTGCCGCCCTCGGACAGTTCGAGCGCGAAGTCCGCCAGTGCCTCGGGCAGCTGCGCCAGCGGCGCTGCCAGATCGATCACCGCCTCGGTGGTGCCGAGCCGCTCCATCATCGCGCGCTTTTCATCGACCATCAGAATGCGTCCGCCCTGGATGATGCCAACCCGGTCGGCCATTTCCTCGGCTTCCTCGATATAGTGGGTGGTGAGGATGATGGTGACGCCGCGTTCCTTGAGGGCCGCGATCTGCTCCCACATGCCCTTGCGCAGTTCCACGTCCACCCCGGCGGTGGGTTCATCGAGGAACAGCAGCTCAGGCTCGTGCGCCAGCGCCTTGGCGATCAGCACGCGGCGCTTCATCCCGCCGGACAGCGCGCGGATCTGGGCGTCCTTCTTGTCCCAGAGGGAAAGGCCTTTCAGAATATCCTCGAGCCGCGCGGGATCGTAGGGGTTGCCGAAAAGGCCCTGCGAATAGGCGACCGCGCGCCACACGGTCTCGAACATGTCGGTCGCCAGTTCCTGCGGGACGAGGCCGATCCGCGCTCGCGCCGCGCGCCAGTCATTCGACAGGTCTTTCCCGAAGGCGGTGATGGTCCCGCCCGAGGGCCGGACCAGCCCGCACACCGCGCCGATCAGCGTGGTCTTGCCTGCCCCGTTGGGCCCGAGCAGTGCGAAGATCTCGCCCTGCCGGATATCGAGATCGACCGAATCGAGCGCGCGCGGGCCGTTCCTGTAGGTCTTGGTCAGACCGCGGATCGACAGGATGGGTTCATGCATTGCTACCGATTAAGGGAGCAGCAGCGAGGAGTCACCATAGGAATAGAAGCGGTACTCTTGCGCGATGGCATGGGCATAGGCCGCCATCATCCGCTCGCGGCCCATCAGCGCGCTGACCAGCATCATCAGGGTCGACTTGGGCAGGTGAAAATTGGTCATTAGCCCGTCGACCGCCTTGAGCCTGTAGCCCGGCGTGATGAAGATCGCGGTGTCGCCCGCGAAGGGCCGGATGATGCCCTGCTCGTCCACCGCGCTCTCGAGCAGCCGCAGGACCGTGGTGCCGACAGCGATGATCCGGCCGCCGGCAGCACGCGAGGCGTTGAGCCGGTCGGCGGTTTCCTGCGAGATGCGCCCGAATTCGGCGTGCATCCGGTGGTCGTCGGTGTCCTCGGCCTTGACCGGCAGGAAGGTGCCCGCGCCGACGTGCAGCGTCAGCATCGCTCGCCCGATCCCGGCGGCGTCGATGGCGTCGACCAGGCGCTGCGTGAAGTGCAGCGAGGCGGTGGGCGCCGCGACCGCCCCTTGCTCGCGCGCGAACATGGTCTGGTAGTCCTCGAGGTCCTGCACATCGACCCCGCGTTTCGACGCGATGTAGGGCGGCAGCGGCATGGTGCCGGCACGGTCGAGCAGAACCTCGACGGGCTCCTCGCCTTCGAAGAACAGGGTCAGCGACCCGTCGGCGTGGCGCTCCTCGGCGATTGCGGTCACGCCGCCGCCGAAGACCAGCTGGTCGCCGATCTTCACCCGCTTGGCGTTCCTGAGGAAGGCCTGCCAGCGGCGCAGGTCGATACGCTTGTGGAGCGTCGCGCCGATCCGGGCCTCGCCTTCGGCCCGGCGGCCTTCAAGCTGGGCGGGGATGACGCGCGTGTCGTTGAAAACGAGCACATCGCCGGGGGCAAGCAGGCTCGGCAGATCGCGCACGCCCCGGTCTTCGAACGGCGCATCGCTCCCACGCACCACCAGCATCCGCGCCGCATCGCGCGGGCGCACCGGGCGCAGCGCGATCCGCTCTTGCGGCAATTCGAAATCGAACAGGTCAACCTTCATGGCGCGCGCCCCTAGCCGGAAGGCACGGGCGGCGGAAGGGGCTTACTTGGCCGAACCGGCCTTCAGCATGTCCAGGGTAACCGGAGCCTCATCAGCCGCCGGAGCGGGCGGCGGCGGCGGCGCCTTGTTGTCGGCCGCGATCGAGGCCTGGACGATATAGGTCGGGCTCTGCGGCGGCTCACCGCGGTTGATCGCGTCGACCGCTTCCATGTTCTCGATCACCCGCCCGAAATTGGTGTATTTCTTGTCGAGGCTGAAGCGGGGGTAGAAGACGATGAAGAACTGGCTGTTGGCGCTGTCATCATCGGCCGCACGCGCCATCGACAGGGTGCCGCGCACGTGCGGCATGGGGTTGAACTCGGCCTTGAGGTCGGGAAGCTCGCTGCCGCCCTGACCGGTCCCGGTGGGATCGCCGCCCTGCGCCATGAAGCCTTCGATCACGCGGTGGAACACCACGCCATCGTAGAAGCCGGCGCGCGTGAGGGTCTTGATGCGCTCGACATGCCCCGGCGCCCAGTCGGCCATCAGGCGGATCTTGACGCGCTGGCCGTTCGACAGGTCGAGCACCCACACGTTCTCGGGATCGACTGCGGAGTCGTAATTGATCGGGGCGTAGGTGCGGGCGAGCGGGCGCTGCTCCATCGCCTTCTGCTCTTCCTTCGACTTGTCGTCGCCGAAGGCCACCGGGGGCGTATCGTCCTTCCGCTTCTGCGCGAAGGCCGCGCCGGGGGCGAGGAGAAGGGCGAATGCGGCAAGAGCAGTGGCAAGCTTGGCTGTGTTCATGGTTCCATCCGGATTGTGACGCGCGTGTAGCCCTGCCGGTCTGACACTGCAATGAATGAAGCGGCCGCAGCCGGGGACGGAGTGACGAGGGCCCGGGGCGAATTCAGTAATCGCCCTTCAGCCCCTGCTCGCGCACCCGGGCCATCACTTCCTCGCACACCGGCGGGCTGACGAACTTCGCGATGTCGCCGCCATAGACGGCGATCTCCTTGACCAGCTTCGACGCGATCGGCTGGAGCGAGACGTCCGCCATCAGGAACACGGTCTCGATCTCCTCGTCGAGCTGCTGGTTCATGCCCGCCATCTGGTATTCGTACTCGAAGTCGGCCACCGCCCTGAGGCCGCGGATGATGACACTGGCGCCCTGCTTCTGCGCGAACTTCACCAGCAGCGCGTTGAACCCCACCACCTCGACATTGCCGAGCCCGAGGTTGGCGACCTCGCGCTCGACCATGCGGAACCGCTCCTCGGTGGAGAACATGGGATTCTTCGAAGGGTTGGTGGTGACCCCGATGATCAGCCAGTCGACCAGCTTGGAGCCGCGGCGGATGATGTCGGCATGGCCAAGCGTGATGGGATCGAAGGTCCCGGGATAGATCCCGACGCGGCGTGTCATGGTGTGCTCTCTCCCCTGCCCTGTCCGCGCGCCTTCAGGCGATCCGCGCCGAGGGCGTGACCCAGACGCTGCCTTGCCCGCGCAGCTTGTAGACGAAGCCCTCGCCCGAGCGCAGCGCGCTGCGCAGGCCCGACACCAGCGGGCCGATATTCACATCGAGGCTGGCCGAATACATAAGCATGAAATCGCCATCGACCACGACTTCCTGCCCGTGCTTTACCGCCACCTCGTCGATCTCGTAGACCGGCACGGGGCTCTCGACTGCGAAGACCCCGGCCCCGGTGATCTTGGGCTGGGCAAGGCCGTTGCCCGAGAACAGCCCCTGGATCGATGCGTGCATGTGGGTGGAGAGCGAAATCTCCGCCGCGCAGGCATAGAACGCCTTGTCGTCCAGCAGCAGCGCATCCTGCGGCCCGTCCATCGTGGCGAGGATGAAGTGGCGGCGCACCGGCTCGCACCAGATCGTGCCGGTGCCGGAATAGCGCGTCGCATGGGCAGATTCGCCGGTCGCGGCGGCGGCCGCGGCGCGGGCGAAGAAGCCCTTGTTCGCCTCGTGCTGGACCACGTCGATGCTGAGGCTGCCGTAGGAATATTGCAGCGCGCCCGGCTGGATCAGCACCGAGCCGTTATTGAGCTCGATCTCGAGCTGGTGCACCTCGGTGGGCTCGGCGATGTAGTGGAGTTGCCCTTCGACCCCGGTCGGCAGGCCGCGCGCGACCATCTTCTTCTCGACATAGCGATGCACCCGCATCGTCACGCCGCCGCGGCTTTCTTCCTGGATGCACTGACGGAATGCCATCGACCCACTCCTCTTGTTGCAGATTACCGATCGCGCTCGACGATGAAGCGGGCGAGCGCGCGCAGAATGTCGGCCTCGCTGCCATAGGAGGCGAGCCGCAAAACGGCCTGATCGACCAGCGCGCGGGCCTGTTCGCGGGCCTTGTCGACCCCCATCAGCGTCACGAAGGTCTGCTTGCCTTGCGCGTCATCCTTGCGCAGCGCCTTGCCGGCTTTCGCGATATCGCCTTCGACATCGAGCAGGTCGTCGGCGATCTGGAAGGCAAGGCCGATGTCGCGGGCATAGGCCCTGAGATGCGCCCGCCCCTGCGGCGCGACCTTGCCGAGGATCGCCCCCATCTCGACCGCCGCGGCGAGCAGCGCGCCGGTCTTCAGCTGCTGGAGCTTGGTGATCGCCTGAAGATCGTAGACCACGCCCTCCTCGTCGGCGACCATGTCCATCATCTGGCCGCCCGCCATCCCGCTCATGCCGCTCGCCTGCCCGAGGGTAAGGATCAGTTCGGAGCGGGTGAAGGGGTCTTCGCTGGTGGCATCGTCGGCAAGTATTTCGAAGGCCAGCGCGTGGAGCGCGTCGCCTGCCAGCACGGCGGTCGCCTCGTCATAGGCCTTGTGCAAGGTGGGCTTGCCGTGGCGCAGGTCGTCATTGTCCATGCAGGGCAGATCATCGTGGATCAGCGAATAGACATGGATCGCCTCGATCGCCGCCCCTGCCCTGAGCGCCGCATCGCGGCTGACGCCGAACAGCGCGGCGGTGCTCACCACCAGCAGCGGGCGCACCCGCTTGCCCCCGCCGATCGCGGCATAGCGCATCGCCTCGACCAGACGCGCGCTGGTGTCGTCGGGGACGGGCAGCAGCGCGTCGAACAGCGAATCGATCTCGGACTGGACGCGTTTGATCTCGTCGCCGAGCGCGTTGCCGCTTGCCTCTGCCAGCATCGCCTTACCCTTCCGCGTCGAAAGGCCGCGTGCCGGTCGCCCGGCCATCGGCAGCGGTGACGATCCGCTCGATCCGCGCCTGCGCCGCATCGAGCCGCTGCTGGCACGCCGCCCGCAGCGCCTCGCCGCGTTCATAGAGGCCGATCGACTGGTCGAGCGGCACGTCGCCGCGTTCGAGCTGCTGCACGATGGCCTCGAGCGCAGCGAGCGCCTGTTCGAAGCTCATGGCGGAAATGTCCGGCGCGCCTGCGGCCGGTGATGAAGTGCCCTCGTCCATGGCGCGGAGCATTGACGGGGCGCGGCGGTGCGGTCAAGGCTGCGCGGACCGGGCGGGGACCAACCAACACAGGAATATCACCTTCATGCTGCTCAAGTGGTTCATCGCCTACGGCGTCGCGGCCGTGGCCTTCCTCGCCTTCGACATCGTCTGGCTGCGCTGGGCGGCGGGCAATCTCTACAAGCCGGTGATCGGCGAGATCATGGCCGAGAAGTTCAATGCCGGCGCGGCGGTGGCCTTCTACCTCATCTACATCGCCGGGATCTGCTGGTTCGCGATCCGCCCCGGCCTCGAGGGCGGCGGGGTGCAGGCTGCGATGCTCAACGGCATTCTGCTGGGCGCGCTGTGCTATGCGACCTTCGATCTGACCTCGCAGGCCGTGTTCAAGGTGTGGGCGACGCATGTGAGCGTGCTCGACATCCTGTGGGGCGCCTTCGTGACCGGCTCCGCGAGCGCGATCGCGTGTTGGGCGGTGCTCAAGTTCGCGCCCGCTGCCCCTGTCGTGCCGCCCGTCGGCTAAGCTCGCAGGCCCCCCTGTGTTCATCGGCCACTTCGCCCCCGCCTTCGTTGCCGCTGCGGTCAGCGCCGAGCGGCCGCGGTTGGGGACGATGTTCGTGGCCGCGCAGCTGGTCGACTGGGGGTTCTTCACCCTCGCGCTGTTCGGGATCGAGGCGATGCGCATCGATCCGCAGGCGAGCGTGATGGTGCCCTACGACCTCTATTCCATGCCCTACACCCACAGCTTGCTGGGAGCGGGAATATGGGCGGCGGCGTTTCTCGGCCTGGTTGCCATCCATCGCCGCAGCCTGCGCCTCGGGGTGCTGGCGGGGCTGGTGGTGATCTCGCACTGGGTGCTCGATCTCGTCGTCCACGTCCCCGATCTGACGCTCGACGGAACGCCGCCCAAGCTCGGGCTGGGCCTGTGGAACATGCCGTGGGTGGCAATCCCGCTGGAGCTGGGGCTGACCTTCGGCGCCCTGGCCTTTTACCTCTCGCGCACCCGCGGGCCGGCCGGGCCGCCGCTGGTGCTGGCGGGGGCGCTGCTGGCGCTCCAGCTGGTCAACTGGTTCGCGCCCCACCCCGCCGAGGCCGGCCCCTTCGTCTATATCCAGGCGCTCCTCGCCTATGCGCTGCTGACCGGGCTTGCCGCGTGGGTCGGGGAGAATCGCTGGTTCCGGAGACGCGGCGGCTTGGCGTCCCCGGCACGGTGATCTAGGGGGCCTCGCGCAAGGAGTCCCTCTCATGACCGCCATCACCCCCGAAATCGTCGAGCAGCACGGCCTTTCCCCCGAGGAATACGAGCGTGTCCTTTCAGCGCTGGGACGCGAGCCGAACCTGGTCGAGCTCGGCATCTTCTCGGTGATGTGGTCGGAGCATTGCAGCTACAAATCCTCGCGCATCCACTTGAAGAAGCTCCCCACCCAAGCCCCCTGGGTGATCTGCGGACCGGGCGAGAACGCGGGCGTGATCGATATCGGGGATGGTCAGGCGGCGATCTTCAAGATGGAGAGCCACAACCACCCCTCCTATATCGAACCCTACCAAGGGGCCGCGACGGGGGTCGGCGGTATCCTGCGCGACGTCTTCACCATGGGCGCGCGGCCGATGGCGAACGCCAATGCGCTGCGGTTCGGGCGCCCCGAGCACCCCAAGATGAAGCACCTCGTCCAGGGTGTGGTCGCCGGGATCGGCGGCTACGGCAACTGCGTCGGTGTGCCGACCGTGGCGGGCGAGACCAACTTCCATCCGGCCTATGACGGCAACATCCTCGTCAACGCCATGACCGTCGGCGTCGCCGATCAGGACAAGATCTTCTACAGCGCCGCCACGGGGCTCGGGAACCCGATCGTCTATGTCGGCTCCAAGACCGGGCGCGACGGCATCCACGGTGCAACCATGGCGAGCGCCGATTTCGGCGAGGACGCCGAGGCCAAGCGCCCGACGGTTCAGGTCGGCGACCCCTTCACCGAAAAGCTGCTGATCGAGGCCTGCCTCGAACTGATGGCGACCGACGCGATCGTCGCCATCCAGGACATGGGCGCGGCGGGCCTCACCTCCTCGAGCGTCGAGATGGCGTCCAAGGGCGGCGCGGGCATCAGGCTCGACATGAACAAGGTCCCCTGCCGCGAAACCGGCATGACGCCCTACGAGATGATGCTCTCGGAAAGCCAGGAGCGGATGCTCATGGTGCTGAAGCCCGGCAAGGAGGCGATGGCCGAGGCGATCTTCCGCAAGTGGGAACTCGATTTCGCGGTGATCGGCGAAGTCACCGACACGGGGCACATGGTGCTCGAATTCAACGGCGAAGTAGTGTGCGACATCCCCCTCGCCCCGCTCGCCGACGAGGCCCCGCTCTATGACCGGCCCTACCTCTCGAAGGAGGAATATGCGGCATGGGCGGGCATCAAGCCATTGGGCGAAGTGCCCGCGACCGATGACGTCGCCGCCGACCTGCTGACGCTGATGGCCTCGCCCGACCTCGCATCGCGCGGGTGGATCGCGCAGCAATACGATTCGCAGGTCGGCGCGGACACGCTCCAGACCGGAGGCGATGCGGGCGTGGTGCGGGTTCATGGCACCAGCAAGGCGCTTGCGATCACCACCGATTGCACCCCGCGCTATGTCTTCGCCGACCCCTACGAGGGCGGCAAGCAGGCCATCGCCGAGGCCTTTCGCAACCTGTGCGCCGTGGGCGCGCGGCCGCTGGCGGTGACCAATTGCCTCAACTTCGCCAATCCCCAGCGCCCCGAGATCATGGCGCAGATAGTCCACGCCCTCGACGGCATGGGCGATGCCTGCCGCGCCTTGGATTTCCCGATCGTGAGCGGCAACGTCAGCCTCTACAATGAAAGCAAGGCGACCGGCGGCGGCTCGGCGATCCTCCCCACCCCGGCGATCGGCGGAGTCGGAATCATCACCGACCTTGCCAAGATGATGACGATGCACTTCAAGCAGGCGGGCGACGCGATCTACCTCGTCGGACCCGAGTTCTGGGCCAAGCCCGATCCGACCCGCTCGCACCTCGGCCGCTCGCTGTGGCTGCGCGTGGTCAAGGGTGTCGAGGGCGGGCGCACCCCGCCGACCGACCTGACGGTGGAGAAGAACGCGGGCGCAATCATCCACGAGCTGATCGCCGACGGCCTCGTCAACGCCGTCCACGACCTCTCCGACGGCGGCCTTGCAGTCGCGCTCGCCGAGATGGCGCTGGCAGGCGGCATCGGCGCCGAGACCGAAGCGGGCAACCCCGCCTACACCCCCGCGCAGTGGTGGTTCGGCGAGGATCAGGGCCGCTATCTCGTCACCGTGCCCGATGTCGCCGCGCTCAACGAAGCGCTGTCCAAGGGCACCCGCAACGACGAGACCGCGCAGATCGGCTTCCAGCGGATCGGCACGGTGGGCGGTGACAGCGTGCTTGGCGTGCCCCTGGAAGAATTGCGCGCGGCGAACGAGCGTTTCTTCCGGGAGTGGATGGAGGGCTGATGGCCGCCTCGGGCTATTCCGGCACGCCGCTGGCGAAGAAGCTCACCCTGCGGGACGGGATGCGGGTGTGGTTCGACGCCATGCCCGAACACGTGATCGACGAGATCGACGAATATGCGCTCGAACTGACCTTCGTCGCCGATCCCGCCGAAGGGATCGACGCCGCGCATGTCTTCGTGACCGAAAAGGCGGCGCTGGCAGCGCACCTCGCTGCGCTGCGCCACCAGATCGCCCCCGACGGTCAAATCTGGGTGAGCTGGCCCAAGAAGGCCTCGAAGGTCCACACCGACATCACCGAGGACACGATCCGCGAGCTGTGCCTGCCGCTGGGCCTCGTCGACACCAAGGTCTGCGCCATCGACGAGACCTGGTCGGGCCTCAAGCTGGTGATCCGCAAGGAGCTGCGCTGAGGCCGTAAGCCGATGCCTCAGGCCGCCTGCGCGCCGCCCAGCGTCAGCTGCTCGCGCGCCACACCCTCGCCTTCGAGGATCGCGAGGCACTGGCGGTAGACTTCCGGCCTGCCGATCCCGAGCCGCGCGCGGGCCGCGCCGATATCCTCGCGCATCAATGCGGCGATGTCCTGGTGGGCGATCTTGGCCGCAGCGCGGCCCAGCGCGCGGCCTTCCTTGATCGCGGCGTAGAGCGGGGCCTTGGTGCCGCTCACCTTCTTGATCTGGCGCGCGCCGGCATAGGCGATGAACAGAATCCCGCCATTGTGGTTCTGCTCGAAGGTGAAGCCCAAGAGGCTCGCCTCGCCCAGCGCGTCACGGCCATAGCCGGTGAGGACGTGGAACAGGTCGTGCGTGTCGCGCAGCCGGTCGAAATACCACTGGGTCTGGTCCTGCGGCAGGCTTTCGGGCGGCGCCCACTTGTGGCTTTCCGCGACCAGCCCGGCGGCCGAAAGCCCCTCGCGCTTCATGAAGGCGATGTAATGCGCAGCGACCGTCTCCGGTCCGCAATCGGCCCAGCGGGCGTGATCGTCGAGCATGGCGGGAATATCGATGCCTTCGGCCATCATGCGCTGTCCTTCGGGCGAGCGGATGAAGGAATGCGCCTGCGCGTGGCTCTTCCTGCCCTTGGTCGCCTCGATGATGTGGAACACCTGCTCGGTGTCCTCCTTGTCCTCGACCAGCTTGCCGAAATGGTGGAGCACCTTCAGCGGGCGGAAGCCTGCAGTCTTGCGGTCGGGAGCAACCAGGGGAAGATCGGTGACGGCCATCGTGTAACGTCCTTGGCGCGAATCGCGAATGGGGTTCGTGCGAAGTTACTTACATGAGTGTCAGTTAACAGTCCATGGCACCGCCGACCGAGGTTCCACCAAAGCCGATGAACGCATCCGACGCCCTCCCCTACGCCCTTCAACCGCTATCCGATGCCGAAGCCATCGGCCGCGCCCGTGCGATCGCCGCGAAGCTGCGCGAGCGGCGCACCTGCCGCTGGTTCTCGGACGCGCCCGTTCCGCGCGAGGTCATCGAGGCGGCAATCGATGCGGCGGGAAGCGCGCCCTCCGGCGCGAACCACCAGCCCTGGCACTTCGCGGTGGTGTCCTCGCCCGAAACCAAGCGCGCGATCCGCGAAGCCGCCGAGGCCGAGGAGCGGCGCTTCTACGGCGCCGACGGGGATGAACCCAAGGCGGGCGACGAATGGCTCGCCGCGCTAAGCCCCCTCGGGACCGATGCCGAAAAACCCTTCCTCGAGACCGCGCCGTGGCTGATCGTGGTCTTCGCCCAGAGGAAGGGCGGGATCGAAGAGGACGGCGAGACGCAGAATTACTACGTCAATGAAAGCGTCGGCATCGCCTGCGGGCTGCTGCTGGCGACGCTGCATGAGGCGGGGGTGGCGACGCTCACCCACACGCCCTCGCCCATGGGCTTCCTGCGCCGCGTGTGCGGTCGGCCCGAGTGGGAGAAGCCGGTGATGATCGTCGTCGCCGGCCGTCCCGCCGTCGATGCGACCGTCCCCGCCTACGCATTGCGCAAGAAGCCGCTGACGCAGATCGCCAGCTGGCTCTGAGCGTGCCTCAGGCCGCCAGCAGCTCCGGCTCGGCCTGGGTGCGGTTGGCGAGGAGGTTGTAGGGGTCGATGCCCTCGGCCTGCCAGACGCGATGGCATTCGCGATACATGACCGGCTGCGGGATGCGCAGCGCCGCGCGCACCTCCTCCAGCGGGCGTTCGAGCAGCTGGCGGATCGGCTGTTCGATCAGGGGCGGCGCGCCCTTGCCGATGCGATGCGCCTCGCGCACGGCGCCGAAGACGGGCGCCCTGGTGCCCTTGGCCATCTTCTTGATGTTGGCTGCACCCGCATAGCCGATCAGCAGGTGCCCCTGGCTGGGGTTCTGACCGTGGGTGAACAGCAGCACGCTCGCCTCGCCCAGCGCGTCGCGGCCATATCCTGTGAGCACGTGGAACATGTCATGCGTGTCGCGCGAGCGGTTGAGGTACCACTCGACGAGATCGGGGAAACGCGGGCGCCCGGAGCGTTCGCTTTCGGCAACGAGGCCGGCGGCGGTCAGACCCTCGCTCTCCATGAAATCGCAATAGGCGTGCGCGAGGCTGCCCTTGGGCGTGCGGCGCAGCGCGGCGTGATCGTCGAGGATTTCGGGCAGGCGCGGCTCGCTCCGGCGCAGTTCCTCGCCGCGTTCGGACAGCGAGAGCGCGGCGATGCGCGGGAGGAAATCCTTCGAGGGCAGCGATTCGAAGATCCGGAACACCGCCGCGGTGTCTTCCTTGTCCTTCATCAGCATCCGGAAGTTGCGCACCGCGCGCAGCGGACGATACTTGGCCTGCGGACGGTCGGGGTGCAGCAGCACCGTGCCGTCAGGGGCGAACATCTGCATGTAATCTTCGCGGGTCTTGCTGGTCATCGTCATGCCATCCTTCCGACGCCGGGCTAGCGCAGGCTTGCTTACACGAATGTTAATAACTCGTTCGGTTCGCAAAATGAAACCCATTTCGCGATGAACCGTGCAAGCGGCGCGATCAACCCTCGCGCCACTCCGCCCGCGACACACCCAAAAGGGTGAGGACTGCGGTGAGATCCTCCGAATCCACCCGGCCGTTGGCCGCCGCGCGCGCCTTGGGCTTGGCGCGATAGGCAAAGCCGTAGGTCGCCGCTTCGATCATCGGGATGTCGTTGGCTCCATCACCCGTGGCGAGGGCATGCGCGCCCTCCCCCATCCCCGCCAACTCCTCGCGCAGCACCGCCGCCTTGACCGCGGAATCGGTGATCGGCCCCACCAACCCACCGGTCAGCTTGCCATTCTCGACTGCCAGACGGTTGCCGACCACGCGGTGAAAGCCGAGCATCTCGGCCACCGGATCGGCGAAGTGGTGGAAGCCACCGGTCACCAGCACCGTGCGGGTGCCCAGCGCGGCGAGCGTCGCCACAAGCGTCTTCGCGCCCCGGGTCGCGGTGATGCGTTCGGCAAGACACTGCGCGATCGCGCCTTCATCGAGCCCCGCCAGCAGCGCCACGCGCTCGCGCAGGGCGGCCTCGAAATCGAGCTCGCCCTGCATCGCGCGTTCGGTAATTGCGGCGATCTGCGGCTTGATCCCTGCATAGTCCGCCAGCTCGTCGATGCATTCCTGCCCGATCATGGTCGAATCCATGTCGGAAACGAACAGGCGGGGGACTTCGATACTGCCATGTGCGACCAGCATCGCAGGCGCTGCAAAGGCGCTGTCGATCGCCGCCAGCACCGCAGCCTCCTCGCTGCCGTCCATGTGGAGTTCGAGCACGCCCGCATCGCCCTCCGGCAGTGCAGCCGCGGTCACCTGCACGCCCGCCTCGCCAAGCGCGGCGACAAGCGCATCGAGACGCGTTTCACATGTCTCAGTCTCTGCTATCAGCCGCGCAATGAGCATTCCTGTCACTCCCGAAAATCCGCTCGCGCTCATTGCAGGGCCGACCGCCAGCGGCAAGAGCGCGGTTGCGCTCGCGCTCGCCCACCGCCTTGAAAACGATGGCCGCCGCACGGTGATCGTCAATGCCGATAGCGCGCAGGTCTATGGCGACCTGCAGGTGCTGTCCGCCCGCCCGTCCGAAGACGAGATGGAGGGGATCGAGCACCGCCTGTTCGGCGCATGGGACGGTGCCGAGGCGTGCTCGGCCGCCCAGTGGGCCGCGCGCGCCAAGGCCGAAATCGCCGATATTCACGCCGCCGGCGCGGTGCCGATCCTCGTCGGCGGCACAGGGCTCTACCTCAAGGTGCTGCTCGAAGGGATCGCCCCCATCCCCGCCATCGACCCCGCGGTCCGCGACGCCGTGCGCGCGATGGCGCCGGGCGATGCCTACAAGCTCCTCCAGATCGAGGACCCGGAGCGCGCGGCGATGCTCGATCCCGGGGACAGCCAGCGCATCGCCCGCGCGCTCGAGGTCAAGCGCGCGACCGGGGTGACGCTCGGCGACTGGCAGCTCGCCAAGGCGGGCGGGATTGCCGAGGAGGTGACGCTCCACCCCCTGATCGTCGAGCCCGAGCGCCAGTGGGTCTACGACCGCTGCGATGCGCGTTTCGAGACGATGCTCGACAATGGCGCGATTGCCGAGGTCGAGGCGCTGCTCGCGCGCGGGCTCGATCCCGATCTGCCGGTGATGCGCGCCATCGGCGTGCCGGAGATCGCGGCGTGGCTGGCGGGCGAGATCGAGGCCGACGCGGTGGTCGCGAGCGGCAGTCAGGCCACCCGCAACTACGCCAAGCGCCAGTTCACCTGGTTCCGGCGTCAGCCACCCCCCGAATGGCCGCGGGTCCACCCCGATTGGGAATCCGAAAATATCGACATCGAGGCATGTTTTGCATCTTTATTGCGCAAATAGGTGTTGACTTATCAGATTATGACCTTTAGCGGCACTATCCGTCGGCCCGACGCGCACCCCCCGTGCGCCGGGCCGGTTTTCATATTAAGACTTGCAAGTGATGGAGTTCCCCGTGCCCGGTCAGCCGGACCCAGCCCCCTCGGACACCAGCCCGGCGATGAGCGGCGCGGCGATCCTCGTGCAGTGCCTGATCGAACAGGGCGTCGAGTTCGTGTTCGGCTATCCCGGCGGCGCGGTGCTGCCAATCTATGACGAGCTGTTCGGCGATGAACGCATCCGCCACATCCTCGTCCGCCACGAAGCGGGCGCGGCGCATGCGGCCGAGGGCTATGCGCGCGCCACCGGCAAGCCCGGCGTGGTGCTCGTCACCAGCGGCCCGGGGGCGACCAATGCGGTCACCGGCATTGCCGATGCGTGGATGGATTCGATCCCGATGGTGGTCATCACCGGTCAGGTGCCGACCGCGCTGATCGGCACCGACGCCTTCCAGGAAGCGGACACGGTCGGCATCACTCGCCACTGCACCAAGCACAATTACCTCGTGAAGGACCCGGCCGATCTTGCCGCGACGATCAAGGAAGCCTTCCTGATCGCCACCACCGGCCGGCCCGGCCCGGTGGTCGTCGACATTCCCAAGAACGTCCAGATCGCGATCCCCTCCGAACGCCGCGCGCTGACCCGCGCGGGCGCGCACCGCTATGCCCCGCAGACCGTCGCCCCGGCCGAACAGATCATCGAGGCGGTCGAAATGATCGCCGCGGCCGAGCGGCCGATCTTCTACACCGGCGGAGGCATCATCAATTCGGGGCCCGAGGCGAGCGCGCTGCTGCGCCGCTTGCAGGACATTACCGGCGCCCCCGTCACCTCGACCCTGATGGGTCTGGGCGCGTTCCCCTCGCAGCACCCCGACTGGCTCGGGATGCTCGGGATGCACGGCACCTACGAAGCCAACATGGCGATGAACCAGTGCGACGTGATGGTCTGCATCGGCGCGCGCTTCGATGACCGGGTGACCGGGCGGCTCGACGCCTTCTCGCCCAATTCGAAGAAGATTCACATCGATATCGACCGCTCCTCGATCAACAAGGTGGTGCCGGTCGATCTCGGCATCCTCGGCGATTGCGGGACGGTGCTGGCGCAGCTGGTCGAGGCGTGGGGGACGCGGCAGCCGCAGAACCTCGGCGAATGGAAGGCGCGGATCGCCGGCTGGCGCGCGCGCGAGTGCCTCGCCTATCCCGAACGCTCGACCAAGAACCCGGGCATGATCATGCCGCAGAAGGCGGTCGAGCGGCTCTATGCCCTCACCCACCAGAGGAAGCCGATCATCACGACCGAAGTCGGCCAGCACCAGATGTGGGCGGCGCAGTATTTCGGGTTCGAGGATCCCAACAAGTGGCTCACCAGCGGCGGGCTCGGCACGATGGGCTATGGCCTGCCTGCCGCGATCGGCGCGCAGCTGGGCCATCCGGACGCGCTGGTGATCGACATCGCGGGCGAGGCCTCGATCCAGATGAACATCCAGGAACTCGGCACCGCGAGCCAGTATCGCCTGCCGGTCAAGATCTTCATCCTCAACAACGAATACATGGGCATGGTCCGGCAGTGGCAGGAACTGACCTATGAGAGCCGATATTCGAACAGCTACTCCGACAGCCTCCCCGATTTCGTGAAGCTCGCCGAAGCCTATGGCTGGAAGGGCATCCGCATCACCGAGGAGCGCGATCTCGACGATGGCATCATGCGGATGCTCGACCACAAGGGCCCGGTGATCGTCGATTGCCTCGTCGCGCAGGACGCCAACTGCCTGCCGATGATCCCGAGCGGCGCCGCGCATACCGAAATGCTGCTCTACGGCGACAAGGTCGACGGCACGATGGACGACGAAGCCAAGGCGCTGGTCTGAGGACACCCCCATGCCCATGAAAATCGCCGAAGCAGCATCAGAGCGCCACGTGCTCGCCGTCACCGTCGACAACGAGCCGGGGATCCTCGCCAAGATCACCGGCCTGTTCACCGCGCGCGGCTACAATATCGACAGCCTGACCGTCGCCGACATCACCGAGGATCACGCGGTCAGCCGCATCACCATCGTCACCAACGGGCCTCCGTCGGTGATCGACCAGATCGAGGCGCAACTGGAGCGTCTGGTGCCGGTGCACAAGGTCACCGACCTCACCACCGCCGGGCCGCACGTCGAGCGCGAACTCGCGCTGATCAAGGTTGCGGGCACGGGCGAGAAGCGGGTCGAGGCGCTGCGCCTCGCCGACATCTTCCGCGCGCGGCCCGTGGATACCACAACCGAAAGCTTTATCTTCGAAATCACCGGCCCGCCCGACAAGGTCGACAGCTTCATCGCATTGATGCGCGAGCTGGGGCTGGTTGAAGTCGGCCGCACCGGGATCGTGGGCATGATGCGAGGGGCGCAGGGGGCCTGAAGATGACGTTCCGTCCGGGGATCCTTGCGCTCGCTGCGCTGGCGTTGCCGCAGGCCTCGCTCGCCGAAGGGCCGACGCCCGAGGCGCAGGCGGCGCTTGATACCTGTGTCGAGAAGGCCGGGATGGTCGATCTCGATATCAAGGATTGTTACAACGAATTCGCCGGTCGCGAGGATGAGCGGCTGAACAAGGCATGGCGCGAATTGATCCGCATCGTAGGCGGCGTGCAGAGCGACGAGGGCGCGGCCTTGCTGGCCGAACAGCGCGCGTGGCTCGGTTTCCGCGACCAGTCGTGCTTCCACTGGATTGCCGCAACCTATCCGGGAACACTCGACCGGCTGAGCTTTGCCATCTGCTACGCGGAAGTTGTTACCCGCCGCGCCGACGATATCGAGATTTTGAGAGACACCTACCAAGGCAGATCCGGCGAAAGTGCCGAGTGAGCCGAACATTAAGCAAGGACCGAAAATGAAAGTCTACTACGACGCCGATGCCGATCTCAATCTGATCAAGCCCAAGAAGGTCGCCATCGTCGGCTATGGCTCGCAGGGCCACGCCCACGCCCAGAACCTGCGCGACAGCGGTGTGGCCGAAGTCGCCATCGCCCTGCGCGAAGGTTCGGCGACCGCCAAGAAGGCCGAAGGCGCAGGCTTCAAGGTGCTCTCCAACACTGCGGCGGCGCAGTGGGCCGACATCATCATGATCCTCGCGCCCGACGAGCATCAGGCCGCGATCTGGGAGAACGACCTCAAGGGCCACATGAAGCCCGGCGCCGCGCTCGCCTTCGCGCACGGGCTCAACATCCACTTCGGCCTGATCGAGGCGCCCGCCGACATCGACGTCATCATGATCGCTCCCAAGGGCCCGGGCCACACCGTGCGTTCGGAATACGTGAAGGGCGGCGGCGTGCCCTGCCTCATCGCGGTCCACCAGGACGCGAGCGGCGCGGCGCATGACGTCGCCCTCGCCTATGCCTCGGCCGTCGGCGGCGGACGCAGCGGCATCATCGAGACCAATTTCCGCGAAGAGTGCGAGACCGACCTGTTCGGCGAGCAGGCGGTGCTCTGCGGCGGGATCACCCACCTCATCCAGGCGGGGTTCGAGACGCTGGTCGAGGCCGGCTACGCCCCCGAAATGGCCTATTTCGAGTGCCTCCACGAAACCAAGCTGATCGTCGACCTGCTCTATGAAGGCGGCATCGCCAACATGCGCTATTCGATCAGCAACACCGCCGAGTATGGCGACATCACCACCGGGCCCCGCATCATCACGGCCGAGACCAAGGCCGAGATGAAGCGCGTGCTCGCCGACATACAGTCGGGCCGCTTCGTGAAGAACTTCGTGCTCGACAACCGCGCCGGCCAGCCCGAACTGAAGGCCGCGCGCAAGCAGGCCGCCGCGCACCCGATCGAGCAGACGGGCGAGAAACTGCGCGCCATGATGCCGTGGATCGCGGCCAACAAGCTGGTCGACAAGGCCAAGAACTGACGCCACACCAGGGCCGATGTTCGAAGGCCCGCGCATGAAACTGGTCTATGCCGCGATCGCCATCCTGTGGGTGGCGATCGTCGTGCATCTGGCGAGCACCCGCAAGGACGTCGACGATCTCGTCGTCACCGCCTCGCAGACCGAGGTGCAGGCCTTCGCGCGCGAAAAACTCGGCGCGATGCAGGCGCGCTCCTTCGCCCAAAGGCTCGAGCTGTGCGCGATCATCTTCGAGGACAGCGAGGGCAAGCTCCAGTCATCCGAGGTGCGCGCCGGGGACGAGGCGACGTGCGACCTCAGGTATTTCGACAAGCCCGGCATGGCCCCGCTCGCCAGCATTCACACCCACGGGTCGTTCGATGAAGATTACGACAGCGAGGTGCCCTCGCTGATCGACTTGGAAAGCGACATCACGGACCAGATGGACGGCTATGTCGCAACCCCCGGCGGACGGCTGTGGCAGGTCGATTGGGAGCGCGAGCGCGCGGTTCTGGTGTGCGGCGCGGGCTGTCTGGCGCAGGACCCGACCTACCGCGCCTGCCCCGACGATACCGTGGCGGCGAGCTACACCGGCGCCGAGCTCGCCGCGCGCAGCCGCCGGCTGGTGCCGGACTGCTGAGACTTCGCGGATCGGCCGGAACCCTGTCGCCGCCCGTGGATTGGACTTTGCAACACAAGGAGAGACCCAAGATGAAGCGTCACATCATCCCCGCCCTCGCACTCGCTACCGCCGGGCTCACCGCCTTCGCTCCTGCGCTCACCGCGCAAGGCGCACCCCAGGTTCCGGGCGCCAAGGATCCCGCACGCGTCACCGCCGGGACCTATGCCGCCGATCCGAGCCACTCGCTGATCGGGTGGGAAGTCAGCCACTTCGGCTTCAATGACTACTACGGCATCTTCGGCGATGTCGCGGGAACTCTGGTGCTCAATCCGGCGAACCCCAGCGCCGCCAAGGTCGACGTGACGATCCCCGTCGCCAACGTCACCACCGCCAGCAAGGGCCTCACCGATCACCTGCTGCGCGCCGGCAAGGATGGCGCCAAGCCCGATTTCTTCGGCCCCGCGCCCGCGCCCGCTCGCTTCGTCTCGACCAGCGTCAAGGTCGATGCCAAGGACAAGACCAAGGCGATGATCACCGGCGATCTGACATTGAACGGCGTCACCAAGCCCGTCACCTTCGAGGCCGAATTCATCGGCGCGGGCAGCAACCCGTTCAACAAGAAGGCCACCGTCGGCTTCGAGGCCGAGACCAGCATCAGGCGCTCGGACTTCGGGGTGAACTACGCCATCCCCTTCGTCAGCGACGAGGTCGAGCTCGACATCAGCGTCGCTTTCGAGAAGCAGTAATTCTGAAGGCGACTGGCGGGCCGCAAAGGGGGGGAGCCCGCCAGCCACCCATCATGGGGCCGGTCAGAAACCGAACCAGCCCGATCCGGAATAGGTCTTGCCCGCCGGGATCTTGGCCCAGTTGGGGCCGCCCTTGGCGATGAAGCCGGAAATGTCCTTGCGCCACTTGGCGCGGATGCCCTGATCGTAGTTCAGGTAAAGCTTGCCGCCGACGATGTCGTAAGCGGTGGGATCGCCCGGCGCGAGATAGCCTTGCGCGATCGCCCAGGCGCAATGCCCGCCATATTGCGGCGCGTAGGCGGCCGGATTGGCCTTGAACGCGGCAGCGTTGGCGGCGTTGGCGAAGCGCCATTCGGCGCCCTTCCAGCTTACCTTGAACTGCGCGTTGCCCTTGGCCGGCACGCCGTTCCCGCGGAAATAGCTGACCGTGTCATAGCCGCCGACCGCAACCTTGTTGCTGGCTGCATAGATCCCGCCGTCGGCGAGAGCGGGGGCAGAGGCCGCGAAGGCCAGAGGCGTGGCGAGCGCGGCAAAGGCGAGAAGCAGGCGGTTGGGTTTCATCGGGGTATCCTTGTGCCGGGGCCACCCGAAGGGATGGCACGTGACCGGTCTGTCCGTCTTTCGCGCGCTCACCTTCATTGGTGACAGGGGCGCACAAAAATCGTCGACTTGGCGAAGCGACTGCTTCAAAGCTTGCCCGTCATGCGCCTTGCCGACTGTCACAACATCGACGATTTCCGCGCGCTCGCGAAGGCGCGCCTGCCCTTCCCCGTGTTCGACTACATCGACGGCGCCGCCGATGACGAGCTGACCAAGGCGAGGAACACTGCCGCTTTCGCCGCCGTCGATCTGGTGCCCGACGTGCTGGCGGGGGTCGAGACGATCGACACCTCCTGCACCATCCTCGGCCGCCGCTCCGCCCTGCCGCTGATGCTTTCGCCCACCGCGGTGCAGCGCGCCTTCCACTGGGAGGGCGAGCGGGCGGTGGCGCGTGCGGCGGAGAAATACGGGCTGTGGTTCGGCATCTCGAGCCTCGCCACCCGCTCCATCGAGGAGATCGCCGCGCTCACCAGTGGGCCCAAGCTGTTCCAGCTTTACGTCCACAAGGACAAGGGATTGAACGCGCACATGATCGAGCGCTGCCAGGCGGCGAAGTTCGATGCCCTGGCGCTGACGGTCGACACCATCGTTTCAGGCAAGCGCGAGCGGTGCCTCCGAAGCGGCTTCACCACCCCGCCGCGCTTCACCCCGGCGAGCGTCTGGAGCTACGCCACGCGGCCCAAGTGGACGCTCGATTACGTGCTGCGCGAGAAATTCCGCCTCCCCAATCTCGACACCCATGTCACCGAAGGCAGCGGCAAGGCGGTGAGCATCGCCGAATATTTCAACACGATGCTCGACACCGCGATGGACTGGGACACGGCAGCGCGGATCCGGCAGGACTGGGGCGGCACTTTCGTCCTCAAGGGCATCATGAGCGCAGGCGACGCGCGGCGCGCGGTGGAGATCGGCGCCGATGCGATCATGATCTCGAACCACGGCGGGCGGCAGTTGGACGGCAGCCGGGCGCCTTTCGACCAGCTGCCCGAGATTGTCGATGCGGTCGGCGGCCGGATCGAGATCATCTGCGACGGCGGCGTGCGGCGCGGCACCCATGTGCTGAAGGCCCTGTGCAGCGGGGCGAGCGCCGCCTCGGGCGGGCGTCTCTATCTTTATGCGCTGGCGGCGGCCGGACAGGCGGGGGTCGAGCGCGCGCTCGGCATCCTCAAGGACGAGATCGAGCGCGGGATGCGGTTGATGGGGGTCACCGGCATCGACCAGCTCACGCCCGATCGCATCCGCCATCGGCACTATTAGGCACGCGTGTCATAAACCGGTAACGCAAGGGGCGTTTGGGCGGGCACGCTTCGACAACAGGGATCCGGCAGCCATGACCACCGCGCGCGCCTTCGCTTTCGCTCTTCCCGCTCTGGCGCTCCTGCTCACCGCCTGCGGGAGCGAGCCCGAGCCGACCGGCAACGATGCCGACAGCTTTGCCGCGCGCATCGGCAAGGGCGAGGCGACGCCGGCGCCGGGCGCCGTTCCCGTCGCCAACGGCACCGTCGCGCCGACCGTGGCCGAGCCCCTGCCGGGGGCGGCACCCGGCGCCTATGCTCCGGGTACGCTGACCGATCCGGCCTCCAAGACCTGCGGCGCGCCGCTGATGGGCCCCTTCATCGGCAAGCTCGCCGATCAGGCCACGCGCGCCGAGATCGCCAAGGCACTGGGGCGCACCGACAACCTGCGCTTCGTCGCCTTCGGGGCGACCGCCAACGTCAACCCCGACCCCACCAATCCGCGTCTCTCGATCATGCTCGATGCGCAGGGCATCATCCGCGACGCGCGCTGCGGATAGGCGCGTCGGCAATGGGGCCAATCCCGGCTTGCGCTTGCGCGCAATAATCGGCAAAGGCTTGGGCCATGACGGGACACGGACTTGCGCTGCGGCTTCGACTTATGCGCCCTTGGGCGTAGGAAGCCGCGCGCCTGAGGCGCCAGCGGCCCGCGCCCAAGGGTAACCGCCGCAAGCCTCCTTCCCCTTTCGCGACGAGCTTTTCAGTCATGCCCATGCTCAAGCATCCTGCCGCCAAGTATCGCCCCTTCGGTCAGATCGACCTGCCCAACCGCCAGTGGCCCTCGCGCCTGATCGAACGCGCGCCGCGCTGGCTCTCGACCGATCTGCGTGACGGCAACCAGTCGATCATCGACCCGATGGACGCGGTGAAGAAACGGCGCTTCTTCGATCTGCTGGTCGAGGTGGGCCTCAAGGAAATCGAGATCGGCTTCCCCAGCGCAGGCGCGACCGAGTTCGATTTCATCTCGGGCCTCGTGAAGTCCAATGCGGTCCCCGAGGACGTGATCGTGCAGGTACTGACGCAGAGCCGCGAGGACCTGATCCGCACCTCCTTCGCCAGCCTCGAAGGCGCGCGGGCGGCGATCGTGCACCTCTACAATGCGGTCAGCCCCGCATGGCGCGACATCGTGTTCCGCATGAGCCGCGAGGAGGTGAAGGCCATCGCCGTCGCAGGCGCCAAGGTGATGCGCGACGAGGCGGCACGCTATCCCGGCACGGGCTGGCACTTCCAGTATTCGCCGGAGACCTTCTCCACCGCCGAACTCGATTTCTCCATCGAGGTGTGCGCCGCGGTGATGGAGGTGCTTCAGCCCACCCCCGAGCACCCGATCATCCTCAACCTGCCCGCCACGGTCGAGGCGGCGACGCCCAATATCTACGCCGACCAGATCGAGTATTTCTGCCGCCATCTGCCAAACCGTGAAAGCGCCGTCATCAGCCTCCACACCCACAACGACCGCGGCACCGGTGTTGCGGCAGCAGAGCTGGGGCTGATGGCGGGTGCCGACCGGGTCGAGGGCTGCCTGTTCGGCAATGGCGAGCGCACCGGCAATTGCTGCCTCGTGACGATGGCGCTCAATCTCTACACGCAGGGGATCGACCCAGAGCTCGACTTCTCGGACATCGACCGGGTGATCGAGACCGTCACCTATTGCAACGACCTGCCCGTCCACCAGCGCCATCCCTATGGCGGGGAGCTGGTCTACACGGCTTTCTCCGGCAGCCATCAGGACGCGATCAAGAAGGGTTTTGAGGCGCGCGAGACACAGAATGACGAGCTGTGGCGCGTGCCCTACCTGCCCATCGACCCGGCAGATCTCGGGCGCAGCTACGAGGCGGTGATCCGCGTCAACTCGCAGTCCGGCAAGGGCGGCTTTGCCTGGGTGCTCGAGAAGGATCAGGGCCTGAAGCTACCCAAGAAGATGCAGGCGGACTTCTCGAAGCACGTCCAGCACATGGCCGACGAACTGGGCCGCGAACTGAACGCCGCCGACATCTGGGACGCCTTCCGCCGCGCCTATCACGTCAAGATCCACCCCAAGCACTTCCAGCTTGTGCGCTACGAGGAAAGCCGCGCCGCCGACGGCACGCGCATCTTTGCGGGCACCATCGCGGTCGAGGGGGCCGAACAGTCTGTCTCAGGCCGCGGCAACGGCCTCATTTCATCAGTGATGGGCACCCTGCGCGAGGCCTTCGGAGTGGAACTCGAAGTCGTCGACTACACCGAACACGCTCTGGGCGCCGGGACCGACGCGCGCGCGGCCGCCTATCTCGAATGCCGCAGCCCGGACGGGCGCACCATCTGGGGCTGCGGGATCGACGAGGACATCGCCACGGCGAGCGTGCGTGCCGTGCTCAGTGCGGCCAATTCGGCGGTGGCCCGCTCCGGCTGATCGTGGGCCTGTCCGATTCCTTGCTGGAACGCGGGCGCGCCAGTGGTATCACTGCGCCGCGCGCCGCATGACGATGCGCGATACCTGTGGGGGGGGAACTGATATGCGTTCGATGATCTTCGTTGCCTTGCTGCTCGGCACCTCGCCGCTTGCGGCACAGATCGCCACGCCGGAACGGCCGGTGACCGATCCCAAGACGCTGACCTCCCCCGCCAACCCCGATGCGCGCGCCGTGCCTCTGGAGGATATCGGCAATTCGCGCGGGGTCGGCGGCGTCACGTGGAGCGCCGACGGGAAGCACGTCTTCCTCTCGACCAACCTCACCGGGCGCTACAACATCTGGCGCACCGATGCGGACGGCAGCTGGCCGCTGCAGATGACCCAGTCGGACGAATCGCAGAACGGCCTCGCCGCCTCGCCCGATGGCAAGTGGCTCTATTTCACCCAGGATAATGGCGGGGACGAGTATTACGATCTCTACCGCGTGCCCGCCAGCGGCGGCGCCGTCGAGCGGGTGACCAACACGCCCGATCTCAGCGAGCGCGGCATGGTCCCCGGCGGCGCGGACGGGCTGATCGCCTTCTCGATCAAGAAGAAGAGCGAAGCGCAAGGCAACCTCGCCGTGCTCGCGCCCGATGGCAGCGTCCGGGTGCTCACCGCCGAGGCCGATCCCGACTACGAATGGAGCCCGCGCGTCTGGGCCGATGGCGGCAAGACCATTTACGCGTTGCGCGACAAGGTCGATTCCACCACCACCGAAATCTGGCGGGTCGATGTCGCCTCCGGCAAGGCGACGAGGGTTCTGGGGCAGCCGAACACGATCTTCCGGCTCGCCGATGTCAGCCCCGACGGCAAGTGGCTCGCGGTCACCACCGACATGGATATCGGACGTCCGCGCGCCGGGCTCTACGATCTTGCCACGGGCCAGTGGAAATGGCTGAAGCCGATCGTGTGGGACCAGAACGCACTGCGCTTCACCCGCGACGGCAAGGCGCTGATCACCGAGGACAGCGACGATCTGCGCAGCACACTGGTGCTGCACGATCTGGCGACCGGCACCGCGCGGCCGCTGAAATTGCCGCAAGGGATCAACTTCACATCGGCCAGCGAACCGCGCTCGCCCGACGGCACATCGCTGCTGGTGGTCAACATGGCCGCCAACGTCACGGGCGAATTGAACCGCTACGACCTTGCCACCGACACCGTGACCCCGATCACCCAGCTCGCGCTCGCGAGCGTCCGGCCCGAAGCGCTCGCCAGCTCGCAGCAGGTGACCTACACCAGCTTCGACGGCACCCGGATCAGCGCGCTCGTCACCATGCCCGCCAACCTCAAGCGCGACGGCAGCAACCCCGCGATCGTGCTCCCCCACGGCGGACCGACCGGCAAGACCGACGACTATTTCGACGATGTCGCCGCAGCCCTCGCGAGCCGGGGCTATATCATCATCGCCCCCAACTTCCGCGGCTCGACCGGCTACGGCAAGGACTTCCAGGCCGCCAATTACAACGATCTGGGCGGCGGCGATCTCAAGGACGTGATCGCCGCCAAGCAGTTCCTCGTCGCCAGCGGCTATGTCGACCCCAAGCGCGTCGGCATCTTCGGCGGGTCCTACGGCGGGTTCATGACGCTGATGGCGCTGGGCAAGACGCCCGACGAATTCGCCGCCGGGGTGCAGTGGTTCGGCATCATCAACTGGCGCACCATGTATCGCGACATGGACGAGGTGCTGAAGGCCTATCTGCGGAGCCTGATGGGCACCCCCGAGGAGAATCCCGAAGGCTACGACCGCGCCTCGCCGCTCACTTATATCGCTGAGGCCAAGGCACCACTGCTCAGTCTTCAGGGCGAGAACGACATCCGCGTGCCGAGGGGCCAAGCGCAGGAGGTCGAGGACATCCTCAAGGCCAAGGGCCGCACGGTCGAAACGGTATTCTACCCACTCGAGGGCCACGGCTTCAGAAAGCGCGAGAACCAGCTGGATTCATTGAAGCGCACGGTCGAATGGTTCGACCGCTACCTCAAGCCTGCTAAGTGAAGGCGGCGCGCATGACCGAAGACATCCTCGAACCCGATCTGCCGATCATCGATCCGCACCATCACCTGTGGGACCTGCGCGCGCTGGTGGGGATGTTCCCTGAGCCCCACCACCCCTTCATCGCCGCCATCGCGCCGCACGCGCATTACACCTTCGACCAGCTCCACGCGCACATGACGAGCGGCCACAAGATCGTCGCCACGGTCTTCATGGAGTGCGGCGCCTTCTACAACGGCGCCTATGGCGATGCGCTGAAGGTGGTCGGCGAGGTCGAATATGTGAACGGCGTCGCGGCGCAATCGGCGAGCGGGCTTTACGGCCCGGCGCGCTACTGCGCAGCGATCGTGGGCCATGCCGACCTTTCGCGCGGGGCAGCTGCGGGAGCGGTGCTCGATGCGCTGCAAGCCGCCTCGCCGCGCTTCCGGGGCATCCGGCACGCCGCCGCTTGGGACGCCGACCCGCAGGTGCTGGGAGCGCCGTTCCACCATCCTGAAGGCCTCTACCGCGACGCCACCTTCCGCGAGGGTTTTGCTGAGCTCGGCAAGCGAGGCCTCACCTTCGATGCCTGGCTGCTCGAGCCGCAGCTGCCCGACGTGATCGACCTTGCGCGCGCCTTCCCCGATCAGCCGATCTGCCTCGACCATGTCGGCACGCCGGTGGGGCTCGGGAGCTACAAGGGCACCTTGCACGAACGCTTCGACGAATGGCGCCGCAATATCCGCGAACTCGCCAAGTGCGAGAACGTCGTCGTCAAGCTCGGCGGCCTCGCCATGGCCTTCTGCGCCCTGCCCGAGGACGGCCCCAGTGCGGGCCATTCGTCGGAGCACCTCGCCGCCCTGTGGCGCCCCTATATCGAGACCTGCATCGAGGCTTTCGGCCCGGGCCGCGCGATGTTCGAGAGCAATTACCCGGTCGACTACTGGGGCGCGGACTATGCGGTGCTGTGGAACGCCTTCAAGCGCCTCGCCCGCTCGGCCAGCGCCGAGGAGAAGGTCGCGCTCTTCGCAGGCAACGCGGCGCGGTTCTACGGGATCGAGGACGTGCTCGCATAGCGCACTTTCCTACAGCGCCCGGCACGAGGTATGGATGAGCTTGCACCTTTCGCGTGCCTGATCGGCGGCAAGGGAAGAAAACGCCGCGCACAGTGTCAACTTCGGTTTTTCGTCACATCCTTCTGATTATATGAGATAATTCCTGTAGGAATGCGAAGTTTACAGTGTCAACTTTGTAAACTTCGCCGCCCCCCGGCTCTACACAAAAGACACTTGGCACACCCGGAACCGGCGCTAGAGACACGGGTTTGGACAAGAGTTTTAAGGAGAAACCGATGCCCCTTCCCGTCCCCTTCGATCGCCTGCGCCTGCCGCTGATCGGATCGCCGCTGTTCATCGTCTCCGGCCCCGAACTGGTTATCGCGCAGTGCAAGGCGGGGATCATCGGCAGCTTCCCGGCGCTGAACGCGCGGCCGCAGTCGCAGCTCGACGAATGGCTCCACCAGATCACCGAGGAACTCAGCCAGCACAACCGCGCGAACCCCGATCGCCCGGCCGCGCCCTATGCGGTCAACCAGATCGTCCACAAGACCAACGACCGCATCGAGGCCGACATGGCGACCTGCGAGAAGTGGCAGGTGCCGATGGTCATCACCTCGCTGGGCGCGCGCGAGGAGGTCTATCAGGCGGTCAGGAACTGGGGCGGGATCACGATGCACGACGTGATCAACAACCGCTTCGCGATGAAGGCGATCGAGAAGGGCGCGACCGGGCTTATCCCCGTCGCCGCAGGCGCGGGCGGCCATGCGGGGTCGCTCTCGCCCTTTGCCCTCATGCAGGAAATCCGCGAGTGGTTCGACGGCCTCGTCGCGCTCTCGGGCGCGGTCGGGCACGGGGCGACGATCCTTGCAGCCCAGGCCCTGCGCGCCGACTTCGCCTATTGCGGCAGCGCCTTCATCGCCACCCGCGAAGCGAACGCGACCGAGGCCTACAAGAACGGCATCGTCGCAGGCTCGTCCGAGGGGATCGTCTACACCAACCTCTTCACCGGGGTGCACGGCAACTACCTCAGGTCTTCGATCGAGGCCGCGGGGATGGACCCCGACAACCTCCCCGAAAGCGACCCCAGCAAGATGAACTTCGGCAGCGGCGGCAACACAAAGGCGAAGGCCTGGAAGGACATCTGGGGCTCGGGCCAGGGGATCGGGACGATCAAGGAAGTCGGCACGGTCGAGGATCTCGTCGCCCGGTTCGAGCGCGAATATCACGCGGCCAAGGCGCGGCTGGCGGGCAATTCGGGCTACGCGTCGTGGGGTGCGATGGCCGAGGCGGCCGAGTAAGTGTCCTTCGTTCCCGTTCAGGCTTGCACGAACGGGAAGCGACGCTCAAGCGCCGCGCAGGCTTGAGCGCGCGCCTTCCTGCCGGGGGCAGCACAGCGCGTTCAATCGGCGGCCCACAGCATCTCGGCCATCGCGTCGAGCTCGGCGAAGTCGAAGCCGGTGCCGAGCGGGTCGTTGCGATTGAGCACCACGCGGCGGCGCTCGGCGAGGAGCTGGCGGCGCAGTGCGGACTGGAGCAGGTGGAGCCGCATCAGCGCCTCCATCAGCGCGGCCTCGTCGTCATGCAGGCGCAGGTGGGCCCAGCGCGCCTCGATCCGGCCGACACGGGCGATCACCACCTCGTTGTAACGCGGGTGGGGCCCGCGGTGGAGCGGCATGCCGCTGCGGACCGAGGCGGCTTCGGTGGCGGGGAGCAGGAGCCCGTTGCGGCGGAAGTCGTCGAAGCCGACGTTGACGCGGCCCACCTCGGCGAACATCCGGCCGAAGCAGCGCTGCGAGAGAAGCTGGCGGGGGAGCAGATGGTGGCGCTGGAGGCCGGGGTTGTATTCCGGCGAGCCCCGCGCGTTGACCGAGCGGAAGGCGATGATCGTCAGGCTATGCGTTTGACCCCAGTTCCGCATCCCTACTCACGCCACACGCTGATCAGGGCCCGGCTGCGTGAGGGGCGCAGCACGAGACGTGAACCGTCGGGGGCGATGATGCGGTCATCCTCGGCCAGCCCGCCGGCGAGCACGAGGTGGTTGACGAGCCGGATGCCGAGCCGCGTGGCGGCCACACGGTCGGCGCTGAGCGGGGGCTCGATCCGGAGCTCCTGCCCGATCCAGAAGGCAAGGCCGGCGCTCTCGATGGCGCCATCGGGGGTCTCGGCAAAGGCGGTCAGGCCGAGCGCCGGGAACGGGCCGCCATCGAGCCAGGCGCTGGTGACGGATTCGAAGAACCGGCGTCCGATCGCCGTGCCCGCAGGGCTCCAGCCCACCGCCTGCACGTCGGCGAACTGACGCACCATATCGCAGCCCAAAGCGATCAGCTCACGCATCACCGGTGGGCTGCCCGAACCTTCGGCGAGATGCGGACCGGGGCGCAGCACCATCGCCTCGTATTCCTCGGGCGATGGCAGGACGGGAAGATCGAAACGGTGCGCGAGGG
This sequence comes from Erythrobacter sp. CCH5-A1, assembly GCF_001557115.1. Lineage (GTDB taxonomy): Bacteria > Pseudomonadota > Alphaproteobacteria > Sphingomonadales > Sphingomonadaceae > Erythrobacter. The sequence continues at coordinate 35,690 of NZ_LSKQ01000125.1, forward strand.
CGGGGAAGGCGCTGGCTGCCCCTGGCGCGAGGCCGCTGAGGTCGAAGGTCAGTCCGTCGCGTAGCAGTTCGATCCAGTGAAGCTGTCCAGGCCACACCGGTTCGTCATGGGCCGGATCGTCATCGAGCGCCCCGGCGGCGCGTACATCACCGGCCACCGGATCATGGCTGACGCTGAGCGCGGGAAGGCGGCCAGCGAACGCCCTGACGGCATGCCGGTCCGGCCGCTTGCCCTTCGCAAACAGCAGGTGCAGCTCGGCGGGATAAGCGCGCTGCGGCTGTGAAATTTGCTGGCTCCCTCCTAAGTGGCCCGAAAGATGCCATTTCCCCTGCCATCCATTTGGCGCGTTTGCGGAAACTCGTCGAGTCCCCAAACGGCACACCTGTCCCGTTTTGGAGCAATCTCTAGAACAGTCCGAGGCGCAGCCCTTCCGCTAGGGCGGCGCCGGTTTCGCGCGCCTGAACGAGCGCGGCGGGAGGCAGCGTCTTGGGGGCGGCAATGGCCTCGGGGGTCTGCGCACCGAGGTTCACGATCACCGGCGGCGCCACGCGCTTCAGCCGCCACCCGGTGACGATCCGGTCGATCTGGCGCTGCGCTCCCTCCCCGTCCGATCCCGCCGCGATCAGGGTGGCGTAGGGCCGCCCCTCGATCCGCCCGAGGCACGGGTAATAGGCGCGGTCGAAGGCCTCCTTCATCAGCCCGCTCATACTGCCGAGGTTCTCGGGACACACGAAGAGATAGCCGTCTGCGCCAAGCAACATCGCGGGCTCGGCCTCGCCTGCACCGACCAGCCATGCCGCAGCCCCCGCCCCCTTCGCCGCCGCGCGGGCCAGCGCCTCGCTTGCGCCCGTGCGGCTGTGCCAGAGGATCATGAGGCGCGGTTCCCGGTCCATTGCCGCCAAGGCTGGCCCGCACATCTGTCGATTGTCAACCGCGCGCACCTGTCGGCGGCGCGGCCTTTGCGCTATCGGCAGGCCATGGCCACTCGCCCGCTCCCCTCATCTCCCGGTCTCGGCGCTCCGGTGCTGGGCGTTGCCGCCTCGCTTTCGGGCAAGGCGTGGCGCTGGCGCGGGGGGAACATGGAGCTGGGCGAGAACAATGTCACCGGCATGGGCGGCCTCGACCATTCGATCCTCGACCAGTTGCTGCTGACCCGCGGCGTGGCCGAGGACGATCTCGCCCGCCATGCCGCGCCGACCTTGCGCGCTTTCCTCCCCGACCCTTCCACATTCCGCGACATGGACACCGCCGCCGCGCGCCTCGCCGATGCGGTCGCCACGCAGGAGCGGGTGACGATCTACGGCGACTACGATGTCGACGGCGCGACCAGTGCCGCATTGCTTGTCGAGCTGCTGCGCCAGCTGGGGCTGGCGGCGGACTACTACATCCCCGACCGCCTGCTCGAAGGCTACGGCCCCTCCGGAGAGGCGCTGGTCAAGCTTGCCCAGAGCGGATCGCAGCTGATCGTCACGGTCGATTGCGGCGCGATGGCGCACGAGGCGCTGGGAATGGCCAAGGCCGCGGGTGTCGATGTGATCGTAGTCGATCACCACAAGTGCTCGCCTGAGCTTCCCCCCGCCCATGCGCTGGTCAACCCCAACCGCCTCGACGAGAGCGATCTTGGCGCGGCCCACGGGCATCTCGCGGCGGTGGGCGTGGCCTTCCTGCTTGGCATCGCACTGGTCCGGACGCTGCGCGCGCGCGGCTGGTTCAAGGACCGGCGCGAGCCCGACCTCATCGGCCTGCTCGATCTGGTCGCGCTCGGCACGGTCGCCGATGTCGCCGCTCTCCACGGCCTCAACCGGGCCTTCGTGGCGCAGGGCCTGAAGGTCCTCGCCAGGCGCGAGCGGATCGGGATGGCGGCGCTGATGGACGCAAGCCGCCTCACCCGTGCACCGCAATGCAGCGACCTCGGCTTCGCGCTCGGGCCGCGGATCAATGCCGGCGGACGCATCGGCGAATCGACCCTCGGCGTGCGCTTGCTCACCACCACCGACCCCGAGGAAGCCCGCGCCATCGCCGCCCAGCTCTCGCAGCTGAACGAGGAGCGCCGCGCGATCGAGACACAGGTGCAGGAAGCCGCCGAGGCACAGCTGGCGGGCCAGCACAACATGGCGGTGCAGGTGCTCTCCGGCCACGGCTGGCATCCGGGTGTGATCGGCATCGTCGCCGGGCGGATCAAGGAGAAGACCGGTAAGCCTGCGGTCGTGATCGCTTTGGACGAGGCACAGGGCAAGGGCTCCGGGCGCTCGATCAGCGGGGTCGATCTCGGTGCCGCAATCATCGCCGCGCGCGAGGCCGGGCTGCTGGTCGCGGGCGGTGGGCACGCGATGGCGGCGGGCCTCACGATCGAGCCTGCGCGCCTCGCCGACTTCGCGGGCTTCCTCGACGAGCGCCTCGCCCGCGATGTCGAGCGCGCGCGTGCCGGGGCGGCGATGCTGCTCGATCTCGCGCTGGCACCCGGAGGGCTCACCCCCGGACTGGTCGAAACGCTCGAGGCTGGCGGCCCCTACGGCGTCGGCTGGCCTGCCCCGCGCATCGCGGTCGGCCCGGTGCGGATCGTCAAGGCGGACATCGTCGGCAAGGACCACGTGCGGATCATCGCGGCCGGCAACGACGGGCGGAGCTTCAAGGCGATCGCCTTCCGCGCGGCGGAGAGCGAGATGGGCCAAACACTCCTCCACCGCCACCAGGGCCGCCGCTTCCACCTCGCCGGGCGCGCTAAGATCGACGACTGGGGCAACCGCCCGGCCGCCGAACTGCAGCTCGAAGACGCCGCCTTCGCCGATTGAGGCCCCCGCGCGATTTTTTCTCGCAAACGAGGCTTGACCGTCCCGAAACACCCCCCTAAAGGCGCGCTCTCGCAATCGCGACGGCCCCTTCGTCTAGCGGTTAGGACGCGGCCCTTTCACGGCTGAAACACGGGTTCGATTCCCGTAGGGGTCACCACCTCGCAAGAGGCTGGAGACAGGGCGGCAGGCTTCGTGCCTCGCCGCCCTTTTCGTTGCGCCGCGCCCTTGACTTGCGGCGCGCCTTGCGCCCTTCCCTCGCCCGCTGCCACGCTGTAAGGCGTGCGCCATGGGCAGCGGCCAGAACATTCCCATCGCCGGTATCCTGCTTGCGGCGGTGACCTTCGTGGCGCTGCTCCTGCTGGGGACCGACATCGTCATCGCCGTCGCCGTGCTGACCGTGTGGGTCGGCTCGCTGCTGGTCGCGGCCGGCCGCCCGCCCGAGCCGGCTAAGCCCAAGGCCAAGCCGCGCCTGACGCTCGAATCGATCAACGACCTGATCGAACATTCCTCGATCCCGCTCCTCATCACCGATCGCAACACCATCGCGCTCGCCAACCGCGCGGCCAGAAAGATGCTCGGGCCGCATGTGGTCGGCCAGGACGCGCGGGTGGCGCTGCGCCAGCCCGAGGCGATCTCATTGCTTGGCGAGACCCGCCAGGGCGAGGCGATCGTGCGCGGGCTCGTGCGGCGCGGGGACATCTGGCAGATCAGCCGCCAGACGATCGACGACCGGTTGGCGATGCTCGAATTCATCAACCAGACCGCCGAGGCCGACATCAGCCGCGCGCACACCGATTTCGTCGCCAATGCGAGCCACGAGTTGCGCACGCCGCTCGCCGCGATCCTCGGCTATGTCGAGACCCTGCAGGAGGACGACGGGTCGATCGAGACGCCGGTCGCGAAAAAATTCCTCGGCATCATCGAGCGCGAGGCCAAGCGGATGCAGGCGCTGGTGGGCGATCTGATGAGCCTCAGCCGGGTCGAGGCCGAAAAGCACGAATTGCCGACCGAGCGGATCGACCTTGCGTCGCTGGTCGAGCGTGCCGCGCGCGATGCGGCCGGGCCCCAGCGCGGCGACCGGCTCGATATCGCTCTGGCCGCCGAACCGGTGGTGCTGGGCGATCTCCAGCAGCTCGAACAGGTGGTGCGCAACCTCGTCGACAATGCGCTCAAATACGGCGCGGCCGACCGGCCGGTGCATGTCGTGCTCGACCTTGCGCAGGGCGATTTGGCGCGGATCGCGGTCGTCGACGAGGGCGAAGGCATCGCGCCCGAACAGATTCCGCACCTCACCCGGCGCTTCTACCGCACCGATCCGGGCCGCAGCCGCGCCTCGGGGGGAACCGGGCTCGGCCTCGCGATCGTCAAGCACATCGTCGAGCGGCATCGCGGGCGGCTCGACATCACCAGCGAGCTCGGCAAGGGCACCCGCGTGGTGGTGCGCCTGCCGCTGGCCGAACCCGATCCGCCCGAGGAGACTCCCCCGCCCGAAGGCGAAGCCGAGGGCCCCCGGGCCGAGCAAACCCAACAAGCGTCATAGACGTGTCTTATTTCTTCAACATGGCGCGGCCATGGCGTAAGGGCCGGTTGGCGCGGCGGGGGCCGGGTACGCACGTCTCGGCAATATCGACCATCGCGCACCCCTAGCAGGAAACACAGGGCCGTTCATGTCGCCGATCACGCTGATCCTGATTGCATTGGGCCTCGGCCTGCTCGGCTGGCTGGCGGGCCGGGCGAAAGCATGGAGCTTCCAGTCGAGCGATCCTGCGCTGCGCCCGGCCTCGCGCCCGATCTATCACGCCTGGTTTGTCGCGCTGTGGGTGGTGCTGCCGGTGCTCGCCTTTGTGGCGGCCTGGTCGGTGATCGCGCCGAACCTTGTGCTGCAATCCGTGCTCGCCACGCCCGAGGCACAGGGTCTGACCGGTCTCGGCTTCGAGCGTGACGCCTTTCTGGGCGAGGCCCGCGCGGTCGCGCTGGGGCAGGCGCCGGGAGTCTTCAACGACGAGGCCGAGCCGCTGATCGCGCCGTTTCGCGAGGCTTTCGGATACTACAACACCATCGGCATCATCGTCACCGTGCTGATCGCTATCGCTGGAGGCATTATCGCCTTCCTGCGCCTTGCGCCGCAATTCGGCGCGCGCACCCGGGTCGAGCGGACGGTGATGATGATCCTGCTGCTGGCCTCGCTGGTCGCGATCCTCACTACGCTCGGCATCTTCGTGAGCCTCGTGTTCGAAACCATGCGGTTCTTCAGTTTCGTCTCGCCCGTCGATTTCCTGTTCGGCCTCAAGTGGGGGCCCGACACCCTGGCCGCGCCCGATGCGGTCGACCCGTCGCGCTACGGCGCCGTGCCGCTGTTTTGGGGCACGATCTTCATCGGCGCGATCATCGCCATGGTGGTTGCGATCCCGCTGGGCCTGATGAGCGCGATCTACCTCACCCAATATGCCGACCCGCGCGTGCGCACCTGGATCAAGCCGCTGCTGGAATTGCTCGCGGGCGTGCCGACGGTGGTCTACGGCTATTTCGCCGCGCTGACACTGGCGCCGATGATCCGCAACGCCGCCGTGGCGCTGGGCGCCGCCAACGCCTCGACCGAGAGCGCACTGGCCGCCGGGATAGTGATGGGGGTGATGATCATCCCCTTCGTCTCGTCGATGGCGGACGATTCGATGGCCGCCGTGCCCGGCGCGATGCGTGACGGGAGCCTGGCGATGGGGGCGACCAAATCCGAGACGATCCAGCGCGTGCTGTTTCCGGCCGCTCTCCCCGGCATTGTCGCCGGCGTGATGCTAGCGGTCAGCCGCGCGATCGGCGAGACGATGATCGTGGTGATGGCCGCCTCGCAGGCCGCCAACCTCACCGCCAACCCATTGGAGCCGATCTCGACCGTCACGGTCCAGATCGTCAACCTCCTGACCGGCGAGCAGAGCACCGACCACCCGGCCACGCTCAGCGCCTATGCACTGGGCTTCGTGCTGTTCATGGTGACGCTCGCCCTCAACTTCATCGCCCTGCGCGTCGTCAAACGTTTCCGGGAGGCCTACGAATGAGCAGCATCCCCATGGGGACCGCCGAAGCGGCCGCCCCGCAGGCGCAACCCCTTGGCCCGACCCGCACGGCCGCCTTCGAGGCGCGCCTTGCGAGGCGCTACCGGGCCGAGCGCAATTTCCGCTGGCTCGGCTTTGGCGCGGTGGCCTTCTCGGTCGCGGTGCTGGTGTTCCTGCTCGGCAACATGCTGGTCAACGGCATCGCCGGCTTCCAGCGCCCCGAACTTGCGGTGACGATCGACTTTCCCGCCAGCGGCATCACCGGCGATGCCACCTCACTGACCGCGTCGACCGCCGGCCAGACGCTCGAGATGCAAGGGCTGCCCAAGATCGTGACCCTGTTCGCCGAGCAGCAGCTCGGGGCGGACGCCGCTAGGCAGATCGCGCCCGATGCCTGGCGCGATGTGGTCGCCGCGCTGGCCGATGACCCGGCGCTGATCGGCAAGAGCGAGACCTTCCACCTGCCGACCACCTCGGCGCTCGGCGCTGCGCTGCAAGGCGAGGGCACGCCCGAGCTGCGCGCGCTCGCCAAGAAGCTTGCGGCCGAGGGTAAGCTGGCGCGCAACTGGGACTGGGGTTTCCTCGTCCGCTCGGACGCGACGACACCGCAGTCGGTCGGCATATGGGGCGCGCTCAAGGGCTCGATGCTGACCATGCTGGTGACGCTGGTACTGGCCTTCCCGATCGGCGTGCTCTCGGCGCTCTATCTCGAGGAATTCGCCCCGCGCGGACGCTGGACCGACATCATCGAGGTCTCGATCAGCAACCTCGCCGCCGTGCCCTCGATCATCTTCGGCCTGCTCGGCCTGTCGCTGTTCCTCGCCGCATTCCCCGACCTGCGTTCGGCGCCGATCATCGGCGGGATGACCTTGGCGCTGATGACCATGCCCGTGATCGTCATTTCGGGGCGCAATGCGATCAAGGCGGTGCCGCCCTCCATCCGCGACGGGGCGCTCGCCATCGGCGCCTCGCCGGTGCAGGTGGTGTTCCACCACGTGCTGCCGCTGGCGCTGCCGGGAATGCTGACCGGCACGATCATCGGCATGGCCCGCGCGCTGGGCGAGACCGCGCCGCTGCTGCTGATCGGCATGCGCATCTTCGTCGCCACCCCGCCCGAAGGCTTCTCCTCGCCCGCCACGGTCCTGCCGATGCAGATCTTCCTGTGGTCGGACGAGGTCGACCGCGGCTTTGTCGAGCGCACCTCTGCCGCCATCATCGTGCTGCTGGTGTTTCTGCTCGCCATGAACGGCCTTGCCATCTACCTCCGCAACAAGTTCGAGAAACGCTGGTGACTGTGATCCATCCCAACATGGCTGACGAAGGCGCGAAAATCCGCGCGCGCGACGTCTGTGTCTTCTACGGCGAGAAACGCGCGATCGACCATGTGTCGCTCGACATCTCGCCCGATTACGTGACCGCCTTCATCGGGCCCTCGGGCTGCGGCAAATCGACGTTCCTGCGGTGCTTCAACCGCATGAACGACACGATCGGTGCGGCCAAGGTGACCGGCCTGATCGAGCTCGACGGCGAGGACATTCACGGGCAGTCGATGGACGTCGTCCAGCTGCGCGCACGGGTGGGCATGGTGTTCCAGAAGCCCAATCCCTTCCCCAAGTCGATCTACGAGAACATCGCCTACGGGCCCAAGATCCATGGCCTCGCCGAAAAGAAGGCCGATCTCGACGTGATCGTCGAACGCTCGCTGACCCGGGCGGGCCTGTGGGACGAAGTCAAGGACCGGCTCGACGATTCGGGCACCGCGCTCTCGGGCGGCCAGCAGCAGCGCCTGTGCATCGCGCGCGCGATTGCTGTCGATCCCGAGGTGATCCTGATGGACGAACCGGCCTCGGCCTTGGATCCCATCGCGACCGCCAAGATCGAGGAGCTGATCGACGAGCTTTCGGGCCGCTACGCGATCGTGATCGTCACCCACTCGATGCAGCAGGCCGCACGCGTCAGCCAGCGCACCGCATTTTTCCACCTCGGCAAGATGGTCGAGTATGGTCCCACCTCGGAGATCTTTACCAATCCCATCGAGGAACGGACGAAAGATTACATTACAGGACGTTACGGCTGATGGCTGAACACACCGTCAAGGCTTTCGACGAAGACATCACCCGCCTGCGCGGGCTGATCGCCGAAATGGGTGGCCTCGCCGAAGTCGCCATCGCGGAGAGCCTTGATGCGCTGGTGCGCGGAGACGAGGTGCTGGCCGAACAGGTGGTGGCCCGCGACAAGCGCATCGACGCGCTCGAGACCGAGGTCGACAAGCTCGCGGTCCGCATCATCGCCCTGCGCGCGCCGATGGCCGATGACCTGCGCGAAGTGATCGCCGCGCTCAAGATCGGCGGGGTGCTGGAGCGTATCGGCGACTACTCCAAGAACATCGCCAAGCGCACCGGCATGATCGAAGGCCGCGCCCGGTTCGAACCCCTCACCCTGCTACCCACCATGGGCGAGCTGGCGGGCGAGATGGTCCACGATGTGCTCACCGCCTATGCCGCGCGCGATCCCGACCTCGCGCGCGAGGTGATCGCCACCGACGTCAAGGTCGACGGCTTCTACAATTCGATTTTCCGCAATCTCGTCAGCTACATGGTCGAAAACCCTTCGACCATTTCGAGCGCGGCACAGCTGCTGTTCGTGGCCCGCAACATCGAGCGGATCGGCGATCATGCGACCAACGTGGCCGAAATGGTCCACTTCGCCGCGACCGGCGTCTACCCGCCCGAAGGCGACCGCTGAGGCGGCTTTTTGCTGTAACGCTCCTGTTGAAAACTTGCCATGCGGGTTTTCATCAAACTGTAGTGGAAGTGAAACATAGGGGCGGCGAAGCGTCCTCGTGGGGGAGGCGCAAGGAGGCAACAGCCGCATGTCCGCTGCCAAACTTCTGCTGGTCGAAGACGATCCGGCGCTGTCCGAACTGCTCGAATACCGCTTCCAGAACGAAGGCTACGCCGTGCGCTGCACCGGCGATGGCGACGAGGCGCTGGTGCTCGCCTCGGAGGAAGTGCCCGATCTCATCATCCTCGACTGGATGATCGAGGGCACCAGCGGCATCGAAGTCTGCCGCCGCCTGCGCCGCGACAAGGACACCGCGCACGTCCCCATCATCATGCTGACCGCGCGCGAGGCCGAGGATGACCGCGTGCGGGGCCTGGAAACCGGCGCCGATGATTACCTGACCAAGCCATTTTCCCCGCGCGAGCTGCTTGCCCGGGTCGCGGCGGTGATGCGTCGCATCCGGCCGGCGCTGGCGGGTGAAACGATCGAGGTCGGCGATCTCAGGCTCGACCCCGTCGCGCACAAGGTCCAGCGCCGCGGCCGCGCGCTCCAGTTGGGCCCGACCGAATACCGCCTTCTGAAATTCTTCATGGAGAGCCCGGGCCGGGTGTTCAGCCGCGGCCAGCTTCTGGACGGCGTGTGGGGCACGGGATCGGACATCGAGCTGCGCACGGTCGACGTTCACATCCGCCGCTTGCGCAAGGCGATCACCGTCGAAGCCGCCAAGGACCCGATCCGCACCGTGCGCTCGGCCGGTTACGCGCTCGAAGCGGTCTAACGGCACACTCCCGCCCAGCGATCATCCTGATCCAAGTGGAAGTGGTCCGCATGGGCCGCGTTGTAATCGGGCGATAGCACGGTGGCGAAGCTCCCGCAGGCCCCTTCGCGCACGGCGCGCAGGAAGCGGGCCTTCGAACCATCGCCCTCCCAGTCCTTGAGCACGCTGATCCGGCGGCCGTCTTTGAGCACGAAGGCGGCGATGTCGATCGCGTTGGCGGTGGCGTGCTCGCTCCACGGGCCCTCGCTGTCGCCATACATCCGGCGGCAGGAGAAGGCGCCAAGGTGCTCGATTCGCCTGATTTCGCTGCCGAGGATCTGCCGCGCCGCCGGGGCGACGCTGTCGCGGCGCCAGATTTCCAGTGCTGCGGCGACGGGGCAAGTGACGGGCGGCGTGTCGGGGGCGAGCGGAAAGGCGCCGAGCCGCGTGCGGTCGGACCGCGCGCAGGGGCCTTCGCCGGTCGGCTCGAGTGCGGTGAAGGCAATGTCGCTACGCTCGAGCACCGCCCGGCATTCGCCCACATCGCCCTTCAGCCGGGCAAGTTTGGCGCGCGTCGCCCAGCCCGGCGGGTCGTTGAGGTTCAGCGGCGCCCAGGGGTTGTGCTGCGGGTGCGACTGGAGCCACTGCCACCCGGCGATGGCCAGCATCAGCGGCACCAGCGCGGCGAGCGCGAGGCGGGCGGCGCGGTAGTGGCGGTTGGGCTTCTTGCGGGGCATTACGGGAACTCTAGTGGAAATCCCGCGACTTGGGCAGGATTCTGTGATCGCGCGGGTGCCCGGTCACATTCGGGAGCGGGGCGAGCTCGTCGATCATGTCGCGCGGACGCGGCCCGCGCTCCGGCATCGGCTTGTTGACCTCGTCCGCACGGGCGAGCGGCGCGTCGAGCAGGTCGTCGGACAGGGCATGGAGCCGCATGGTCGCATCGGTCATGTGCGCGGCGATCACATGGATCACCTCGTCATCATACTCGACGCGGCCGCGCACCTCCATCAGCCGCGCGCCCATCACCACCTTGCGCTGCTTCTCCTTGAGATCGGGCCAGACCACGAGGTTGATCACCCCGGTCTCGTCCTCGAGCGTGATGAAGGTCACCCCCTTGGCGCTACCGGGCCGCTGGCGGATCAGCACCACGCCGGCGACCTGCACCATGCTGCGGAATTTTCGCGAACGCAGATCGGCCGCGCGCACGAAGCCGCGCGCGGCGAGATCGGCGCGCAGAAAGGCCATCGGGTGCGCCTTGAGGCTGAGGCGGGTGGTCTGGTAATCGGCGACCACCTCCTCGGAGAGCGGCATGGCTGGCAGGCGGATGGCAGCGCGCTCCGCCCCCTCGTCACGCACCCCGGCGGCGCGGAACAGCGGGAGATCGGGTGCTGGGATGAGGCTGCGGGCATCCCACAAGGCCTGACGGCGCGAGAGGCCCAATGAGGTGAAGGCATCGGCGCTGGCGAGCCGCTCGATATGCGCCGGCGAAAGCCCGCCCCGGGCGCGCAGATCGGCGATATCGCGGAAAGGCCCCCCGCTCTCGCGCGCCGAAACCAGAGCGGCGGCGACGTGCTCGGGCAGGCCGTCGATCTGGCGCAGGCCAAGGCGCAGGGAAAAATGATTGGTTTCACGCAGAGGCGCAGAGAAGAAGGGAGGCGCAGAGGTGTCGTGTGTGCCGAAGGCACCTTCCTCTTCCGCCACACGGCCGTTCGACAAGGAGTGCGGCTGCGCCGCAAGCGCAACCTCTCCGCGCCTCCCTTTCTTCTCTGCGTCTCTGCGAGAAACCCCTTCTTCCTTTCTCTCCAAAGTGCAGTCCCACCCGCTCGCGTTCACATCGACCGGCAGCACCGCCACCCCGTGCTCGCGCGCATCGCGCACGATCTGCGCGGGCGCGTAGAAGCCCATCGGCTGCGAATTGAGCAGCGCGGCGGCGAAGGCGGCGGGGTAGTGGCACTTGAGCCAGCTCGACACATAGACCAGCTGCGCAAAGCTCGCCGCGTGGCTCTCGGGGAAGCCGTATTCGCCGAAGCCCCGGATCTGGTTGAAGCAGCGCTGCGCGAAGTCGCGGTCATAGCCGCGCGCGACCATGCGTTCGACCATCATGTCCTGAAGCTCGTCGACCATCCCGCGGCTGCGGAAGGTCGCCATCGCCTTGCGCAAGCGGTTGGCCTCGAGGCTGGAGAACTTGGCGGCATCGAGCGCGATCTTCATCGCCTGTTCCTGGAAGATCGGCACGCCCAGCGTCCGCCCGAGGATGCTGGTCAGTTCGTCGGGCGGCCCGTGTTCGGGCGCGGGGGCGGGGATGCGGACGGGTTCGGCCCCCCGGCGGCGCTTGAGATAGGGGTGCACCATGTCGCCCTGGATCGGCCCGGGGCGGACGATCGCGACCTGGATGACGAGGTCGTAGAACTCGCGCGGGCGCAGGCGCGGCAGCATGTTCATCTGCGCGCGGCTCTCGACCTGGAACACGCCGAGCGAATCGCCCTGGCGCAGCATGGCATAGGTCTCCGGGTCCTCGCGCGGGACCGTGGCGAGCGTCAGGGGGCGGCCATGGTGCGCCCCCAGCAGATCGAGGCATTTGCGGATGCAGGTCAGCATCCCCAGCGCCAGCACATCGACCTTGAGGATGCCCAATGCGTCGATATCGTCCTTGTCCCACTCGATGAAGGAGCGTTCGGGCATGGCGCCGTTGCCGATGGGGACGGTTTCGGTCAGCGCGCCTTCGGTGAGGATGAAGCCGCCGACATGCTGGCCCAAGTGGCGCGGCATGCCGATCATCTGCTCGGTGAGCTTGAGCACGCGCCTCAAGTGCGGGTCGGTCACGTCGAGGCCGGTTTCGGCGGCGTGCTTCTCGTTGATCTCGCGCCCCCACCCGCCCCACACGGTGCGCGCCAGCGCAGAGGTGACGTCCTCGGAGAGGCCCATCGCCTTGCCCACCTCGCGGATCGCCATGCGCGGGCGGTAGTGGATGACGGTCGCGCACAGCCCGGCGCGGTGGCGGCCATATTTGCGGTAGATGTACTGGATCACCTCCTCGCGCCGCTCGTGCTCGAAATCGACGTCGATATCGGGCGGTTCCTTGCGCTCCTCGGAGATGAAGCGGTCGAACAGGAGCTGGTGCTTGGCCGGATCGACGCTGGTGATGCCGAGGACGTAGCACACAGCCGAATTGGCCGCGCTCCCCCGTCCCTGGCACAAAATCGGCGGATCGCACCCCCGCGCGAAATCGACGATGTCCTTGATGGTGAGGAAGTAGCGGGCGAGATCGAGCTTGGCGATCAGCGCGAGCTCGCGCTCCAGCGTGGCGCGGACAGAATCGGGCACGCCCGAGGGGTAGCGCCGCCCTGCCCCCGCCCGGACCTCGCTTTCGAGAAAGGCCTGCGGGGTCTGGCCGTCGGGGTAGATCTCCTCGGGGTATTCGTAGCGCAGTTCCTCGAGGCTGAACCGGCAGCGGTCGGCCACCTCGCGGGCGGCGGCGATGGCGTGAGGCCAGCGGGCGAAGAGGCGCTGCATCTGCTCCGGCGACCTGAGGTGCCGCTCGGCATTGGGGTGGAGCAGGTGGCCAGCCTTCGCCACGGTGGTCTTGTGCCGGATCGCGGTCATCACGTCCTGCAGCGCGCGGCGCTCGGGCGCGTGGTAATGAACGTCGTTGGTGGCGAGCAGGGTGAGGCCATGCGCGCGGGCGAGGCTGTCCAAACGCTCGATCCGGGCAATGTCATCGCCGCAGTAGAGGTAGCTTGCGGCGATGTGGCGCAGGGTCGGCAACTGGCGGACGAGGTGAGGGAGGAGGTCGGCGAACGGCAATTCCCTCACGTCATCCCGGCGCAGGCCGGGATCGCTGTCGGCAAGCGGTCCCGGATCAAGTCCGGGACGACGGAAAGGGATGACATTGCTCGGCACCGCGATGGTGAACGCCGCCTCGAGATCATCGGGCGGCAGCAGGATCAGCTGCACACCCTCGGCATGGCCTGCGAGCAGCGCAAGATCGATCTCGCACACGCCCTTGTCCTGCCACTCTCCAGCGAGCGTCTGCATCCGGCCTGCGCTGATCAAGCGGCACAGGCGGCCATAGGCAGCGCGGTCCTCGGGGTAGGCGAGGAAGGCGAGTCCCTCGACCGTCTCGATCCGGCAGCCGATCACGGGCTTGAGCTTGAGGGTCTTGGCCTCGGTGTGGATGCGCACCACCCCGGCCATCGAATTGACGTCCGCGATCCCCAGCGCGTCGTAGCCCAGCGCGTGGGCGGCAAGCACCAGATCGACCGCGTCGGACGCGCCGCGCAGAAAGCTGAAGCAGCTCGCGATCCCCAGCTCGACGAAGTCCGCGCGCGGCGGGGGCGCGATGCCCTCGGGATCGACCTGAAGCGTGCGCTTGTCGGGGGTGAGCGGGCCCTCGGGCATGTCAGCCCGCCAGTTCGCCGAGCCGCTCGCGCACGCGCGCCAAGTCGGCCGTGAACAGCGCCGCCTGTTCCTCGCGTGCCGCCCCGTCGAGGCGCAGCAGGTAGGAGGGGTGGACGGTGACCCACAACTCGGCGCCATCGTCCAGCATGATGGGCGCCCCGCGTGCCTGATTGACGCTGACCGTGCGGCCCAGCAGGCCCCTTGCCGCGCTCGCACCCAGCGCCAGCACGAGGCGGGGCCGGACCAGCGCACGCTCGGCCTCGAGCCACCAGCGGCAGGTGTCGATCTCCTTCGCGCCCGGCGACTGGTGCAGACGGTGCTTCCCCTTCCAGATGAACTTGAAGTGCTTGACCGCGTTGGTCACGTAAGCCTGCGCGCGGTCGATCCCGGCGGCTTGCAGATGATCGCCCAGCAATTGCCCGGCCGGGCCGACGAAGGGTCGTCCCGCCAGATCCTCCTGATCGCCGGGCTGCTCGCCAACGATCATCAGAGCGGCTTGCGAAGGCCCCTCCCCCGCCACGGCGCGGGTACCGCAATCGGCAATCGGACAATCGCGGCAGGCGGCGGCCCCTTGCGCGATCTCGGCAAGGCTGGCGGGCCGCACCCGTTCTTCCCGTGCCCCCGCCGTCACCATCGCCGCCTCGCGCGCCTGCGCACCGGCGATGAGCTGCGGGATGAGCTCGGCCTCGGGCAGGTTCTTCCAGTATTTTTTGGGCATCTCCGAGAGCATCGCCCCGACCTTGATCCGTGCGGGGTTGAATATCGAAGCGTAGTAGGAGCGCCACAGGTCTTCGACCGGATCAGCCCCCGGCGCGTCGGAACGTCGCGCGGGCGGGCCTTCGCGCATGGTCTCGCCGTCCCAGTGGATGCTCCCGCGCGGAGTGAGGATCGACCAGCGCATGTTGGCGAAGCGGCGCATGAAGAAGGCCGCCTCGGCGCGGACGATGTGGTGATCGGGTTCGAACCAGGCGACGAAGTGCGGGGTGCCGTCCTCCTCGGCCACTTCGCGGAAGCGGACGAAGGCGTGCATCTTATGGGCGTCGCGCCGCACCGATTTGGCGAGCTCCTCGCAGCGGCGCACTTCGGGATCGGCCTTGTCCTCCATCAGGCGCGGATTGCTCTGCAATCGCCACAATACGCGGTAGAGCAGCCCGAAACGTGCGGGATCGGAATGCAGCGCAGCGCTGCGGACGATGGTGAGAAAGCGCTGGCTGGCGCGCACGGGGCGCGGATCGGCGGGCGGCGGGGGAAGGCGTTTCTCGCCGCGGGAGGGGCCCTCGCTGGCGAACAGATCGCCCGTCCCGCCCGGCTCGATCCAGCTCACCCGGTCAGGCGGCACGTCGCACTGGATGAGCCCCCGCGCCCGCTCGCGCCAGAAGGCGAAATCGTCGGGCGCAGGCAGGTGGACAGCGTAGTGCGCGCCGAGGGAGACGTGCTGCATCGCGGTCATGCTTTTCCCCTCCCGCCCGCGGGAGGGGCAGCGAGAGTTGGCAGCTTGCTGCCTACTCGCAGCGGGGTGGGCCTGCCGGCCCAGCGCTTCGCGCGCCCACCCCCAGCCCCTCCCGCAGGCGGGAGGGGAGATGAAAGCCTGCACCCCATCAGAACAGCTCCAACTGCTCGGACTTGCGCACCAAGAGCCCGCGCAAGTCCGCCCGGTCGGTCAGCAAGGTCGGCCGCCAGTCCACCGTGCAGATGAAGGGCCGCACCTTGGCCACCGACACCGTCAGCCGCGCGACATCGTCGAGGCGCAGCGTCCGGTGCCGCCGCGAGGCGAGGATGCGCGCCACCGCCTTGGTGCCCAGCCCCGGGACCCGCAGCAGCAGCTCTTTCGGAGCGCGGTTGACGTCGACCGGGAAACTCTCGCGGAACTTCAAGGCCCAGGCGAGCTTGGGGTCGATATCGAGTGGCAGGTTGCCGTCCGCCTCCGCCGCATCGGCCACCTCCTGCGGCGCGAAGCCGTAGAAGCGCATCAGCCAGTCGGACTGGTAGAGTCGGTGCTCGCGCAGCAAGGGCGGGCGCTTCAGGGGCAGGACCGCGGAGGCATCGGGGATCGGCGAGAAGGCGCTGTAATAGACGCGCCTCAAACCGAAATCGCCATAGAGCCGGCTGGCCTTGCCGATGATCGCGCTGTCCGAGGCATCATCGGCGCCGACGATCATCTGGGTCGACTGGCCCGCAGGCGCAAAGCGCGGTGCGTGGCGGAAGCGCTTGCGCTCGTCCTTGGCCTCGATGATCCGCGCCTTGGTGCGCCCCATCGCACCCTCGATCTGCCCCGCATTCTTGTCGGGCGCGAGGCGGGTGAGGCCGGCGGTGGTGGGCAGCTCGACATTGATCGAAACGCGGTCGGCATAGAGGCCCGCGGCATGGATGATTTCCGCGTCCGCCTCGGGAATGGTCTTCAAGTGGATGTAGCCGCGAAAATCATGCTCCTCGCGCAGGATCCGGGCGACCTCGACCAACTGCTCCATCGTGTGGTTGGCGCTCTTCACGATCCCCGAGGACAGGAACAGCCCCTCGATATAGTTGCGGCGGTAGAAGTTGAGCGTGAGGTCGACCACCTCCTGCGGAGTGAAGCGCGCGCGCGGGGTGTTCGCGCTCTTGCGGTTGATGCAGTAGTGGCAATCGAAGATGCAGTGATTGGTCAGCAGGATCTTGAGCAGCGAAATGCAGCGGCCATCGGGGGCATAGGCGTGGCAGATGCCCATCCCCTCGGTCGAGCCGATTCCCTTGCCCCCCAGCGAATTCTTCTTCGCCGTGCCGGAGGACGCGCAGGAGGCATCATATTTCGCCGCATCAGCGAGGATTTCGAGACGCTGGCGTAAGGATTGTTGGGCCATGGGAACGCGGGAACACCTTTCGTGTGTTCCTTATATGTTCCCAGACTTCGCCTGCCAAATGCAAAGCTTGCAAGGGTGGCGCAGGTGCGGTGACTAGATGCGCCGCAGCATCGGCATGTCGCCGCGCATCAGGCCGCCTTCGCACAGATAGTCGATCACGGCGGGATGCATTGCGCCTTCGAAAGCGACGCCGGCCATGCCGCCTTCGACCCACGCGATCGTCCCGAGCGGGGCGTTGATGCCGTTCACCTTCATCGTCACCCGGTCACCGATTTCGGCGAAGCCCGGCTTCGCGCGGATCTTGCAGCCGCCTTCGGACAGATCGACAAGATCGACGAACACCACCCGCGAGCGCACGCGGCTCTTCACCGTGAGGCTCATCGGCCGACGCTCGGACGAGCGGGGGATCGAATCGAGGTTCATGGGCGCAGATTCGCACAACTCGGTAAAGGAATGCTAAGCGGGCCGGTAAATGGACCTTAGGAAAACAGGCCCTGCAGGAACCAGTCGGGCAGGCCGCCGCGCCCGTCGCCGACAAGGCCTGCGCGGTAGATCCAGTAGCGCCGCCCCGCCTCGTCCTCGATCCGGTAATAATCGCGCAGGCGCGTGGTCGAGCGTTCGCGCCACCATTCGGGCGCGATCCGTTCCGGCCCCTCGACCCGCACCACCTCGCGCACCGCGCCGCGCCAGCGGAAGCGCTGGGGCACGCCATCGGGCGCGGCATGGAGCACCGCGATCGGCTCTGCGCGGTCGAGCAGTTTCAGGGGGCGGGTGTGGAAGGCGAGCGGGTGCTGGCTGGCGGGCACGGGCGCGAGCGGCGGCTGCCAGCCTTGCGCACGTTCGGGGATGTGGCTGGCGCGGGCGACCGGGCGGGTGACCGCGCGCGGCCCGAGCCGCACGCTCAGCCGGTCGATGCAGGCGGCCAGCGCAGTGCCGTGATTTTCGGCTGCGGCATCGAGATCGGCCTGGGCAAGGCCGAGCGGCTCGCTCCAGCTGGCGCGCAGCTGCACCATCTCGATCCCGAACCCGGCGTCGACATCGTCGAGCCGCGCTGCGAACAGCCGGGTGATGTGGCCGGTCTCGCGCGTGGCGGCGGCGAGCTCGATGCGGCGTTGCAGGACCTCGCCATCGACCCGCCACAGCGCCAGTTCGAGCCGCCGCGCGCCCTCGCCCCGGGCTTCGAGCGCGCGGACCATGTCGGCGGCGAGATCGGCGAGCACGGTGTCGAGCGGGGTGCGGTGGCGCAGCGGCTCGATCAACCGGCGCTGGACCAGCGGCATGGGGCGGGCGATGACCGGGAGCAGCGGCTCGGGCACCTTGCCCAGCAGCTGGTCGAGGCGCAGCAGCGGATTGGCGGCGGGCGAGTGGCGATTGCGGAAGCGGCGGCGCAGCGCGTCGCGCGCGGCGGCCTCACGCGCGAGGTCCTCCTCCCCCGCCCCGCTCACGCCGGCGAGTTCGCCGAGGCGCTTGATCCCGAGGCGGCGCAGCGCGGTGAGCACGTCGCCGTCGAGCCGGAGCGCCGCGACGGGCAGGTCGGCGAGCAGGCGCAGCGGATCATCCCCGGGAGCGAGGATCGCCGCGCCCCGTCCGTAATGCGACAGCGCCCAGGCTGCCCCGGCCGTGGGCGCAAGGGCTGCGCGCGCCGTCAGCCCGCGCGCGGCAAAGGCGGCGGCGACGTCCGCGAGCAGCCGCTCCTCGCCGCCGAACAGGTGCGCCGCGCCGGTGACGTCGACCAGCAGGCCGTCGGGCGGGTCGAGCGCGCTCCACGGCCCCCAGCGCTGCGCCCACAGGGCGAGCTTCTCGAGCGCGGCGAGATCGCCCGCCGGATCGGCCGGGACCGCGACGAGATCGGGGCACAGCGCGCGCGCGTCGGCGAGCAGCATGCCGGGGCGGGCACCCGCAGCGAGGCCTGCGTCATTGGCAGCGGTGATGCGCGGCCCGTGCGCGGTCTCGAGGATCAGCGCAGTCGGCGCCGCATCCGCCTCAGGCGTGGATGCGCGCCGCCAGCGATCGACCGACAGTCGGGCGAGCCAGATGGCGAGGATCCGGCGCGGCAAGAGGGTCGGGCTCGCGGGCGAGGCGCAGGGTTCCGGCGTCATCGCTGAGGCTCCATTGGCCGGGCGCGTGGGTGCGCGCGCGGAACAGTTCGGCGTGCCAGGTGGCTGGGCCGGGGGCAGCCGGGTCCCAGCGGCCCGGCGCGGACGGGGCGGCCGCTACCCGCCAGCGCATACGCGCCGAGGACAGGTCAGGCGCAGCGTCGAGGCGCACCAGCCACAGCCGCACGCCATGCTTTTCCGCCGTCAGGCTCAAGCGGCGCGAAGCGGTGAAGGACAGGGCGCGCGGGTTGCCCGCGATCTCGCCGATCACGCAGGCAAGATCACGGCACTTCAATCCCTCTTCCAGCGCGAAGAGCGCGTCTTCGGGCGTGGCGGCGGCGACGTGGATCAGGCGATGGGCGAGGTCTTGCGGCAGCCCTGCAAGGCACGGCCGCCCGCCCTTCCTGATCGCGGCGCGATCCTGCACCCACAGCACCTGGCGCGTGTCCTCCCCCGCCACAGCGAACGCATCGCGCGCCAGCGCCAGCGCCAGCCCCGCGCCGCTCGCCTCCCCCCCTGGCGCAAAGACTTCCGAGTGGAACGGCTGCGCGGCAAGGCCGGGCCGCCAGCGCGGCTCGGGCTGGGCACGCGACAGAATGCGGGCGGGAGGGGGCTTGGGGAACATGCTGGAACGACTCATATGTTCCTATTATGTTCCAACATCGCCGTGCTGGCAAATGCAAAGGGCGCGGGAAGCCCGAAAGCCTCCCGCGCCCCTCGAAGCGCACTGCGCGTGGCAAGTCAGTCGACCACCGGCCCCGGGAACTCGCCCATCTCCGGACCTTCATCCATGTCCTTGCCCGTCTGAAGGTTCGAGAAATGGATGCCGTAGAGGAAGTAGATCACCAGCCCCACGCCCAGATAGATCAGGAACAGGAGCAGCACGTGCATCGGCACGGTGGTGATGAGGTAGCCGCAGGACAGGATCCCGAGGATCGGCAGCACCGGGTAGAACGGCACCTTGAACCCGCGCGGCAGATCGGGCGCGGCGCGGCGCAGGTAGATGACCGAAAGACACACGATCGCGAACGCCGCCAGCGTGCCCACCGAGGTCGCATCGCCCAGCGTGTTGATGTCGATGAACCCGGCCGCGCAGGCGGTGATCAGGCCGACCAGCAGCGTGTTGATCCACGGCGTCTGGTACTTGGGGTGCACCTTCGAGAAGATGCGCGGCAGCAGACCGTCACGCGCCATGGTGTAGAAAATGCGGGTCTGACCGTACATCAGCACCAGCACCACCGAAGTGAGGCCGATGATCGCACCGATCTTGATGGTCTTGGCGAGCCAGCCCCATTGCGGGCCAAAGGCGTCGACCACCACCGCGACCGGATCGGGGACGTTCAAGGTGTTGTAGGGCACCAGCAGCGTCATGATCGCGGCGACCAGCATGTAGATCACGGTGCAGACCACGAGGCTGCCGATGATGCCGAAGGGCATGTCCTTGGCCGGATCCTTGGCTTCCTGCCCGGCGGTCGAGACCGCCTCGAAGCCGATATAGGCGAAGAACACGATCGAGGCGGCGCGCATGATCCCGTCGACCCCGAACTGGCCGTCACCGGTGTTCTCGGGAATGAAGGGCGTCCAGTTGGTCGCCACCAGTTCGGGCAGGTTCGACAGCACGATCAGCCCGCCGACCACGATGAAAGCGGTCAGCACGCTGACCTTGATCGCGACGATGATGTTGTTGACCTTGGCCGATTCCGACACGCCCAGCACCAGCAGCAGCGACAGCGCGATGCAGATGAGGAAGGCGGGGAGGTTGAAGATCGTCACCACCTGCTGGCCATCGACAAGCACCGGCGCCCCGTCGCGCACCAGCAGCTGGCCGGTCGGGCCGGTGAGGGCCGCGGGTATGGTAATCCCGAAATCCGCGAGCAGACTGACGACGTAGCCCGCCCAGCCTACCGCGACCACCGCAGCTGCGATCCCGTATTCGAGCAGCAGCAGCACGCCCATCGTCCAAGCCACGAACTCGCCGAGCGTGGTGTAGCCGTAGGTATAGGCCGAGCCCGAGACCGGCAGGGTCGAGCTGAGCTCGGCATAGCAAAGCCCTGCAAAGGCGCAGACGATCCCGGCGACCACGAAGCTCAGCAGCACCGCCGGCCCCGCATGCAGCGCCGCCGCGCTCCCGGTGCGCACAAAGATGCCCGCCCCGATAATGCAGCCGACGCCGAGGAGCAGCAGGTTCCACTTGCCCAGCGAGCGCTTGAGCTCGCTCGTCTCGGTCTCGCGCTGGACTTGCGCGATCGATTTCCTGGCGAACATCCGCTCGGCGAAGGAGCGGTTGGGTTTGGTGGCCATTAGCAGGTCCCCCTGCACGCCAGCGCGGCGCGCGGCTTTACCGGATCAAGAAACATCAGGATTAGGTCTCCCACTGATCGCGACGGATCCCCCCGCGCGGTCGTCAGGGCGTCACGCTAGCGCAACATGCACACAAGACAAGCGGCAAAGCGCGCTCTTTCCCCGAGGGCGCACAGTCGCTAGACCCTGCGGCCATGTCCACGACCTTCCAGCTCGACACCAGCACAAGCCGCGCCAACCCCACGCCTGCCCCGATGCGGCGGCTCACCGTGCCCGCGATCCGGGCGCGCAAGACCGACGGGGTGACGGGCGAGCCGCTGGTGATGCTCACCGCCTACACCGCCCGCCAGGCCCAGCTGCTCGATGCGCATTGCGACCTCTTGCTGGTGGGCGATTCCCTCGGCCAGGTGATCTACGGCCTGCCCTCGACCGTGCCGGTCACGCTCGAGATGATGGCCAACCACGGCGCGGCGGTGGTGCGGGGTTCCTACCATTCGGTCGTCGTGATCGACATGCCTTTCGGCAGCTACGAGGCTTCGCCCCAGCAGGCTTTCGAGAGCGCGGCCTTCCTGATGAAGCAGACGGGCGCTGCTGCGGTGAAGCTCGAAGGCGGAGCGGCAATGGCGCCGACGGTCGCCTTCCTCAACAGCCGCGGCATTCCGGTGATGGGGCACGTGGGCCTCACCCCGCAGGCGGTCAACGTGCTCGGCGGTTACGGAGCGCGCGGCCGCTCCGATGCCGAGGCCGAGAAGATCGTTTCCGACGCCAAAGCGCTGGACGAGGCCGGGGCCTTCGCCATCGTCATCGAAGGCGTGGTCGAGCCGATCGCCATCGCCGCCACCGAGGCCGTCTCCTGCCCCACCATCGGCATCGGCGCCTCGGCCCGGTGCGACGGGCAGGTGCTGGTCACCGAAGACATGCTCGGCATGTTCGAGCGGGTGCCGCGCTTCGTGAAGCGTTATGAGGACATCGCAGGCGTGATCGACCGTACCGTGGCCCAATATGCCGAGGAAGTGCGCGCCCGCACCTTCCCCACGGCCGACCAGACCTACCAGCCCAAGGCCTGAATTCGCCTGCGAAGTTTACAAAGTTGACACTGTAAACTTCGCAATCCTACAGGATTTCTCTTTGCATTTCATTGTCTTGCATCGCAAAAGCGAAGTTGACACTGTGCATTCGCTTTTCGTGTCCGATCCCTTGCGAGGCCGCTTTGGCTGACAGTCCGAACGAACCGCTTCGTCATAGCGCGCTCAGCCCCCTGTAGGAAAGGCCCCGCTCCGTCCCCCGCGCGCCAGACGCATCGCCAGCGGCGCGGCGAGCACCAGCTGGGCAAGGTGATAGAGCAGCAGCGGCGCGATCACGAAACCGGCGCTTGCGGGCGGGAACAGGATCGCCGCCAAGGGCGCGCCGACCGCGACGCTCTTCTGCGAGCCGGCAAAGAGGAACGCGATCCGGTCACCGCGCGGCAGGCCCAGCAGACGCCCCGTGCCCCACGCCGCACCCAGTGCCAGCCCCAGCATCGCCAGCACCAGCACCACCAGCGCGGCCCAGTCGGTGCCGGAGAACATCGTCGCCAGCCCCTGCTCGACCGCGCCCGAAAAGGCGACATAGACCGCAATCCCGATCACCGACCGGTCGAGCCAGGCGGCGGTCGCCTTGTGGGCGATCAGATGGTCGATGAAACGGTCCTGCACCGCCTGCCCGATGGCGAAGGGCAGGAGGAGGATCAGGAAAATCCGGCCGATCGCCTCCAGCCCCACATCCGCAGCGCCCACCCCGCCGACAAGCGCAAACAGCGGCGCGCTCACCGCCACGCCCGCGATATTGATCAGCGCCGCGCCGACCACCGCGAGCGCGACATTGCCCTCGGCAAGGCTGGTGTAGGACGTCGCCGATTGCACGGTCGAAGGCAGGCAGCCGAGAAACACGAAGCCCAGCGCCACCAGCGGCGGCAGCACCGCGCCCGCGATCATGCCGAAGCCGAGCCCCAGCAATGTCATCGCACCGAACACGAACAGCATCAGCGGCCCGAAATAGCGCCAATTGGCGAGGCCCTTGGCGATCTCGCTGCGGCGGATGCGCATGCCGTTGACGAGGAACAGCACGAAAATCCCGACATTGGAGACCGTCGTCGCGGTCGCCCTCGCCTCGCCGGCCGCGGGCAGCACCAGCGCGAGCGCGGTCGCGATCACCAGAACGGCGATCATCGGGTCGCGCAGGAAGGGGAAGATTTGCAAAAGGCGGGACATTGATGCGGGCGTCCCTGCCCTCCCCGTCCGCTCTTGTCGAGCGCGCTATTTCGCCGTCAGGCTGCGCGGGCGCAGTTCGGCGAGCAGCGCGGCGAAGCGCTCTGCTGCGGCCGTGTCGCCCGCTTCGCGCGCGGCGCGCTCGCGCAAGGCGAGCAGCGCCGGATCGTGCCCGGCGCCCAGCGCCAGCGCATGATCGATCAGCAGCGCGGTGCGCCGCCAATCGCCGCGCGCCGCCTGCCATTCGGCGAGCCCGGCAAGCGCGCTCGCATTCTCGGTCTCGCCCGCGACCTGCCGGGCGAGCAGCATCTCGGCGGCCCCCCGGTTGCCATGGCGCGCGAAGGTCCACACCGCCTTGCGGGTCAGCGGCCAGGGGCGCCGCGCCTCGGAGGCGAGCGCGTAGGACGTGAGCGCACCGCGCGGGTCGCCCGCGCCCAGCAGCGCATCGCCCGCCAATGCGGCGACATCGGCAGAGGCGGGAAATTTCTCGCGCAGCGCCGCCGCCTCGGCGCGGGCACCTGCGGCATTGCCGTTCCACAGCATCCGGCGAATGGCGTTGGCGGGCGGCGGCAACCCGTCACGCAGCGCGAGCAGCACAGGTTCGGCGCGGTAGGGCGCGTAGGCCCGCGCCAGCAGCGGCGCTGCCGCGGTGCGGTCGCCCAGACGCTCGTAGGCGCGCGCGACCAGCATCAGGAGATAGGGCGAGGCTTCGGGCAGGCTCGCCTCGGGTCCGAAGCGCCGGACCAGATCGGCATCGCGCCCGCCTTCGAACAGGGCCCGGGCCAGCAACTCGCGCACCCGCGCATTGGCAGGCTGGCGCGCGGCGAGGGCTTCGAGGATCGCCGCCGCACTGTCGGCATTGCCCTCCTCGAGGCTGATGAGCGCATCGAGCAGCAGCGCCGCGGGCACGCCGCGCGTCGCCATCCCGCTCTTGCCGAGCAGGCTGCGGGCGATGGTGAACTGGCCGCCGCGCGCGGCCAGAACGGCCTGGATATAGGGCGCGCGGGCATCATCGGGCGCGGCCGCAGCGAGTGCGCGGGCGGCCTTGAGGCTGGCGCGCGCCTCGCCCCCATCGCCGAGCGTCGCGGCATAGTCGGCAAGGGTATCGGGGTCATCGGACACGGCCCGGCGCGCGGCTTCGAACCACACCAGCGAATCCGCCGCGCCGTGCGCGTCGCGCACCAGCAGCGCACGCAGGCGCAGCGCGGGGGCATAGTCGGGGCCGAAGGCGAGCGCGCGGTCGGCGGCCTCCAAGGCTGTCAGATGCTCGCCGCCGCGCAGCCGCAGCCGGGCGATGGCGAGCCACAGGTCAGGGCTTTCGGGCGCGAGGCTGCGCGCCTCGTCGAGCTTGCGCCCGGCATCGGCGAGCGCGCCCTTGGCCATGGCGCCGTCGGCCTCGGCGAGAAGGCGGGTGAAGGCAGCCCCGCCCTGCCCGATCGCGCGTCGCGGCGGTTGAGGGGGGCCTTGCGAACACCCCGCCAGAGCCAGCGCCACCACCGCCGCCAGCGCGGCAAGGGCGCTAGGCCTGAAGGTCATACTGCTTGAGGAGGTCATAAAGCGTCGGGCGGCTGATCCCGAGCAGCTTGGCGGTGCTCGAGATATTGCCTTCGCTCCGGGCGAGCGCGTGGCGGATCACGCGCCGGTCGGTCGCCTCGCGCGCGGCCTTGAGGTTGAGGAGCTGCGCATCCTCGTCCTCGCGGTCGGCAAGGTCGAGGTCCTCGGCATTGACCAGCTTGCCATCGGCCATGATCACCGCGCGCTTCACGCGGTTTTCAAGCTCGCGCACGTTGCCGGGCCAGTCATGCGCATCGATCGCGGCGAGCGCATCGGGGGCAAATCCGGTGACGGCGGGGTTCATCTCGGCGGCAAAGCGCTTGAGGAAGGCTTTCGCCAGCAGCACCGGATCGCCGTAGCGCTCGGCAAGGCCGGGGATGCGCACGACGATCTCGGCGAGGCGGTAGAACAGGTCTTCGCGGAAAGACCCTTCGGCGATCATGCCTTCGAGATTCTGATGGGTGGCGCAAACGATCCGGGTGTTGACCGCAATCGCCTTGCGTCCGCCGACGCGCTCGATGGTGCGTTCCTGCAGGAAACGCAGCAGCTTGACCTGAAGCGGCAGAGGGATGTCGCCCACTTCGTCCAAGAACAGCGTGCCCCCGTCGGCGCTCTCGATCTTGCCCTCGGTGGTCTTGACCGCGCCGGTGAAGGCGCCCTTTTCGTGGCCGAAGAGTTCGCTTTCGAGGAGGTTTTCGGGGATTGCGGCGCAGTTGATGGCGACGAAAGGGCCACCTGCCCGGTCGCTCGCATCGTGGAGCCCCTTCGCCAGCAATTCCTTGCCCGTCCCGCTCGCGCCCAGCAGCATCACCGAGACGCTGGTGCGCGCCACACGCTCGATGGTGCGGGCGACCTTCACCATCTCGGGCGCGCCGGTGATCATCCTGCCGAGCACGGTCTTGTCGGCGCTGGCCGAGGCGACGAGCCGCCGGTTCTCCTCCTCGATTGTGCGCAGGTTGAAGGCGCGGCGCACGATCAGGCCGAGAGCCTCGATGTCGATCGGCTTCTGGTAGAAGTCGTAGGCCCCGCGCGCGATGGCAGCCAGAGCGCTCTCGCGCGCGCCGTGGCCGGAGGCGACGATCACCTTGGTGTCGGGCTTCAGCGCCATGATGGCGTCGAGCACGGCAAAGCCCTCGGTGGTGCCGTCGGGATCGGGCGGCAGGCCGAGATCGAGCGTGACGACGCCGGGCATCTCGTGGCGCAGCGCGGTGATCGCGCTGTCGCGGTCGCCCGCGATCACCACCTCGAAATCGTCATAGGCCCATTTGAGCTGCGCCTGCAGGCCCGGATCGTCCTCGATCACCAACAGCACGGGTTTCTTGTCGGGCATCACACGGCCTCCTGAATTGCTGGATCATCGCCTGCTCCGAGCAGGCGCACCGCTTCGGCAAGCGGCAGGACCACGGCAAAGCGCGTGCCGAGCCCCTCGCGGCTCTCGACCGACACGCGCCCGCCCATCGCCTTGATGAGCTCACGCGCTTCGAAGGCGCCGATGCCGAAGCCGCCGGGCTTGGAGGAGACGAAGGGTTTGAACAGACCCGTGCGCACGAATTCCGGGCTCATGCCGTGGCCGGAATCGACCACCGCAATGCTGCCCGAAAGCCCCTCGGCGGTGACGTCGAGGAACACCGGCGCACCGGCCTGGCTTGCGTCGATGGCGTTCTGGACGAGGTGGATCAGCGCCTGTTCCAGCGCCTCGCGGTTGCCCATGACCCGCACCGGCACATTGCGGGTGAGGGCCACCTGATGCCCTCCGGCAAAACGCGCGGCGATCCCCTTGGCGAGCGCCACCAGCTCGATCTCGCCGCTCGCCGAAGCCTGCCCCGCCCCGTAGCGGCCAAGCCGGGCGAGCAGCGCGGAGAGCTTGTCGGCGGAATTGCGCAAGGTCACCAGCATGTCGGCGCGGAAGGCGGGATTGTCGGCGTGCTTCTCGGCATTGGCGGCGAGCAGCGACAATTGGCTGACGAGGTTCTTGATGTCGTGCATCACGAAGGCCATGCGGCGGTTGAATTCGTCGAACCGGCTCGCGTCCATCAGCGCCTGCTGCCCGGCCTGTTCGGCAAGGTAGCTCGCCAGCTGCTGGCCCGCGACGCGCAGGAGGTCGAAGTCCTCCCAGTCGAGCTGGCGCGGATTGCGCGGGCGGGCGAGGACGATCACGCCGACCAGGCGGTCGAAGTGGATCAGCGGCACCAGCGCCCAGGCGTCCTCGGCCTCCATCAGCCACTGGGGCACCTGCGCGCTCTCGCCGTGGTGGTCGATCCCGCCGCGCGCCTCGTCGAGGGCGAGCACCATGTTGTGCTGTTCGAGCAGGCCCGAGAGGGCAAATTCGCCCGCCACCGCAGGCACGGCAATGGTGGGCCAGTTCCAGCGCGCGGTGAGTTCGAGCTGGGCCTGTTCGTTGGGCATGAGCAAAAGGCCCGCAGGGCTCTCGGTGATGTCGGCCAGCGCCTTGACCACGCGCTCCTCGAGGCTCGCCCCGCCCGCAGTGCCGTGCCCGATCGTGCGGGTGAAGCGCAGCCATTCCTGGCGGTAGTCGTAGCGGTGCTGGAAGAGATGCTTGGTGGCCATCACCCGCACCCATCCGCGCAGGCGCGGCGATGGCAGTGCAAGGCACGCGGCAAGGATCGCGGCGACCACGAACACCGCCTGGCTCGCGCGCGCCACGTCGCCCCCTAGCAGCGCCAGCGATTTGGCGATCAGCACCATGCCGGCCAGATACCCGCCGATCAGCAGCAGCGAGAGCGTGCGGAAGGTGACCGCGCGCGACGGGCTGAACTGCACCCGGGGCCCGGCCGCATTCATCCCGAGCGCGAAGATCACCGCCATCCCGCCCGCAACCAGCCCGCGGGCATCGCTCAGCACCGCCGGCATCGCGCCGCCGAGATAGGCGAGGGTGTGCAGGTTGAGATCGTAGGCGAAGATCCCGGTCAGGGCCATGCCGGTCCAACGCAGCACCGGGCGCATGGCGCTCGCCGCGCCCGCATAGAGGTTGTGGAGCAGCATCAGCGCGCCGATCGCCACCAGCATGTCGATCAGCACCCGTGCCTCGAAGGCGGCCTGATCGACCTCGGCCGTGCCGCCGAGCGACAGTCCCATCCACAGCACCACCAGCTGCAGCAGCTGCACCAGCACGAGCGCGATGATCACCGGACGCACGGGCTTCAGGCTGTCGCTGCGGCCATCGGCGGCGAACAGGCTGAAGATCGTCGCGATCAGAGCGAGATTGCGCGCCATCGCCGCGATCACTGCCGCGCCGTGATCGGGGCCGAGCGCTGCGGCAAGCGCGCACCATGCAGCGCTCGCCGCCGCGGCCGCCATCAGCCCGATCCGGTCAGGGCGCGCGCGCTCGCCGTGGCGCCATATCCACAGCAGCGCGCCCGCGCTCAGCACCGCGCCCGCGATCCAAGCGAGCAGGCCGGCCAGCGGCAGCATGGCCTCGGGCCAGATCACCGCGCGCCCTCCGGCCACAGGATCACCCGCAAGGTCTGGAGCAGGATCACGAAATCGAGGAAGGGCGTATAATTCTTGGCGTAATAGAGATCATATTCGAGCTTGCAGCGGCTGTCCTCGACCGAGGCGCCGTAGGGGTAGTTGATCTGCGCCCACCCGGTGATGCCGGGCTTCACCATGTGGCGCTCGCCATAGAAGGGGATCTCCTCCTCGAGGCTCTCGACGAAGGAGGGCACTTCGGGGCGCGGGCCGACGAAGCTCATTTCGCCCTTCAAGACGCTCCAGGTCTGGGGCAATTCGTCGATGCGGACCTTGCGGATGAAGCGGCCGAGGCGGGTGATGCGCGGATCGTTTTCCTCGGCCCACTTGGCCCCGTCCTTCTCGGCATCGGTGCGCATCGAACGCAGCTTGATGAGCGTGAAGGGCTCGCCATAGAGGCCCACGCGGCGCTGGCGGAAAAAGGCGGGTCCCTTGCTGTCGAGCTTCACGAGGCCTGCAAACAGGAGGATAATCGGGAAGGTCAGGGCCAGCAGGATCACACTTGCGGTGATGTCGAAGATGCGCTTGCAGGCGCTCGAGAACATGCGGCTGCTCGAAAATCCGTCGGAGAAGATCAGCCAGCTGGGATTGACCGTGTCGAGATCGACGCGGCCGGTCTCGCGCTCGATGAAGCTCGAGAAATCGTTGACGTGGACGCCCTTGGTCTTGATCCTGAGGAGGTCTTTCAGGGGCAACGAATTGCGCCGTTCCTGCAACGCC
Organism: Erythrobacter sp. CCH5-A1; assembly: GCF_001557115.1. Lineage (GTDB taxonomy): Bacteria > Pseudomonadota > Alphaproteobacteria > Sphingomonadales > Sphingomonadaceae > Erythrobacter. Next base: position 64,717 of record NZ_LSKQ01000125.1, read on the forward strand.
AGCACCACTTCGGAGACGCCGAGGTTCTCGACGAAGCGGCCGAGATCGTGGATCGCGCTGCGCGGGATGGCTTCCTCGACCACGCGGTTGTTGTCGCTCATGGCGATATAGGCGACGATCGCGAAACCAGTCTCGGGCCTCTCGCCCAGCTCGCGCAAACGCTGCGCCCGGTCGCCCGCGCCCAGCACCATGACGCGGCGGCGGAAGGCGGACGAACCGAGGAAGGAGTTGAGCAGCAGCCGGTCGGCCACCAGCACCAGGATCGCAAGGCCCATGGTGTAGAGCAGCGTCGAACGCCAGAACAGCTCGCTCGGGATGACGAAGTCGACCACCGCCAGCGCAATGATGCCGAGGCTGATCGCCACCAGCACCCGCGCTCCGGCGAAGCGCAGGGAGCGCAGCGCGTTGGGGCCGTAGACCCCGACCGCGATCATCGCGAGCCAGATCACCATCGAGGTGCCGAACAGCGCCATCGAGCGTCCGCCCAATTCGCCCAGGTCCATGCCGATCTGCGCCGCACGCCACTGCCAGGCGATCTCGCTCGCCAAGATCAGCAGCCCGAGATCGAGCAGCCCGAGCAGCAGCACGGCGTGGGGAATGTAATGCTTGAACAGGCGGATCATTGCGCGCGGGGCCTCTGGTGCATGCCCACCCGCTTTTAGGGACCAGACCTTAAGTGTCGGTAAACTTTACACCCGACTGTAAAGCGCGCGCATTTCTGCGGGGTGCGAGGGTTAACGCGGGATTTGGCGTCACACGCGTGGACGCGGGAGCGTGCTGGCGAGCCGCGCCGGGGCCGGGGTCAGGCATTCAGCCTTGCCGCAGCGCCCGCACGGCGTGCCGAGCGGCACGGCGTCGAGCCGGTCGAGCGATTGGCCGCGCGCATGCGCCAGGTCTCCGGCAAAACGCGCCTCGATCCCCAGCACTACCGCACGGCGGCCCGAACACATCACTCCGTCGCCGTCGACGGTGCGGGTGATGGTGAACCAGTGGCGACCTGCGCCCTCGCCCTCGCCGAAGGTGGCAGCCTGGGTGAGGACGGTGCCGGGGCGCTCGAAGGCGGCATAGGGCACCCACGCCGGCCAGCGCGCACCTTCGAGCGGGTAGAGCGCCCCGCTCCCCCCGGCGGTGAAGCGGGTCATGCGCCCCGCCCGGTCGATCACTGCCATGAAGAACGGCAGGCCGCGCTCGCCGACGCGGCCCAAGGTGGTGAGCCGCTCGGCGACCTGATCGAAGCTGACGGCAAAGCGGCGTTGCAGGACCGCAAGGTCGTATCCGGTGGCCTCGCAGGCGCGCAGGAAGCGGCGGTAGGGCAGCAGCAGCGCGCCCGCGAGGTAATCGGCGATATGTTCGCGCAAGACCTCGCGCGCCTCGGCGCTGGCGAGATTCGCGCCGGCGACGATGGTCTCGATCCCCTCGCGCATTTCCAGCTGCCCCACCTGCCGCGCGATCTGGAAGCGGCGGGCGGCGCCGGGGAGCATCTCGGAGAGTTGGAGCTGGCGCGCATGGAGATCGAGGCGGTGGACCTGCCCCGGCATGACTTCCGCGGGAAGGATGCGGACCTGCAGCTGGTGCTTTTCGCGCAGCCGTTCGGAGAGCGCGGCGCTGAGCTCCCCGCGGCTGAGGCGCAGCTCATCGGCGAGGTCTTCGGCGGCATGGTCGAGGTCGGCAAAATGGTTCTGCCAGCGTTCGACCGCGCGGCGCGCGGCGGTGGCGGCATCTTCGGCGACCACGCGCTCGCCGCCCCCGCCGCTGTCGTAAAGCCGCGCGAAGGCAGCAGCGACCTGCGGGGCGGCGGCGAGGAATTCCTGCACCTCCTCGCGGTCGATCCCCAAGTCGGCGAAGCGCTTGTCGGCCATGCGGCGCGCCAAACCGTCGAGCCCGCCGATCGCGTCATCCTCACGCAAGGAGCGCGGGTCGAAGTCGAAGCGCTCGATCACCTGCACCAGCACGCGGGCGGACAGGGGACGCTGGTTGCGCTCGATGAGGTTGAGGTAGGAGGGCGAGATGCCGAGCAGGCTGGCCATGCCCGCTTGGGTGAGGCCCTCGCGCTTGCGCAAGCGGCGCAGGGCGGGTCCGGCGAGAAGATTGGTGTCGGGCATGTCGCTTTTGTAAACTTATTTACCGATTGACACAAGATCGCGGGCAATTGTCCGCATAGCGACACGATTTTCTGTAAGTTTCCCTGTCATGCTGCGCCGCAACACGCCAAAGCGGGGCCATCCAAGCGGCGCGAGTCCGAACGGCCCCGCGCTCCTCCCCGCAGATGGACAGGAGATGCACATGACTTACCAGAACACCATCGCCCAGATGCAGGCCGTCGTCGCCGCCAATGGGCCGAGCTGGGCCGCGATCGACCCCGAGAGCGCCGCGCGCATGGTGATCCAGAACCGTTTCCGCACCGGCCTCGACATCGCCAAGTACACCGCCAAGATCATGCGCGCCGACATGGCCGCCTATGACGCCGACCCCGCGCAATACACCCAGTCGCTCGGCTGCTGGCACGGCTTCATCGCGCAGCAGAAGCTGATCGCGATCAAGAAGCACTTTGGCTCGACCAAGCGCCGCTACCTCTACCTCTCGGGCTGGATGGTCGCCGCGCTGCGCAGCGAGTTCGGCCCCCTGCCCGACCAGTCGATGCACGAGAAGACCTCGGTGCCCGCGCTGATCGAGGAGCTCTACACCTTCCTCAAGCAGGCCGACGCCCGCGAGCTCGGCATGATGTTCCGCGCCCTCGACGCCGCCCGCAAGGCCGGTGACGCGGTCGAGGCCAAGCGCATCGAGAACGCGATCGACAATTACGAAACCCACGTGGTGCCGATCATCGCCGACATCGACGCGGGCTTCGGCAACGCGGAAGCGACCTACCTCCTCGCCAAGAAGATGATCGAGGCCGGGGCCTGCGCGCTCCAGATCGAGAACCAGGTCTCGGACGAGAAGCAGTGCGGCCACCAGGACGGCAAGGTTACCGTGCCGCACGAGGACTTCCTCCAGAAGATCCGCGCCTGCCGCCATGCCTTCCTCGAAATGGGCGTGGAAGACGGGATCATCGTCGCCCGCACCGACTCGCTCGGCGCCGGCCTCACCAAGCAGATCGCCTTCTCGAAGGAGCCGGGCGATCTGGGCGACCAGTACAACAGCTTCCTCGATGCCGATGAAGTCGATCCGGCCAACATCACCAACGGCCAGGTCTTCATCAGCCGCGACGGCAAGCTGCTCGCGCCCAAGCGCCTGCCCTCGAACCTCTACCAGTTCCGCGCCGGCACGGGCGAGGACCGCGTGGTGCTCGACTGCATCACCAGCCTCCAGAATGGCGCTGACCTCCTCTGGATCGAGACCGAGAAGCCGCATGTCGAGCAGATCGCCGGCATGGTCGACCGCATCCGCGAAGTCGTGCCGAACGCCAAGCTCGTCTACAACAACTCGCCCAGCTTCAACTGGACGCTGAACTTCCGCCAGCAGGTGTTCGACGCCTGGGAAGCGGCGGGCAAGGACGTCTCGGCTTACGACCGCGCGAAGCTGATGAGCGTCGACTACGACGGCACCGAGCTGTCGAACGAAGCCGACGAGAAAATCCGCACCTTCCAGCGCGATGCCGCTGCGCGGGCTGGCATCTTCCACCACCTCATCACCCTGCCGACCTACCACACCGCCGCGCTCAGCACCGACAACCTCGCCCGCGAGTACTTCGGCGAGGCGGGCATGCTCGGCTACGTCAAGAACGTGCAGCGCGAGGAGATCCGCCAGGGCATCGCCTGTGTGAAGCACCAGAACATGTCGGGCTCCGACATCGGTGACGATCACAAGGAATACTTCGCCGGTGAAGCCGCCCTGAAGGCAGGCGGCGTCCACAACACGATGAACCAGTTCGAGGCGGCGTAAGCCGCGAGGGCTTGGGAGAGAATCCCGGGAGGACCGGACAATCCGGCCTTCCGGGATGCCATCGAACCGCCTAAGGCTTGCCGGGTGACATCACCCAGCGGAGAGTGACATGACCGATACCGACACCCCCAAAACCGAACCCTCGCGCGCCCGCGCGCTGCTTTCGACCGCCGACATGAAGCTGCTGCGCCGTGCGCTCGAAAGCCACGCCCGCAACACCGAGGACCGCGAGGAGCTGGCCAAGATCAACGCCCTGCACCACCGGCTCGGCACCTACGTTCCGTCGGGCGAGTAACCCGGCACCACAGTTCTCCTGGGGAGGAGAAACGGCCGTCGGAGCGTCCCGCAAGGGCCCGCTCCGGCGGCCGAATTTTTTGTTTGGGCGGGCGCTGGGCTTACTTCTTCGCCAACAACTTCAGCGTCGCTGCCGTCAGCGCCTCGGTCGCGGTGGCGATCACCACCGGCGCATCGGGGGCCCAGAACGGCGAGTGCAGCGAGGGCAGCTCGACCTCGCCCTTCTGCGCCTTCTCCCACTGCGCTTGCGGGACCCCGCCGACCCAGAAGATCAGGCTTTCGATATTGGCCTTGTCGGCGCGGTAGTAGCGGCTGAAATCCTCGCCCCCCATCACCGCCGGGGTCTCCATGATCCGCCCCTCGAAACGGGGTTTGAGACCGGCGATCACCCGATCGGTGAATTCGGGCGTGTTGTAGGTCGCGGGCGTATAGGGGTCCTGCACCGTGACCTTCGGCATCTTGTCCTCGGGCATGCCGGCCGCGATCGCCTCGCCCTTCGCAATGCGGGCGATCCCTTCGAGCAGGTGCTTCCTCGTCTCGTCCGAATAGCTGCGCACCGTCAGCTGGAGCCGCGCCTGATCGGGAATGATGTTGTGCTTGGCGCCCGCCTGGAAGCTGCCCACCGTCACCACCGCCGGATCGGACGGGTTCTGCTCGCGGCTGACCAGTGTCTGGAGCCGCATCACGATGCTCGAGGCAAGCACGATCGGGTCCTTGGTAGTGTGCGGATAGGCACCGTGGCCACCCACGCCCGGCACCACCACGTCGACCGAATCCACATTGGCGAGCGCGAAGCCCTTGGAATAGCCGATCTGCCCCGCCGGGAACTGCGCGGCGTCATGAAACGCGAGCACATACTGGGGCTTGGGAAAGCGGGTGAACAGCCCGTCATCGAGCATCGCCTTGGCGCCCTGGCCGGTTTCCTCGGCGGGCTGGAGGATCATCACCAGCGTCCCCGACCACTCCTTGCGCCGCGCCGCCATGAGCTGCGCGGTGCCGATCCAGGCGGTCATGTGGGTATCGTGCCCGCAGGCGTGCATCACCCCGGTCTCGGTCCCGTTCTGGGCGACGGCGCGCACTTTGGAGGCGAAGGGGAGCCCGGTCTGCTCGATCACCGGCAGCCCGTCCATGTCGGCGCGCAGCATCACCACCGGGCCGGGGCCGTTCTTCATCACCGCGACCACGCCGGTCTTGCCCACGCCCTCAGTCACCTCGAAGCCCAGCACCCTCGCGCGCGCGGCGAGTTTCTTGGCGGTCTCGACCTCCTGAAACGACAGCTCGGGGTGGGCGTGGAGATCCTTGTAGAGCTCGACGAGCTGCGGCATCTGCGCCGTCACCGCATCGCGCAGTTCGTCTGCTTGCACCGGCACCGCCCCCAGCGCCAGCACGCTCGCCCCCGCCAGCATCGCCATCATCCGCATCGCTTGTCCCCTTCGAATACTGTGCCCGTCGTCGCCCTTGTTGGAGACAATGAGACACAGCCAAATTGCAAAATTCTATTCGCCCGCACCATCGCTCCTAAAGGGTCCCGACGGGTACCGGAAAAGGGCATGGAAGCGATCATGGCCGCACCATGACACAACCGCAATGGTGTAGGAAAGTGCCGCCTGCCTATGCGCTCAGGCATCTTTCGCGCGGCGAGGATCCAGCTGCGAACAGGAGAGGTGTGGTGCCCCTGGCCAGACTCGAACTGGCACATCTTTCGATAACCGATTTTGAGTCGGTCGCGTCTACCAATTCCACCACAGGGGCGCCCGGAGCGGATGCCACGCGCTGTTAGCGGGGCGCCCGCGCCAAGGCAATGGGTCTAGCGCAAGGCTCCGGCGAGCAGCTTGTGGAGCTTCGAGTGCAGCGCGTCGTTTGCCGCGAGAACCTGCTGCGAATGGATCGCCTCGCTGCGCCCGCGGAAGTCGCTGACGAAGCCCCCCGCCTCGCGCACCAGCAGGCAGCCCGCGGCGGTGTCCCAATCGGAAAGGCCGCTCTCCCAGAACCCGTCGAAGCGGCCCTGCGCGACATAGGCGAGATCGAGAGAAGCAGCGCCGAAGCGGCGGATCCCGGCGACCTCGGGACCGATGGCGCCGAAGATCTTGCTCCATTCGGCAAAGTCGCCGTGGCCGAAGAAGGGCACGCCGGTCGCCACCAGCGCATCCGACAGGCGCGAGCGGGCCGAAACGCGCAGGCGCGCATCGTGGAGCCACGCGCCGCGCGATTTCTCGGCCCAGAAGGTCTGGTCGGTGATCGGCTGGTAGACCACGCCCGCCACGACATCGCCCCAGCCCTTGCCGTCGGGGCGCGGTTCCTGTGCAGCAATGGAGATGGCGAAGTGCGGGATGCCGTGGAGGAAGTTGCTGGTGCCGTCGAGCGGATCGACGATCCAGCGCGGCATGCCCGCATCGCCCTCGATCACGCCCGCCTCTTCCATCACGAAGCCCCACCCGGGGCGCGCGGCGGTGAGTTCGTCGTAGATCGTGCGCTCGGAGCGCATGTCGGCCTTGCTGACGAAATCGGCCGGGCCCTTGCGGGAGACCTGAAGGTGCTCGACTTCGCCGAAATCGCGCCGCAGACGCCCGCCCGCCTTGCGCGCGGCGCGTTCCATAACGCGGATGAGGCCGGAAATAGCTGCCATCTAACTTTCCACTCGATCTAGTTCCACAGCGAAGTCCGTCGTGTGGATTTCAAATTCCAAGGCGCCCGTTTCGACCTTCACGATCAGATCGTGGATTTCGAACGTGTCCATCGTGCCGCAGTCATAACCATCGGTTGATCGCGGAAATCCGCCCCATTTCCCTATTGAGCCGCGAGAGTCATGCTTCCGAATACCCGCTCCGGCATTAAGGAAAACGTCCACGCAGTTTCGGAAGACAATCGAACCCGTTCGATAACAGGCCCAGACATCCCCTCGCTTGAATGGCCTCCACTCAGGGTGCTCGCGGGTCAGGTGGAAATCGCAAAACAAGCGGATCGCATGACCCTGCTCGAACACGAAACCCATTAGCCAGCTGTCGGAAATATCCAGTCCGGCAAGCCTCGGATCATCGAAGTATTGCCGGACCAGCGCCATTCAAATCCTCAGCCCGCCTTGCCGACGTAGGCCTGCTCGTAGACGTCGACGATGATGCGCGTGCCGCTGCCGATGTGCGGCGGGACCATGATGCGCACACCGTTGTCGAGGATCGCGGGCTTGTAGCTCGACGAGGCGGTCTGGCCCTTCACCACGGCGTCGGCCTCGACGATGGTGGCTTCGACTTGCGCGGGCAGCTCCACCGAGATCGGCTTTTCGTCCCACAGTTCGAGCGCGACCTGCATCCCGTCCTGCAGGAAGGGGCGCGCATCGCCCAGCAGGTCGCCGGGGAGCGTGATCTGCTCGTAGGTGTCGTTGTCCATGAAGACGAGATCATCGCCCTCGGCATAGAGGAACTGGAAGTCCTTGGTGTCGAGCCGCACGCGCTCGACCGTGTCGGCGCTGCGGAAGCGCACGTTGGTCTTGCGGCCATCCTGCAGGTTCTTCATTTCGACCTGCATATAGGCCCCGCCCTTGCCCGGCTGGGTGTGCTGGATCTTGGCGACCTTCCAGATGCCGCCTTCATATTCGAGAATGTTGCCGGGGCGGATATCGACGCCGCTGATCTTCATGGGCTGTGGGCCTTTTTACGAGGTGGAAAGAGCAAGGCGGCGGGCTGCCGGACAGGCGCCGCGCCGGAAAGAATGCGCGCCCATAGCCGAGCATGGCGGACGGGGCAAGCGGGCGGCACTGCTCCAGCTCCCCGGCACGCGCGCATGGTTAATGCCATGGCGCACGCGCATCCGGGCTGATAAAGGGCTCCACCATGAAGAACCGTTACGTGTTCCTGCTGCTGGTCAGCGCCGCTGCCGCCGCCGCTCTTCTGCCGAGCCGGGGGCAGGGCATGGAAGAGGCCCAGCAGACCGACAACCGCACTGCCTCGCGCCCGCAAGGCTCGGCGGGCATGGCGACGGGCGGCATGCTCGGCATCCTGCGCCACGGCGACTGGGAATGCGCGCTGCCGGGCGATGCGGGGGGCGAGGCCTTCGTGCCCGTGCCCGCCGAGGCGTTCCGCATCGGCACCGCCTCGAGCTACGAGAGCCCCGCGGGCAGCGGCATCTACCTCCTGCGCGGCAACGAGGTGATCTTCACTCGCGGCCCCAAGAAAGACGAGCGCTACAGGGTGCTCGGCGACAACACCTTGCAGAAGCTCGCGCCTGACGGGTCGCCGAGCCGCCTGATCTGCACGCGGGTGTCGAGCGGGGCCTGAGCCGGTTCACCGCGTCCGCGGTCCCCACCACAGTTCCAATTCCCATCGGCCGATGCTTTCCGGCCGTGTCGCGGCTGCGCTTGGTTGACAGCGTCAACGTGCTGCAATAGTGTTGACAGTGTCAACCTCGGGAGTTGCACCTTTGTCCGCCATCTTGCTTTTACCCAGTGAGTGTTCCCTCGCCGGTTGCGAGCGCCGGAGATGATGGCGCGCACCCAGAAAAGCACCGGGGTTGATCTGCGCGAGGCTTGCCTCGACGAGGCCCTCGCCATCATCACCCAGTCTGGCGTGGAGAAACTCAGCCTGCGCGAGGTGGCTCGCCGGCTCGGCGTCTCGCATCAGGCCCCCTACCGCCACTTCGCGAGCCGCGATCACCTGCTGGCCGAGATCGTGCGCCGCGCCTTTGCCGATTTCGCAGCCGCGCTGCGATCGCCGCCGACAACCGATGATCCTGCGGCCGATGCGCTTGCGATGGGCTTTGCCTATGTCCGCTTCGCGCTGACCGAGCCGCTCAAATATCGCCTCATATTCGGAGGCAGCCTGCCTGATCCGCACGCGCACACCGACATGATGCTGGGCGCGCGCGAGTCCTTCGAGGTCCTGCGTGCCTCACTCACCCGGGTGGCAAGGGCGCGCGGGGAGACGCCGACGCGCGAGTCCATCGATGCCGAATCCCTGTTCGCTTGGTCGAGTCTGCACGGCGTGGTCAGCCTGATGCGGACCGACGCGATGGGCACGCTCGATCTGGCGCAAGGCGCGCGCGATGCCTTCGTCATGCAGGCGCTGCAGAAGATCGGGGCGGCGCTCGGGATTGTCAGAAAGCCTGAAGGAGGCGGCGCGTGAGCGCAGTGCTGAAAGGCCGCTGGACGGCCCATAGCGATCGGGGATTCACCGTATTCCTCATCGGGATGCGGATCAATCACTGGTGGATGGTACACCAGTGGCTGCCGCTGATCCTCAGCATGGGCCGGATGATCCGCGAGCTCGAAGAGCGCCCGGAGCTCGGCTTTCTGGGCTGCAAATCGTGGTTCGGACGGACCATCCTGCTGGTCCAGTACTGGAGCTCGTTCGAGACGCTGGAGGCCTATGCCAGGGCCAAGGACCTCAGCCACGTGCCCGCCTGGGCAGATTTCAATCGCAAGTTCGCGGCCACGGAAGCGGTCGGGATCTATCACGAGACTTACCGTATCGCCCCAGGCCAATTCGAGAACGTGTTCGTCAACATGCCACCCACCTTGCTGGGCAACTGCACCACACTCATCGAGGTGAAGGGCAATCTCGCAACCGCGAGGGGGCGCATGGGTCAGGCTGCCAATGATCACCCCGCCGCTCCGCAGGAATCTGCGCGCAATCGCGAGCCAGAGATTCTCCGGCTGACACCGGCACCGGATCGGATTTGAGACATGGCAATGAAAAATCTGGATGAGCCGTCAGGTACCCAATCCGGCATCAGGGCAGAGGGAAGCCGCGATGTGATCAACTGCTCATACGGTGCCACACGGGCTTCGCTGTCCGAACTGATCGAACTCGTCGAACAAGCCCTTGCCAAGGCCGACGCGCTGGAACTTGCGATGGTCGGCATCGATCTTTGCACCGCGCTCGAGCGCCTGAAGGCGATGGACCGCCCTGTCCTTCCCTTTGTCCCGCCAGACAACCCCTAGTTTTTCCTTCCGCGATGGCCGATCAATTGGGGCGCTGAGCGCGAGGAACCGCGCGCGATTGACTTTGCGAATGGCCTCGCCCCAGATAGGCAGGATGCCGCGCAGGGCGCGTGTTGATCCGGGGGAGGCAAGCGTGGGCGAGAATGATGGCTGCGCGCCCAAGGCACACGAAGAAAAGACCCGCCTCGTCGACATCGCCGAGGACACCATCGGTTTCGGGGAAACCGAATGGCACACGTTCCGTGACCTGCTTGTCCGGCCTCGGGCAGTGCTCGATACCTATATGGAATTGGGACCGACTGGCGGTGGTCGGTACAAGCGCCCGCTCGGCTTCTACATCGCCTTGTGCGGGCTGCTGACCTTCTACCTTTTCCTCCTCGGCGGCTTCAAGGGCATCATCGAGGCGCAGCCGCCCGAGACGATCAACCCGTGGCTCGAACGATCGGGCAAGAGCCGCGAGAGCTTCATCAGCGATGTCGACGGCTGGATGTCGGTGCTCGGCACCCCCGTCCTGTCGGTCTTCTACGCGCTGGTCACCGCGCCGCTGCTGGTGTGGTGGAGCGGGCTCGACTGGCGGCGGGGAGTCCGGGCGACCTTCGTCCTGCTCAACGCCTGGACGGTGCCGATCGTACTGCTCGGCCCGCTGCCTTACATCGTCCCCTATCAGGCAGTCACCAGCCTGCTTCTGCAGGCGCTGCTGGTGGTCGCCTTCCTGCGCATGGGCATGGGCCTGTGGTTCCGGAACTGGCCGGTAGGTGTGGCCAAGGGGGTGGTGCTTATCGTGGTTCTGGCGATTGGCTCGATCATCGGCATGTACCCGGTGCTGCACATGAGCCTGCTGGCGGCCGCACTCGGCAATTGATCGCAGCGCGGCGGGGGATGGCCGGAGCGCCTACCGACGCATTACTTGAGCGAAAGACTCGAACGCCCGCGGGCTGCTCACCGCCCTGCCAGCCAGAAAACATGCATGAACCACACCTCGCGCGCGAGGAACGGAAACTGCGTGCCGAGGCTGCGGTAGCGGGTGGTGGGCGTGGGCGATGGCAGCGCGGCGAAACCCTCTGCCGCCGCCATCGCCATGGCGCGGCGCATGTGGAGCGGGTCCGAGACGATCACTACCGGCTTGCTACGCTCGGGCCCCAGCACCTGAGCAGCATTGGCTAAGTTCTGGCGGGTGGTGCGCGAGCGGTCTTCCTTCAGGATCGCAGACAAGGGCACGCCGCTCACCATCAGGTAGTCCCGGCCCGCCGCTGCTTCGGAAATCTGGTCCTCGGGCGATATGCCGCCGGTCACAAGGATGCGTTTCACCCTTCCGGTGCGGTAGAGCGCAGCTGCGTGATCGAGCCGGGCGGCAAAGACAGGGGAAGGCCACCGGTCGAACGTCGCCGCGCCGAGGACGATGGCGGTCTCGCCCCGCTCCGCGCCCGTCACCGCCGGGCCGGCCGCGATCCAAGCGGCAACCGCGCCAAGCCACAGGACAAGCGCCCCCGCCGCCATGGCGAGGCGACGCTTCACCCCCGCATCACCCTGGCGAAAGCCTCGATCGCGGCGACCTCGTCCCCGCCCCAGACGGCATGCGACACCGCGAGGAAATCCGCCCCCGCCTCGACCAGCGGCTTGCAGTTCTCGGGCGTGATCCCGCCGATGGCAACGCAGGGGATTTCGAACAGCTGGGTCCACCACTGGAGCAACTCGGGAAGCGGGCGCTCGGCGTCGCCCTTGTCCTTCGTGCTTGAGGGAAAGAACGCCCCGAAGGCGACATAATCCGCCCCCGCCTCGCCCGCTTCCATCGCCATGTGGCGGCTGGCGTGGCAGGTGACGCCGATCTGCGCCTCGCGGCCGAGTTCGGCGCGCGCGTCCTTAGGTGAGCCGTCGTCCTGCCCGAGATGCACCCCGTCGGCCTTCAACCGCTTGGCCAGCGCGACCGAATCGTTGACGATGAAGGCCACGTCATGCGCAGCGCAGATCGCTTGGAGGGGGGCGGCAAGGCGCGCGGCCTCGTGCTGGTCCACGCCTTTCACCCGGAACTGGAAGGCGGTGACAAGATCGCCATGCCGCCGCGCGCCCGCGGCCAGCGCCCGCTCGAGCCGCGCGGGAAACTCGCCGCCGACGTCGAGGGGGGAAATGAGATAGAGCTGTGTCTGGGTCATCCGAGGCGCATTAGCCGATTTCGCGGCAATGTCAGCCTGCCTCCTCCATGTCACGGAAAGGCAAGGTAGATCCACACGGGAGCATAGACCGGCCGGCCCTGCGCGTCACGGGGCGTCACCCCGTCGACCACCGGCGCGCCGTGGGCGGGGGAGGCGCTTGGGCCCGTCGGGTTGGGATTGGGCGGCAGGGCGGTGGTCAGCTGGCGCGCATTGCCGAAAGGTGCCGCGCTGCCGTCCACACTGGTAAGCGGCCCGAAGGCGCCCAGCCCGATCACGTCCCACGCGCGGCTGGCGGTGGCGAGCGGCACCAAGGGGTCGTTCACATGAATGAAGCCATATTGCCGCGACGCGGCCGTTACATTGGGCAGCGAGACCCATTGCGCTGCCGTGCCGGGTGCGACCCCGGTATCGCCGGGCGCGGCAAACATCACCGCCCTGTCGAGCGCGACCAGCTTGGCGAAATAGCCCGCATGTCCCCCGCCCTGCGAATGACCCGCGACGGTGATCCGCGACCAGTCCGGCTGGCCGCCGCTGAGGAACTGCCCCCACCCTTCGGCCGGGAAGGAACGGTCGAGAAACTGGAGCAGCACGGTGAGCCGGGTAGTGATCGCATTGGCCGTGTTTACCGAAACCAGCGTGCTCAGGTCTTCCCCAGTGATGATCTCGCGCCTGACCTTGCCGGCACAATCGGGATCGGCGGAGCTGCCGCACAGCCGCTCGACCGCCTCGTCATTGGGATAGGTGAGCCCCACGGCATGGTAACCGCGCGCCGCCCCGGTGCGCACGATGTCGCGATAGACCGCCGGAATGCCGCCGGTGCCGGGCAGCATCACGAACAGGCGGCCCTTGGCGGGCACCGCCGGATCGGGATTGATGACGAAATGGGCCTGAAGATTGGTCGTGATCGCCGCGCTGGTATCGGCAGGCAGGATGTTGCGTTCGGTCGAAGCGGGCGCGGGTGTCGGAGTAGGGGTCGGGGTCGGGGTCGGAGTTGGTGCAGGCGCGGGAGAGCTCCCGCCGCCCCCGCAAGCCATCAGAGCCAGGCTGCCGGCCAGGGCAGACGTTCTCGAGTTGCGGCGTACGAACATACAGGACTCTGGTTCGGCTGGGGGAGTACTCGACCTTACAACGTTCGGCAGACGGGCTCCCTTCGCGCTGCATTGCACATTTGCCCATCCTCCTTCGTTCAGGCGGCACTCAGGCGGCGCATGGCCTGTTGGACCGGATGAACACGCACCTCCGCCCCCTCGCTCCCGCCCTGCTGCTT
>NZ_LSKQ01000126.1 GCF_001557115.1 Erythrobacter sp. CCH5-A1
TCAGCACCCCTTGGGAATCCCACATCGATTCAGTCTAAACAGGACAGACTCTAGTCTGCACCCATCTCCGCATCACTCGGCCCGAACAGCTTGCCCTTCTCGCTCCACAGCACCAGCGCGAGGCAGGCGAGGCCGCTCGCCAGCAGGGCCAGCGCCAGCGGGCGCGCGGTGCCGTCATAGGCATAGCCGATCGCCCCGCCGAGCATCGCCGCGGTGGTCATCCGCACGAAGCCGTGGGCCGAGCTCGCCGCGCCGGCAATGGCGAAGAAGGGGTTCATCGCGATGGCGCCGAAATTGCTGCCGATGAAGCCGAGCAAGGCCATGTTGATCGCCATCAGCGGGACGAATTGCCACAATTCCTCGCCCGGCTGAAAGGCGAGCATCACCTGCACCGCGCTCACCGTGATGAAGGCGAACAGCGCGGTGTGGCTCACACGGCGCGCGCCGAAACGCTCGACGATGCGCGAGTTCGACCAGCTCGCGATCGCCATCGATCCGGCACAGATGCCGAATACCAGCGGGAAAATGTCGCCCGCACCGAAGGTCTGGGTGATGAGCTGCTGCGAGGAATTGATGAAGCCGAACAATGCGCCGAACACCAGCGCCGAGCCGATGACATAGCCCGCGACACTCGGCAGGCTCAGCGCGCGGGTCATGTTGGCCGCGATGGCGCGCGGCATGATGGGCTGGCGGTTTTCCTCGGTGAGGCTTTCGGGCAGGCGGATGAACACCCAGCCGCCCATCACCACACCCAGCACCACCATCGCGGCGAAAATCGCGCGCCAGCTGCCGAAGGTCTGGAGGATGCCCTCGCCGATGGTCGGCGCGATCGCGGGGACCATCAGGAAGATCACGAAGATGAGGCTCATCATCCGCGCCATCTTGTCGCCGCCCACGCGGTCGCGGATGACGGCGGGCGGGAGCGCGACGATGCCGGCGGCAAAGAAGCCCTGCGCGGCGCGCACCGCGATCAGGGCGTCGTAGGTCGGCGCGAGTGCGGAGAGCACCGAGAGCACGATGTAGACCGCCACCGCCCCCAGCAGCACCGGCCGCCGCCCGAAGCGGTCGGCGAGCGCGCCGGGCACGAGCGAGCCGATGCCGCCGGTCAAAAGGTAGACCCCGATCACGAACTGGCGGTCGTTGCCGGTCACCGAAAGGTCGGCGGCCAACGCGTCGAGCGCCGGCAGAATCGCGTCGATCCCGAAGGCGTTTAGCGCCATCAGCATCGCCATCATCCACATCAGCTCGGTCTCGCCGAGTGCTTTACGGGCAGGCATGACAGAGGCTTGCGAAGTGGCCATAGCGGGGCCCTTGCCCATCGGTTCGCCGGAAGACCAGAGTTCTTTTCGCATGTGCACAAAATGGCAGGCCGGGTGAATTGTTCCAGCAACAGTTCCTTCGGGCGGCACAAGGTTCTATTTCCAAGGGATGATACGGAGGGCTCCGTCAGACGAGAATGATGCCGCGCGGCCTGCGGAGCTTGGCCTGCGCAAGATCATCCATGTCGACATGGACGCCTTCTTCGCCAGCGTCGAACAGCGCGACAATCCCGAGCTTCAGGGCAAGCCCGTCGCGGTCGGCGGAGCGGGCGGGCGCGGGGTGGTGGCCGCCGCCAGCTACGAGGCGAGAAAGTTCGGGGTGCGCAGCGCCATGCCCTCGGTCACCGCGCAGCGCCTGTGCCCCGATCTCGTCTTCGTGCGCCCACGCTTCGATGCCTACAAGGAAGCGAGCCGCCAGATCCGCCGGGTGTTCGAGCACTACACCCCCGTCATCGAGCCGCTGAGCCTCGACGAGGCCTATCTCGACGTCACCGACGACCGGCTCGGGATCGGCTCTGCGACCCGCATCGCCGAGCTGATCCGGCAGGAAATCCGCGCCAAGACAAGGCTGACCGCGAGCGCCGGGGTGAGCTACAACAAGTTCCTCGCCAAGCTCGCGAGCGACCAGAACAAGCCCGACGGCCTGTGCGTGATCCGCCCGGGCGAGGGCGCGCAGTTCGTGGCGGGGCTGCCGATCCGGCGGTTCCACGGGGTCGGCCCCAAGGCGGAGGAGCGGATGCAAAAGCTCGGGATCGCCACGGGGGCTGATCTTGCGGCGAAGGACCTCGCCTTCCTGCGCGCGCATTTCGGCAGCATGGCCGACTACCTGTTCCGCGCCGCGAGGGGGATTGATCTGCGCCCCGTCGCCGCGCACCGCATCAGGAAGTCGGTGGGCGGGGAACGGACATTCTCCGAGGACATCGGCAGCGGCGCGAGGCTTCGCGAGACATTGGAAAACATCATCGACATCGTGTGGGAGCGGATCGAGGCGGCGGGCGCGCGGGGGCGGACGGTGACGCTCAAGCTCAAGTTCACCGATTTCCAGATCATGACCCGCGCCACCTCGCAACCCGATTATGTCAGCGGCAAGGCCGAGTTCGGCAGGCTCGCCCGCGCGCTGCTGGAAGCGGAGCTGCCGCTGCGGGGGCCGATCCGGCTGATGGGGCTGACGCTCTCGGGGCTCGAGGGTGCGGAGGAGGAGAAGCCGCCAAGGGACGAGGCGCAGCTCAGGTTGCTGTGAAGCAAGAACCGTTCGTGCAGAGCTTGTCGAAGCACCGTTCTTCTTGCGCCAACGCGGTGTGATTGAAGAGAAGTGCGGCCCTTCGGCAAGCTCAGGGCGAACGGTGTTTCCAACCTTTACCCCACCCCCCGCGCCCGCCACACCGCGATCCGCCGGCGCGTGGTCTCGCCCAGCGGTTCGGGGAGCGAGTGCGAGGGGAAGAAGCGCGCCTCGATCACCTCGCGGCGGTCGGGCTTGGGCTGGCGGTCGCACACGCCGGTGAAGATATGCGCGGTGTGGGGCGATCCGGAGATCACCTCTTCAAGCGTCGCGACCGGTTCGATTCTGGCGAGTTGCACTCCCAGTTCCTCGCGCACCTCGCGCCGTGCGGCGGCGAGTGGGTCCTCCCCCCGCCCGAGCCCGCCGCCCGGCAGGCTCCAGACCGCGGGGCCATAGGAATGCTTCAGCAGCAGCACGTCGCCCGCAAGGTTGGTGACGATCACGCTCACCCCAGCGATCGGCGTCTTGCGCCAGCGCCGCCAGTGGTGGCGCAGCGCGTGGGCGATCGGCAGGACCAGGCGGTGAAGCGAGGCGGGAAGCAGCTGCGGCATCGGCTCAGGCGAAGACCGTGACCGGAATGCCGCGCGCGCGCGCCGCGCCGAGCAGGCGGGCGACGGGCAGGTCGTTTTCGCCCTTGGCAGCCGCATCGAACACCGCACGCTTGTCCGCCGCACCGCCGAGCGTGAAGAGGATCGCGTCCGTCGCCAGCAGCGCGGGCAGGGTCAGCGTGATCCGGTCGAAGGGCGCATGGGCGGGCAGCGGATCGGGGGTGAGGCGGCGCACGACCTGCGCGTCGTCCACCTGCGGGTCGGTGTTGGGGAAGAGCGAGGCGACATGCCCGTCGGGCCCCATACCGAGCCAGGTCAGCGCGAAATGCGGCGGTGCCGCGTCTTCGGCAAGCGGCACCACGCGCGCGCCGGCCGGTTCCAGCAGGGCGCGAATCTTGCCGGTGTTCGAAGCCTCGTGTTCCTCGGGCACGATGCGGTCGTCATTGGGCCATACCGCCCAGCCGGGCCAGTCCACCCCGCCGAACTCGGTCAGCGCGTCGATGATGGGAAAAGGCGTGGAACCGCCCGGCACCGTGATCGCGCCCCCATGGCCCGGCGCGCCGCCCAGCTTGCCGAGCAGCCAGCCGGCCACCGCCATGCGATTGGCGTTCTCGAAAATCGTGATGTCACCCATGGCAACGAGCATAGCAAAAGGGCCGCCCCCGGCAATGGGGGCGGCCCTAGTTGTCCTGTGGTGCCGCGCGGCTTACGCCAGCAGCGACTTCAGGAACCACACGCGTTCCTCGGCCATGTCGGTCCAGTCGTCCAGCAGCCCGTCGGTGGCGTTGTCGCCGGCCTGCTCGGTCAGGTCCTTCATCGCCTTCAGCCGCGCGACGACCTTCTCGTTGTCGGCGGCGAGTTCGGCGATCATGTCCTCGGCCTTGAGGCTGGTGCTGTCCTGGTCCTTGATCTGCGTCGCCCCGGCCATCGCGCCGAGCGAGGTCAGCGTGTCGGCATCGAGCTTGCGTACCCGCTCGGCAATCGCGTCGATCTGGCCCTGCACCGCGCCCGCCTGGGCATCGAACAGCAGGTGCAGATCGTGGAAGCGCGGGCCCTTGACGTGCCAATGGAAGTTCTTGGTCTTGATGTAGAGCGCGAAATGATCGGCCAGCAGGGCGTTGAGCTCGGCAACCAGCGCGGCCTTCGAATTGGTCTTGGTGTCGGCCATGGTATTCTCCTTGGATTCGCGTGCGAGAGGCGCGCCGCCTTCTATTTAGGTGCTTACCCACTGCACGAACATGGATCAGGTTCCCGCATTTCCGTGGGAACGGTGATCGGCTGCAGCGATCACGATGCGGCGAAACGCGCGGCGAGGCCGATGAAAAGGGCGGCGATGGCGAGGCATACCGCCAGCCCGATGCGCAGCATCCGCAGCGGCCAGCGCGCCAGTACCGCGTCCCCCGCCGCCCAGCCGAGTGCCACCGACGCCGCTCCGCCCAGCGCGCCGCCGAGGCCTGCGGTGACCGGCCACACCGTCCACGCCGCGAGCGCGAAGACGGCAAAGCGCGCCCCGTCGCCGATCTGGCGGGCGAGCAGCACAAGGCCCAAGGCGGCGAGCGAACGGGTCGGCTCGGCGGGCGCCTTCAGCCGCACCGGCAGCGCCAGTTCGAAGGCCGCGATGGCAAGCGCGAAGGCGATCAGCATCTGCGCGGCGCGGCGCGGCAGCAGCGCGGCAAATTCGGCCCCGACAAAGGCCATCACGCCCGCGCTCAGGCAGGCGCAGGCGATCGCCACCGCCAGCAGCTGCGCGCTCTGGCCGAGCGTTCCGGCCCACTGTGCCACCATCAGCTGGTCGCGCCCGCCGGTCGCCAGCGCGGCTGTCAGCAGCAGAGCGAGAAGAAAGCCGTCCACCGGGTCGTCAGATGCCGGTCACGCGACCCACGGCCCGGTGATCGCCAGCGTCGCCGTCGGGCCGTAGGCGTTGACGAACAGCACCTTGCCATCGGGCGAGAAGCAGGCACCGGCCAGCTCGGTCTGCGCGCGCAGCAGCGCGAGGGTGTAGGCCCGGCCATCAGGCGTGATGCCGCGGATGTGGTTTTCCTGGATCGCGGTGTACTGGTCCTCGCATACGATCAGGTGGCCGTTGGGGCCGACGGTGATATTGTCGCCGTAGTTGAACTGGTCGGTGCTTTCGCTTTCGAAGAACAGCTCGACCGTATCGGGCTGACCGGCATTGCCCGGGACGAGCTTGAGGATCTGCCCGAGCTTCTTCGCGCCCCCGCTGGTCGAGCACACGAAGACCTCGGATACCCCGCGCTTCACGCCCATGTGGATGCCCTCGCCCCGCGCCACCAGCGCCGCGCCCTTGGCGGCGGCGCGTTGGCGCAGGTCGTCGGCGGGCGCCTCGACATCGTCAAGATCGATCCAGCTCACGCGGTAGGGCTGGCCCATCGCCATCGCCGCGCTGTCCCAGTTGCGGGTGTCGGCAAGCCCCTCGATCACCATTGCCTGCAGCTTGCCGCCCTTGGCCAGCTGCCCTGGCACCTTGGGGATGAAGCGGTAGAGCACCGAATCCTCGCGGTCCTCGGTCTGGTAGACGATGCCGGTCGCCGGATCGACGCAGGCTGCCTCGTGGTTGAAGCGGCCCAGCGCCTTCAGGGGCACCGCATCGACCAGCCCGCGCGCACTCGCGGGGACCTCGAACACCCAGCCATGCGCCTGGTCCAGCCCCTCGCCGCCCGATACGCCGGGGCGCAGGGTCGTCTCCTCGCAGGTCAGCCACGTGCCCCACGGGGTGATCCCGCCCGAACAATTGCGGATCGTGCCGCCGAGACTGCGGAACTGGCGCTTCACCGCCAGCGTCTTCGCGTCGAGCACGATGTTGGTGGTGCCGCCGGCGACGAAGACGCCGTCCTTGCGGCCATAGCCCTTGGCAATCGCCCCGCCGGCTTCGTGCCTGGGCTGCAATTCGTGGTTGCGCACCAGCGCAATCTCGCCGTTGCCGAGGTCGAAGCAGCCCATCCCGTCGGCGCGGTCGGGCACGGTGCCGCCATCGTCCATCGCGTCGCCGAGGCGCGAGATGACGCGGTAGGAGAAGCCTTGCGGAAGATCGAGGAAGCCTGCCGGATCGGGCTGCAACGGGCCATAGCCGGCAAAGCCGCCGCCCGATTTGGGCGTGGCGGCCGAAGGATTGCCTTCGCCCCGCGTCATGCAGCCGCTTGCGGCAAGCGCGGCAAAGGCGGTCGCCGTGGCGCCGAGGAAGCGGCGGCGGTCGGGGGTGATGATCGGCAGCGGCATGGTCACTTGCTCTCTCCCAGCGCGGCAAGCACCGCGTCCCAGCGCACGAATTTGAAGTTCTGCGCCGATGGCGCGTTCTGCCCGTCCTGCGCGATGAATAGCCCGCCGGGGAAATCGGTTCCGAAAGCGCGGTTGTCGAGCTCGATCCCGTCGGTCTCCTCGGTGCTGCCGAAGGTGCCGGCGGCGATGCGGAAGCGGCCCACCGGGGTCACGCCCGGCAGGCGGAACACGGCATAGGCATTGTCGCCCTGCGATGAGGCGACGAGATAGCCGCCGTCCTTGCCTTGCGGCGCGATGGCAAGGCCTTCGACATCGGCGACCAGCATCCTGTTGTCGACCGGCGCGACCATGCGCTTGTCCCCGGTGGCGATGTCGATCGCCCAGATCCCGGCGTCTTCCTCGCCGATGAACAGCGTGCCGGTGCGCGGATCGGCGATGCAGCCTTCGGTCTGGGTCGGGATCTGCGCGAGGGTGGTGGTGGTGCCCGTGAAGCTGCCGCCTGCCTCGGTGATCACGGTCTTGTAGATCGTCCCGCCCTTGGGCGCGCTGAAGGCGACGATGCCCTGCGCGCCCGCAGGCTTGATCATGCAGATGCCATAACCCTCGCCCGGGCCGACCACGATCTTGCCCGCGGGCGCGAGTGTGCCGGTCCTGGTGTCGAGCAGGGCGAGGAACAGCTGCACCTTCGTCAGGTCGCTGCGGTCGCTCGCCGCCACCAGCACGCGGCCACCGGGAAGGTCGATCAGGTCGACATTGTTGAGGCCGGGCGCGGGGATGAAGTGCTTCTGGGCACCTTTCAGGTCATAGACGTAAAGCCCGCCCTTCTTGTCGGTGCCCACCACGAGGCTTGCCGCCGGATTGGCCGGGTTGAGCCAGATAGCCGGATCGTCCGCCGCATCCTCGCGCGCGGTGCCCACCGGCGGGGTCTCGGCGGTGGCGGTGACGGTGACGGCCGGATCGCCCATGATCGGCGGCACGGTGGCACAGGCGGCGGCAATGCCGAGCGACAGCAAGGCAAAGCCGTGGAAAGGTCGGATCATGATGGCCCCTCGATAATTCTTGTGCCGCGCTTAGGGCGGTCTGATGACAAAAAGGCGACCGCGCCCCGCGTGCCGCCTGATGCAATTGGAGAGCTAGCGCAGCGGCGCCGAAGCGCCTAGCCATCGGGCAAACAAATCCGAGGAGAGAAGAGAGCGATGAAACTCGAAAGCGGCATGGCCGTGGTGGTCACCGGCGGGGCGAGCGGACTGGGCAAGGCAAGTGCGCAGGCCTTTGCCGATGCGGGGCTGAAGGTCGCAATCTTCGACATCAATGACGAGGCCGGCAAGGCTCACGCCAAGGCGATTGGCGGCACCTTCCACCATGTCGACATCATGGATGAAGCCTCGGTGGAGGCGGGCTTTGCCGCCGCGCGTGCCGCGCACGGGCAGGAGCGCGTGACGCTCCACTGCGCCATGGCGAGCCGGCGCGGCAAGACGCTGGGCTGGGACAAGGAGAGCGGCCAATACAAACGCCTCTCCACCGAGGACTACGCCTTCGGCGCCGAGGGTATCCTCGTCGCCAGCTACCGCGTCGCCAGCATCTCGGCGCTGGGCATGGCGAACGCCGAGCCGCTGAACGAGGATGGCGAGCGCGGGTGCATCATCCTCACCGCCAGCGTCGCCGCGCAGGACGGGCAGATCGGGCAGGTGATCTATGGCAGCTGCAAGGCGGGGGTGAACGGCCTCGTCCTGCCGATGGCGCGCGATCTGATGGATATGGGCATCCGCGTGAACTCGGTCATGCCCGGGATCTTCGCCACGCCGCTGATGCTGGGGATGAAGGACAGGAACCCGCCGATGTGGGCGCAATTGAACGCCTCCGTCCCCTTCCCCAAGCGCCTCGGCGAGCCCGAGGAGTTTGCATCGCTGGTGCTCGAAATCGCCCGCAACAGCTACATCAACGGCCACCAGTTCCGCCTCGACGGAGCGATCCGGATGCCGCCGAAATAGTTGCATCAAGAACAACTTGCATAAAACCGAACTGACATTGCCAACCTGAATTAGCTTTTTTCACATGGTAATCTGGGGTAAGTCCTTATTCAGCCAATCGAGTCGCAGTCGATTGGCAGTCTCTCCTGGGATCAGAGGCGTATTGTCTGCTGCGCAGGAGCAATATCTATGGCAATTTCCCTCAGAATCGTCGGAATATTTTACAGCAACACTATCAACTTGGGTGTTGGCTCGATGTCGGTCAAAGACCTGATAGACGCTTCAGTGGCAAATCCGGGGGTCGGTACACAGTTCAATTATGCCAACACGCAGGTGAATGGCATCAATTCGCCGAGCTATTTCAGCGCGACCTACGAAAACGGGTTCAACAGCTCGGTCAGCGGCCTGCCCTACCCTGCGGGGACTTACGAATTGCAGGAAAACCTGATCATGCGCCCCAGCTACACTGTATGGCAATACTACATCATGGATGCCGAGGGGCGGTTCCTGAACGCCGGAAAGGGGCTTGTCCCCTATGATCAGGCCACGGTGCTCGACGGGCAATCGGTCGTCTGGCGGCTGCTGTCGATCCTTGCCCAACCGACCGTCCTTGTCCCTCGCCTGGCGCCGACACCGCAGAAGGCTCAGGCCCTGACAAACTAAGAGTGGTCGCCGTCATCTGGATGGGCCTATGCTCGTGCGTCCTTCAAGCAACCGAGCGAGCCTGGCAGATGACGGCATCCACCAACGAATACCCCACCCGCGCCTATGGCGCGACCGCGCCCGATAGCGGGGTCGGCCCGATGCAGATCACCCGCCGGGGCCTGCGTCACGACGATGTGCTGATCGAGATCAGCCATTGCGGCATCTGCCATTCGGACCTCCACTCGGCGCGGAACGACTGGGGTTTCACCACCTATCCGATCGTGCCGGGGCACGAGATCGTCGGCACCGTCAGCGCGGTCGGCGAGAGCGTCACCCGCCACAAGGTCGGCGACCGGGTGGCGATCGGGTGCATGGTCGATTCTTGCCTCGAATGCGCGCATTGCGAGGCGGGGTACGAGCAGAGCTGCCTCGACGGGGGAATGACGGGCACCTACAACGGCAAGGACCGGCGCGATGGCAGCCTGACCTTCGGCGGCTATTCCGAACGGATCGTCGCCCGCGAGGAATTCGTGCTCAAGGTGCCCGAAGGCATGCCGATGGCCGAGGCCGCGCCGCTGCTGTGCGCGGGGATCACCTCCTACTCGCCGCTGAAGACATGGAAGGTAGGCCCGGGCAGCAAGGTCGCGGTGGCAGGGCTGGGCGGGCTCGGGCACATGGGGGTCAAGCTGGCGGCCGCGATGGGTGCGGAAGTGACCGTGCTCTCGCGCAGCGAAAGCAAGCGCGCCGATGCCGAGAAACTGGGCGCCCACGCCTTCCTCAACACCGAGGACAAGGCCGCGATGAAAGCCAGACGCGGCTATTTCGACATGGTGCTCAACACCATCCCCGTGCGCCATGACGTCACACCCTACCTGCACATCCTCAAGATCAACGGCGTGCAGGTGCTGGTCGGCATGATCGACATGATGCCCGAGATGCACACCGGCGTGTTCCTGGGCCGCAAGGTGCTCACCGGCAGCGGCATCGGCGGGCTGGCCGAAACGCAGGAGATGCTCGATTTCTGCGCCGAGAAGGGCATCCTCCCCGACATCGAGGTGATCGCCATGCAGGACGTCCAGACCGCTTACGAGCGGATGGAGGCGAGCGACATCAAGTATCGCTTCGTGATCGACATGGAGAGCCTGCGGGAGAACGCCTAGTCACCCGAGGGCGCGGTGGATGCTTGACGTATCGACCGCGCCGCCGTGATCCCGCTAAGACTATCTGCAAACTATTGCATGAAAGTCACGCAACAACCTAATAAGAAACACCCCCAACACATAACCTTTGTGCGCAGGTGCAGCATGGAGGAATATGACGCCGACGTGACGGGAACCCGATTCATCGGATAATAATGTCCTGCACGGCCCACGCAGGTGGAACGATCCAAACCTCTCTATGGAGCGTTCCTTATGTCCATTCGTTTCGCATCAGCCGCATCGGCTGTCGCACTCGCCGCATGCTTTGCCACCCCCGCCTTCGCTGGCGAGGCAGACGCTGCAATCGTCGGCCCGGCCGCTGAAACCGAAACCGAAATCACCGTCGTCGACACCTCGGCTGCCATCACCCCGGCGGTCGCCCCGTTCGACCTCGATACCGCCACCGGCCAGGAAGAAGACACCCCCGCCATCACCGTCTCGGGTGCGGCCACTCTGACCTCGGACTACCGCTTCCGCGGCGTCTCGCAGTCGGACGAGGGCATGGCTGTGCAGGGTGGCTTCACCATCAGTCACGAAAGCGGCTTCTACGTGGGCGCCTGGGGCTCGAACCTCGCCGGCTGGGGCACCTTCGGCGGCGCCAACATGGAGCTTGACCTGATCGCCGGCTTCAAGTTCCCGATCGGCGAAGGCACGCTCGATGCGGGCCTCACCTGGTACATGTACCCGAGCGGCGCGAGCAACACCGACTTTGCCGAACTTTACGCCAAGCTCGGCGGCACCCTCGGCCCGGTCGGCCTGACCGCCACCGTCGCCTACGCGCCCTCGCAGGAAGCGCTTGGCAACTGGGATCCGGTCGGCCCCACGGTCGATCCGGGCGACAAGGAAGACAACCTCTACCTCGCGGGCGATGCCACCTACGGGATCGACGGCGCGCCGGTCACGCTCAAGGCCCACATCGGCTATTCGGACGGTAACCCCGGCCTCGGCCCCAACGGCACCAGCGTCGCGCCGACCGGCACCTATTTCGACTGGTCGCTCGGCATCGACGTGGTGCCGATCGAGCACCTGACGCTCTCGGCCGCCTATGTCGACACCGACATCTCGGAAGCCGATGCCGCGCTGATCCGTCCGAACTTCGCCACGCTGGCCGGGGATTCGATCTCGGATGCGACCGTGGTGTTCTCGATCACCGCTTCGTTCTGATCGGGTTCTGATGCAGGCAGGGGCGCTTCGCCACGCGGCGGAGCGCCCCTTGTCTTTCCATATCTTGCGCAAAGCGCAGCCGGTCGCGGTCGTGATGTTGACTACAAACGTAGTCACTGATTACACCTGTAGTCGACAAGACTGCCAAGGTGTGATTGATGAAGACTTCGACAATTACCGCTTTTGCCCTCGCCTGCGCCTGCGCCTGCTGGACCATCCCCGCAGCGGCCGGCAACGGGCCATTGTGCGATACGGCTACCAAATTCGTCCCCGATCTGGCGTGCGTGGAAAGCGCCAGAGGCGTGGCCCTGGCCGAAACCGGGGAGCGCGCCCAATATCTGCTCGGTCTTGCCGAGGACGGCGCGGCGCGGTTCGTCACCCATTTCGGCCACGAGCCGCTGCGCTACGCCGTGGTCGAGGGGCGCGATGCCATCACCCCGCGCGAGACCATCGATGCGCTGCGCAAGGGCGGTTTCCCGGTGGTCCTGCCGTGGCTGTCCGACGCGGTGTTCAGGAAACAGACCGAACTCTCGCTGCGGCGCGCGATCACCGCCCAGATGTCAGGCCAGCCGCAGGAACAGATCGATGCCGCGGTGGCAACCGCCCTCGCCCGCCAGACCGATCCCGCGCGCCGCAAGCGGATCGAACTGGCAGCGGTTTCGCACGAACTGGGCCACGACTGGTTCCGGGTCGGCTACTGGGGCGGCGGCGCGCTCAACGAAGACAAGCATTACGGTGGCCCGAGCCCCGATTGGCTCGACGAGATGTCGGCCGTTCTGATGGAAGCGCCGTCCAGTTTCGAAGACCGGGTGACGCAGTTCCGCCAGCAGTTCGATACCTATCGCAGCGATCCCGCCAAGGCCTCCGAAAACATCCGCCTGCTGATCGACCTGCCCAATTTCTTCACCGAAGTGCACCCCGCAGCCGCGCAGGTCCAGCTGCTCAACGAGCAGCGGAGTGCCGCGGAAAAGAAGGAAGCCGTGCGGGTCCTGACCGGCGAAGAGGCCCGCAAGATCGCCGAGGGCGGCGTCCGCTTCTACCTCCAGTCGGCGGTGGTGTCGCAATATCTGATCGACCGCACCGGCGACCCGAAGGTGTTCGACCGCATCGCCAAGGCCTTCGTGCGCGGCGAGACGATCGAACAGTGGCTCGCCAATCCCGAGCCCAAGGGCACGTTGCCGCGCGATCTCGCCGCAATCCAGGCCGATTGGCTCGGGTGGCTCGAAACGCGCTTCCCCAAGAGCTGATCGGCGGGCGCCCTGCCGGATGCGGCCGGGCGCCCTTTCGCTTTTGCGTGTTCCCTTTTGCGCGGGTGCCCGATAGGTCTCGGCCGAGAACCCGGAACGGGTGTGGGGAGAGCGACGATGAAGCGGATTTCGGTTCTCGCGGCAGCGGCCGCGGTGCTGGTGACGGCGCAGGCGGGCGAGGCGCTGGCCAAGCCGCGCTATGCGGCGACCATCACCCGCACCACCTTCGGCATCCCCCATATCGAGGCGCGCGACTGGCGCGGCGTGGGCTACGGGGTCGCCTATGCCTATGCCGAGGACAACCTGTGCCTGCTGGCCGAGGAATTCGCCACCGTCGCAGGCGAGCGGTCGCGCTTCTGGGGGCCCGAGGCCAAGGCGGTGCTCGGCTTCGAGGAGGTCGATAACCTCTCCTCCGACGTATTCTTCCGCGCGGTGATCGACCTGCCGGCCCTGCGCGAGGGCGCCAAGACCCTGCCACCGCGGGTGCAGGACCTGATCGCGGGCTATGTCGCGGGCTACAACCGCTTCCTGCGCGACGCCGGGCCGGAGGGCATCCCCGCCGAATGCCGCGGGAGGGCGTGGGTGCGTCCCATCACCACCGATGACATGCTGCGCCTCAATGAAAAGCAGATGCTGCTGGCGAGCTCGCTGAACCTCGCCCCCGCGATCGCCAATGCCGCCCCTCCCGGCGCGCCGGCGCCCAAGGTCGCGATCACCATGCCCGACCCGAAGGAACTCGGCATCGGCAGCAACGGCTGGGCTTTCGGCAGCGATGTCACCGCGAGCGGGCGCGGGATGGTGATCGGCAATCCGCACTTCCCGTGGAAGGGCCCGAGCCGCTTCTGGCAGATGCATGTGAAGGGCCCCGATGGCTATGATGTGATGGGCGTCGGGCTCGCGGGCACCCCGATGCCGACGCTGGGCTTCAACAAGGATGTCGCCTGGACCCACACCGTCACTGAGGCGCGGCACTTCACGCTGTATCAGGTGGCGCTCGATCCCGCTGACCCGACCCGCTACATGGTTGACGGCAAGTCCGAGGCGATGACCAGCCAGACCGTCACCGTGCCGATGCCCGAGGGCCAGAGCCCCGTCACCCGCACGCTGTGGTCGACCCGCTGGGGCCCGGTCTTCGTCATCCCCGCGCGCGGGATCACCTGGAGCAAGCAGTCCGCCTTCGCGCTCAAGGACGCCAACCGCGGCAACCAGCGCGGGATCGAGACCTGGCTGCGCATCGGCGAGGCGAAGACCGTGGGCGAAGTCGAGGCCGCGGTCAGCGAGACGCTCGGCATCCCCTGGGTCAACACCATCGCCGCCGACCGCTATGGCAACGCGCTCCACGCCGATGTCACCGCGGTGCCCAATGTCTCGGCCGAGAAGGCCAAGGCCTGCGCCACGCCGATCTCGGGGCTGTTCGCCGAACTTGCGATCCTGATGGATGGCAGCAAGGCCGCCTGCGACTGGGACGTCGCGCCCGGCACACCCGTCCCCGGCCTGATGCCCGCGGCCGATCAGGCGTCGACCACGGTGAAGACCTGGCTCACCAATTCGAACGACAGCTACTGGCTGAGCAACCCGGCGATGCCGCACCGCGAGCTGTCGCCGATCCTCGGCGAATATGCGACCGAGCGCTCCTTGCGCACCCGTTCGAACTTCATCGAAACCGCCGCGCTGATCGCGGGCGGCAAGCTCGACCACGCGAGCGCCGAAGCCCATGCCTTTGCCAACAAGAGCCTTGCTGCCAGTCTGGTCCTGCCGAAGCTTGCACAGCTGTGCGCCGGGGCGGAAGGTCCCGCGGCGCGCGGCTGCGCGGTGCTCGCCAATTGGGACGGGCGGTTCGAGAAGGAAAGCCGCGGCGCGCGCCTGTTCCGCGCCTTCTGGCAGGCGATCGAGACGGGCAAGAAAGCCTGGGCGGTGCCCTTCGATCCGACCGACCCCGTGAACACTCCGCGCGACCTGAAGATTGAAGGCGAAGCGGGCGCGAAGCTCCTCGCCGCGCTCGCAGCCACGGTGGAGGCCTTCGAAAAGCAGCCGCTCTCGCTCGATTCCGAGTGGGGGAGCGAACAGCTGGTGATGGCGGGCAATGAAGCCATCCCTATCCACGGCGGTCCGGGCTGGCTCGGCGTCCTCAACATGCAGGAATCCGACCGGGCGGCGTCCGGCAAACTGATCCCGCGCCACGGGACGAGCTACATCCAGATCGTCGGCTTCGACGAGACGGGGCCGGTGGCGGACGCGATCCTCAGCTATTCGCAGTCCACCAACCCCGCCAGCCCCCACGTCTATGACCAGACGCGGGCCTATGCGGCCAAGCAATGGCACCGCCTGCCCTTCTCCAAGAAGGCGATCAAGGCCGAGAGCATCGCGCCGCCCAAACGCATCGCGGAATAGGCGCTGGCGATATCGCGAAAGCGGCGGTGAGGGCCACGTGTAACCATCGGCCCGGCGGCAACGAATACCGTCAGGCGCAAATGCACATGACGGTGCCATGTGCCAGGGGATCGACGAGGGGAATGACAGTTATGACCGGTATGCTTCGCTCGAGCGTCGCGGGCGCTGCCTTGGCGGCTGCCTGCGTGATCTGCGCGCCCGCCGCCCACGCGCAGCAGGCGGGGATCGAGATCACCGTCGTCGATGGCGATGGCGCACCGGTCGCAGGCGCCGAGGTGGTGGTCGCCAACCCCGCCATCGGCTTTGCCCGCACACTCGTCACCGACACGCGCGGGGTCGTCCGGCTGGACGGGGTGACCACCGGCGGGGCCTACGAGGTCTCCGTCCCCGCAGCCCCCGGGTTCGCCCCGCTCGCCGCGCAAGGCGTGGAGCTGCGCTCGAACTTCACCCGCTCGGTGATCCTCCAGCTACAGCCTGCTGTCGACGCCGGCATCGTGGTGACCGCCGCGCGCGCGATCACCGGGCTCAACACGTCGAACGCCGAAATCTCCGCCTCGCTCGCCCGCGAGCAGCTGGTCGCGCTCCCCATCGAGGGCCGCGATGTCATCGGCGCGCTGATCCGCCTGCCCAATGTCGTCCCCTCGACCGGGTTCTTCCCCGAGGCCCCATCCATTTCGATCAACGGCAGCAACGGCCTCGACACCAACTACCTGATCGACGGGCTCGATAATAACGAGAATTTTCTCGGCGGGATCAAATTCCCCGTGCCGCTGGGCTTCACCCGCGAAGTCACCGTGCTGGCGAACTCCTACTCCGCCGCCTACGGGCGCACGGCGAACGGCATAGTCAACTATACCACCCCCTCGGGCAGCAACGATTTTACGGGCGAGGTCTATGGCTTGGTTCGCCCCGGCAGGCCGCTGGATTCCCGGTCCCCCTTCCCGCGCCGCGACCTGTCGGGCAACCCCGTCGGCGAGAGTTTCGAACGCTACCAGGGCGGGTTTGCCGCAGGCGGCGCGCTGAAACGCGACACCACCTTCTTCTATGCCAATTACGAATACACCCGCGACCGCAACACGCAGATCGTGGACGCGCCGCAATTGGGGATCGTCGATACCGTCACCGGCAACAACGAATTCCACCTTGCGTCCTTGCGGCTCGACCACCGCCTGACCGAAGATTGGGCGGTGTCCTTGCGCGGCAATGTCGGCCGCGTGACAATCGACCGCCCGGGCGGCGCGCTAGGCGGAGGCAATGCGACCTTCCCCTCGGCGGGATCGCGGCAGGACCGCTTCTCAACCCTGATCGCGGCGAGTGCGAGCTATTCCGGCGACGTCTGGAGCTATGACGGCGCCCTCCAATACAGCCGCTTCCGCTGGGATTACGGCGAGGCGACGGGCGCGCCCGGCCCGCAGGTGGTGGTGCGCGGCCCCTCGGGGCTCACGGCCGCCGTCGTGGGCAATCCGGGTTACGTCTTCGACAGTCTCGAGGAGACCTGGCAGACCACCCACCGCCTCGCCCGCGATTTCGGCGCGCACCGCTTGAGCGCGGGGGTCGACGTGATCGCCTCGGATTTCGCGCTGCTGGGCGGGGGAAATCCGAACGGCAATTACACTGTCGATCTGACCGCAGGCCAACTCGCCAGCCTGTCCTCGCGCGGTCTGGCGCTCACCGCGCAGGACGTGCTGGCGCTGAACCCCGCCGTGGCGAACTACGCGGTCGAACTGCGCCCGCAAAGCTTCGGCACCCCGCAGACGCTGGTCGCGCTCTATCTCGAAGATGCTTGGGAGTTGTCGCCGAACCTCACCGCCACGCTTGGGGTGCGGTGGGACTACGACACCCTGACCCAGCGCGGCGCGGGTGACGGCGACACCGACAACATCGCCCCGCGCTTTGCCTTGAACTGGCAGCCCGACGCGCGCTCGTCGGTCCGGTTTGGGGCGGGGATCTTCACGGGCAAGCTTAGCTACGCCGTGATTTCCGACGCGCTCCAGCGGAACACCACCTCGGCCGGGTTCCTCTCACAGCTGGCGCAGTTGCAGGCGCGCGGTGCGATCCCGGCGGGCGTCGACCTTAGGGACATCACCTTCGACGGCAACCTCACCGTGTCGCCCCCCTGCACCACCGTCGCCGCCTGCCCGACCCCGGCGCAGGTGCAGGCGCTGCGGGGCTCGGCGACGCTCGGCGAGGGGCGCATCCTCAGCCCCACCGGCTACGACAATCCGTGGAGCGTGCAGGTCAGCGGCGGCTATCAATATGCCGCCACGAGCACCCTCACCCTGTCGGTCGACGCGCTCTACAGCCGCTCGCACAACCTCGTCCGGCTGCGCGACCTCAATGCGCCCGCGCCCTTCACCCCCAACCTTGCAAACCTCACCGCGGCCAACATCGCGGCGCTGCGCGCCCTGCCCGACAACGCCGCGCGCTTCGCCCTTGCCCAGAGCCTCGGGCTGGTGCGCAGCCAAGCCGCCGCCGACGCCTCGCGCCCGATCCCGCTGGTGGCAGGCGGGGCGCGGCAGATCACTGTGTCCGAGACCGCAGGCGAGGCCGAATACCTCGCGCTGATCCTCCAGGCGATCAAGCTGCGGGGCGAAGACGATTACGCCTTCCGCGTCAGCTACACCCTCTCGCGCCTCAGGAACGACACCGACGACATCAACTTCCGCGCCGCCAATTCCAACGACTTCGCGAGCGAATGGGGCCCTTCGGCCAATGACCGGCGGCACGTGATCTCGGCGGTGGGCTATCTCTACCCGCTCGACGGGTTGACCCTGACCGCGGCGGGCCTGTTCCAGTCGGGCCAGCCGGTCAATCTCGTCCCCGATGCGCGCATCTTCGGCACGCAGGACCTCAACGGCGACGGGGCGAGCTTCGGCGAGAATTACCTCGGCAATTCGGACCGCTATCCGGGCGAGCGGCGCAATTCGGCGCGCCTGCCGTGGTCGGCCACGGTGGATCTCGGCGTGCGCTATGCGCTCCCCGTCGCAGGCGGGCGGATAGAGGCGAGCGCTGATGTGTTCAATGTCTTCAACGCCAACAACCAGAGCGGCTTTGCCAACGCGGCGACGACCTCGAACCAGATCCAGTTCGGCGGCGGGGCGGATTTCGTGCAGAGGAACGCCGGCGCGCCGCGGCAATTCCAGTTCGGGCTCGCCTACAAGTTCTGATCGGCCCTTGCAGCCAAGATGCTGAGGCACTTGCCCCGCCCCGACACCCGTTCGCCGTAAGGCGCCGCCCGGGTTGTTGACACCTTTCCCGCGCATGCTGTCGCCCGGACCCTGATCAAAGTGCCGCGCGGGATGCGTGCACAGGGACAGGAGGCGCAATCTCGTGCAGGAACAGGCGATCGTCATTGCCTTTGTCGGGGCGCTGGGCATCGGTGCCCAGTGGCTTGCCTGGCGGACCAATCGTCCGGCCATCGTGCTGATGCTGGCGGCGGGCATCCTTGCCGGTCCCGTGCTCGGCATCTTCGATCCCGAACATGCTTTCGGGGAGCTGCTCGAGCCGATGGTGGCGATCGGCGTTGCGCTGGTGCTGTTCGAGGGCGGGCTCAGCCTCAATTTCCGCGAACTGCGCGAAACGAGCGGCGCGGTCTGGCGCATGGCGACGGTCGGCGTGGTGCTCGCATGGGTGTTCGGGTCCGTGGCCGCGCATGCGATCGCCGGGCTGGTGTGGCCGGTCGCGATCCTGTTCGGCGGCATCCTCGTGGTCACCGGCCCGACGGTGGTCATCCCGCTGCTGCGCCAGGCGACGGTGCAGAAGCGCCCGGCCTCGCTGCTCAAGTGGGAAGCGATCGTCAACGACCCGACCGGGGCCCTGTGCGCGGTGATCGCCTACGAATACTTCCGGCTGACCGCAAACGGCGCGACCTGGATCGCGATTGTCCCGCCGATGCTGCTGGCGGCGGCGCTGGCGGCGGCGCTGGGCTATGGCGCCGCGCGGCTGATCGCCTGGGCCTATCCGCGCGGGGCGGTGCCTGAATATCTCAAGGTGCCGGTGCTGTTCGTCACGGTCATCACCCTGTTCGTGGGCACCAACCTCATCGAGCACGAGGCGGGGCTGATCGCGGTGACGGTGATGGGCATCGCGCTCGCCAACATGAACGTGCAGTCGATGCGCTCGATCCACCCGTTCAAGGAGACCGTGGCGATCCTCACGGTGTCGGGCATTTTCGTGGTGCTGTCGGCCTCGCTCAAGTGGTCGGATCTGGCCTACCTCAACTGGCGCTTCGGGCTGTTTCTGCTCGCGCTGCTGTTCGTGGTGCGGCCGCTGACAGTGCTGCTGACGCTGCTGGGAAGCGCGGTGCCGTGGAGAGAGCGGCTGTTCGTCGCGTGGATCGCGCCGCGCGGCATCGTGCTGGTGGCGATCAGCGGCCTGTTCGCGCTGCGCCTGTCGGAACTCGGCTACGAAGACGGCAACGTGCTGATCGGGCTGAGCTTCGCGGTGGTCATCACCACCGTGCTCGCGCATGGCTTCACCATCGACCTTGTCGCCCGCTGGCTCGGGCTGAAAGGCGAGACGCGCCCGGGCCTGCTGCTGGTGGGAAGCTCGCGCTGGAGCGTGGCGCTGGCCGAGATCATGAAGGAGCTCGGCACGCCGGTGATGGTTGTCGACCCGAGCTGGCAACGCCTCGCGCTCGCGCGCAACCGGGAGCTGCCGTTCTATCACGGCGAGATCCTCAACGAGGCGACCGAGCACAATCTCGACCTGTCGCCGTTCCAGGCGCTGGTCGCCGCGACCGAGAACGAAGCGTACAACACCCTCGTGTGCAACGAGTTCGCGCACGAGGTCGGACGGGATTCGGTGTACCAGCTGGGCGCGCCCGGGGGCCATGACGATCGGCAGGCCCTGCCCGATACGCTGCGCGGAAGGGCGCTGTTCCAGTCGGGCTATGGCGTGAACGAGATCAACGAGCGGCTCGACGGGGGTTGGCGGCTGCGCAAGACCCGCCTGTCCGACAGCTTCCGCTTCGACGATGCCAAGGATGCCCTGCCGGCCGCCTCCGACATGGTGCTGCTGCTCAAGTCGGACGGGCGCATGCAGTTCTTCACCCACGCGCGGCGGCCCGAGCCTGCGGCGGGCGATACCGTCATCAGCTTCGCTCCGCCCAAGGAGACGGCCGCCCCGCTGCGGGCGGTCGGGGCAGAGGGCGGGATGAAGGCCATGGCCGTGCTGCTGGCGCTGACCGCGCTGGCGGGGTGCGAGCGCCCGCAGCGCGAGGCCAGCGCGCCGCCCGCCCCGCCGCAGGTCAAGGCGACCTCGATCATCCGGCCCGACCTCCCGCAGCCCGCGCCGAACCCGAGCCCGAGCCCGACCCCCGCTCCGCCCAAGGCGGTGGTCCTGCGCTTCGAGGCAAATGGCAGCGACCTGCCCGAAGCCGCGCAGGACGCGTTGCGCGCGCTGCTGGCGAGTCCGCAATTCGCCGCCGGCGCGCGGATCACGGTCGCCGGGCACACCGACACGGCAGGCAGCGATACGGCCAACCTCGCCGTCGCGCGCAGGCGCGCCGACGTGGTGCGCAACTGGCTCGCGGCAAACGGGGTCGCGGCGGAGCGGATCGCGGTCATCGCTTTCGGCGAGCAGAACCCGGTCGCGCCCAACGCCCTTCCCGATGGTCGCCCCAACGCGGAAGGGCGGCGCGCCAACCGCAGGGTCGAGGTCAGGCTGGTGGGGCCCGATGTGACCGGGCCGGCCGATCGTCAGCCGACGCTGGCCGAGGAACTGGGGGACTGAGCGCAGCTATCGCTCCGCTGCAAGGTCGTCGCAGAACGCCCGCGTCCAGGCCTGCACGCTATCCTCGCGGACCGTGCCGATCATCGCCGCGTAGCGCGCCTTGCGCTCGGCGAGCGGCATGTCGAGCGCGGCGCGGATCGCCTGCGAGATGTCGTCGGGGCTATAGGAATTGACGAGCACCGCGCCCTGCTCGTCGGCGCCCAGCTGCTGCGCGGCACCTGCGAAGCGCGAGAGGATCAGCACACCCGGATCCTCGGGGTCCTGAGCGGCGACATATTCCTTCGCCACCAGGTTCATCCCGTCCCTCAGCGGGGTCACCAGCCCGATCTTGGCCGCGCGGAAAAAGCCGAACAGCTCGGCGTGCGAATAGCCGCGGTTGACGTAGCGGATCGGCACCAGATCGACCTCGCTGCGCGCGCCGTTGATCTGCCCGGCCTTCTGTTCGAGCAGCGCGCGGATGTCCTGATAGCTCTTCACGTCCTCGCGGCTAGGCGGCGCGATCTGGATGTAGACGAGCTCGCGCACCCGTTCCGGGTGCTGGTCGAAGAAGCGGGCGATGCCGTCGATCCGTTCCGGCAGGCCCTTGGAGTAATCGAGCCGGTCGACCCCGATCATCGCGGTGCGATCGCGGGTGGAGGACAGCAGGCGCTGCTCGGCGATGCGCGCGTCCCCGGTCCTGCCCTGTGCCTGGAAGTGGTCCCAGTCGATCCCGATGGGGTAGGTGCGCGCGATCACAGTCTTGCCAGCAAAGCCGATCACCCCGCTGGCCTCGTCCACCTCGGCGCCCAGTTCCTCGCGGCAATAGTGAAGAAAGCTCCCGCGCCACTCCTCGCTCTGGAAGCCGATCAGATCATAGGCGAGCAGCGAGCGCACCAGCTCCTCGTGATTGGGGAGCGAGACGAACAGGCGCGTCGGCGGCCAGGGGATGTGGAGGAAGAAGCCGATGCGATTGGCAATGCCCCGCGCGCGCAGCTGCTCGCCGAGCGGCATGAGGTGGTAGTCATGCACCCAGACAAGATCCTCGGGCTCGATCAACGGCGTGACGCAATCGGCGAAATGCCGGTTGACCCGCTCGTAGCCCTTGGCCGTCTCGGTCTCGTATTGCGTCAGGTCGAGCCGGTAGTGGAACAGCGGCCACAGCGTCGCGTTGGCATAGCCGTTGTAGTAATCCTCGATGTCCTGGGGGGTGAGGTCGATGGTGGCGGTGGTCACGCCGTCCTCGCGGCGCAGCTGCATCGTGCCCGCGGCATCTTCGGCCTCCTGCCCCGACCAGCCGAACCAGATCCCGCCATGATCCTTGAGCGCGGCGGTGAGCGCGCCGGCCAGCCCGCCCTGCGCCCCCGCGGCGCCGCGCGCATCGGGCGTGGCAACCCGGTTCGAGATGACGATCAGGCGGCTCATCGCACATCCCTCCACGGCTTGGACAAGAGCCCTGCGCAGTTGATCACCCCGACCAGCGAATAGGTCTGCGGGAAGTTGCCCCACAGCTCGCCGGTCACGTAGTCCAGATCCTCGCTGAGCAGGCCCGAGGCGGTGCGATGGCTGAGCATCGTGGCGAACAGCCCGCGCGCCTCATCGCTGCGGCCGACGAGGTGGAGCGCCTCGATCTGCCAGAAGGTGCACACGTTGAAGGCGGTCTCGGGCATGCCGAAATCGTCCTCGGCAGCATAGCGCAGCATGAAATCGCCGCGCCGCAGCTGCGTTTCGATGGCCGCGAAGGTGGTGAGGAAGCGCGGATTGTCGGGGGCGAGGAACCGCAATTCGATCATTTGGAGCAGGCTCGCGTCGAGATAGCCGCTCTCGAAGCTCGCACCGTAATGCCCGCTGTCCGCGACCCAGGCCTCGCTTTCGATCCGCGCGCGGATCGCCTCGGCGCGTTCCCGCCACAGCTCTGCGCGGTCCGCCTTGCCGAGCCAATCGGCGGCCATCGCCAGCCGGTCGCACGCCGCCCAGCCCATCACCGCCGAATAGGTGTGCACCTCCTTGCGGGTGCGGAACTCCCACAGCCCCGCGTCGGGCTGGTCGTGCATTGCCCACGCCATCTCGCCGACCTCCTCGAGGCTCGCGAAATCGCGCTCGTCGGCCATGCGCAGCAGGCGCTGGTCGATGAAGCCCTGCACCGTGGGCAGCACGATCTGCCCGTAGCAATCGTGCTGGACCTGGAGATAGGCGGCATTGCCGATCCGCACCGGCCCCATCCCGCGATATCCAGCGAGCGCCGGGGCAGCGGTCTCGTGCAATTCGGCATCCCCCATCACCGAATAGAGCGGCTGGATCTGCCCGCCCTTGGCCGCATCGACGATGTTCCTGAGGTAGGCGAGATACTTCTCCAGCACATCGAGCGCGCCCAGCCGGTTCAGCGCCTGCACGGTGTAATAGGAATCCCGAATCCAGCAGTAGCGGTAGTCCCAGTTCCGCTGCGAATGGGGCGCTTCGGGGATCGAGGTGGTGAGCGCGGCGACGATCGCGCCGGTCTCCTCGTGCTGGCACAGCTTCAGGGTGATGGCGCAGCGGATCACCTCGGCCTGCCATTCGAAGGGCGTGGCAAGCCCCCGCACCCAGCGCTGCCAGTAGCCGCGCGTCGCCTGCTCCATCCGCCGCACCTCGCCGCGCAAGGGGCCGTCGAAGGGCTCGTCGGGGCCGAGGAAGAAGTGCAGGTCCTGCTCGATGCGGAAGGGCCGCCCTTCGAGGATATAGCCGACCGGCGCATCGGTGGTGAGCCGCAGCGTCTCGGGCCCGAGCAGGTAGCGGATGTGATTGGTGCCCCGGGTCGTCTCGGCGGCGGCTGCGCCGTAATCGCGCATCGGCGTAAGCACCATGCGGATGCGCGGGCTACCGGCGACAGGCCGCACGATCCGGCCGATGGCGACCGGGCGATACATCCGGCCCTTGCCCTCATGGCGCGGGCAGAAATCGAGCACCTCGACCGCGCTCCCGTCCTCGGCCTCCAGCCGGGTGAGGAGGATCGGCGTGTTGCGGATATACTCCTGCCGCGCGCTCACCTGCCCGACAAGATCGATGCGCCAGGTGCCCTTGTCGCGCTCCTCGCCATTCATCAGCGCGCAGAACACCGGGTCGCCATCGACCCGCGGAATGCACGACCAGACGATCGCACCCTGCCGGTCGACAAGCGCGCTGATCTGGCAATTGCCGATCGGCCAGAGTTCGAGATCGGCGGTCATCCCCGCGCGCCCGAGGCGGATTTGCGCAGCGGCGTCTCGGCGCGCTCTTCTTCTGCG
The DNA here is from genome assembly GCF_001557115.1 of Erythrobacter sp. CCH5-A1. Taxonomy (GTDB): domain Bacteria; phylum Pseudomonadota; class Alphaproteobacteria; order Sphingomonadales; family Sphingomonadaceae; genus Erythrobacter. The sequence goes on from NZ_LSKQ01000126.1 coordinate 23,972, forward strand.
GCATCGCCGGGCGGTTTGAGGTAGAGCGTCTGGCTCGGGAAAGCGATCGGCAGGCCCGCCTCGTCGAGCTTCTCGAGGATTGCCAGCAGCAGTTCCTGCCGGATGCCGAGGCTTTCGCCGAAGTCGGGCACGGTGATGTAGGTGAACACCGCGATATCGAGCGAGCTCGTCCCGAAATCGGCGAGCTTCACGCGGCGCGGATCGTCCGCGACCTGCGGATGATCGGCCAGCACCTGTTCGATCAGGGCGATCCCCTCGCGTAGCCGCGCAGCGGAGATGCCGTATTCGAGCCCTATCACCGGGTTGAACAGGAAACGGTCGCGCTGCGCGTAGTTCTCGATCTGGCGCGCGGCGAAATCGCCGTTGGGGATGGTCACCACGGTGCGCTCGTTGGTGCGGATGCGGGTGGAGCGCATGCCGATGTCCTCGACCGTGCCGAGCACGTCGCCGACCCGGCAGAAATCGCCCACCTGGATCGGCCGATCGGCGACCACGGTGACGCTGCCGACGAGGTTCTCGACCGTCTTCTGCGCGCCCAGCGCCAGCGCGATGCCGCCGATGCCGAGCGCGGCGACACCGGTGGTGATGTCGACACCGATGATGTTGAGAATGGCGATCAGCGCCATCGCCATCACGATGATCTTGATTGCCCGGCGCGCGAGCGTCACCGCCGAGGCCGCCTGCCGCCGCTCGTGGGTGTCGAGCCTGCTGGTGAGCCGCGCCGCGATCGCATCGACCATGCGGATCGCGAACCAGGCGAGCGCGATCCAGGCGAAGATCCCGACATAGCGCAGCATCGTCTGCCGCGCGACGATCGCGACCGGCGCTTCGTTGCCCCAGATGCGGAAGGCAATCACGGCGAGGAACAGGCTGAGCGGCGGCAGGGCGGCGTTGAGCAAACGGTAGGGGCCGCTCGCCTCGGGATCCTTCTGGAGCCGCCCAAGCACTGCAAGGATCACCCACGAAAGCAGCCAGAAGGCGCCGAAGGAGAACGCCAGCAGCCCGGCGAGCAGCCCCCAGTCCCTGAGCGGCGCGCCCATGATCAGAAAATCCTCGCGTTGCGGGGCGGCATCGAGCGCCCTGGCCTGCGCGTTCAATGCGGCCAGCGTCGCTTCGGAGACGCGCCAGACCGGCGCCTGCGCGGCGGCGCCCTCGCCCCCCGCCCCCTCGGGCGCGGCGCGCACCAGCAGGATCGGGGTCTGCCCCGCGCCGCCCAGCGTGCCCACCCGTTCGACATCGAGCGGCAATCCGTCATTGAGCCGCCCGCCCGGATCGCTCGACAGTTCGGCGAAAGGCACCAGCGTGCCCCCGGCGTCGAGCGATGCCTGGAGCGCGCGGGCCTGCTCGGCGGTGCGGGCGGAGTCATCGCCGGTCGACGCGAAATAGTGGCTGGCGAGCACATAATTGCGCTCGGCCAGCGCCTTGATCAGCGCCGCGACCGTGGAACGCGGCGTTTCCCGGTCAAAGGCGTCTGTCGCCGCCGAGGCGGCTTCCTGCGCCTCGCCGAGCGGGAGCTGCGCCCAAGAAGGCTGGGGAAAGGCGGCAAACAGGGCGAGGAAGGCAATCAGTGATGCAAACTTGCGCATGCAAGGGGATACAGGAATGTCCCCGGCGATGTTCCATCGGCCGCCTGCGACTGGTCGCCCTCCATGAACGCGGCGTCCCGGTCAGTCCTCGCTCGCAGCGGGCGGGTCCGGCGCCGTTATCCGCTCGATCTCGCCAAGGGTGAGGGCAAGCCGCGGCGCGGAGAAGTCGAGAAAGGCGCGCCGCTTCAGGGGCTGCACGCGCTGCGGCTGGTGGACGAGACTGACCGGAATCGGATCGGCGCCCCACGCCTGCAACACGGGGCGCACCTGTCCCTGCGCGATCGCTCGGGCGGTCTGGTAGGACAGCAGCCGCGCGATGCCGAGCCCCGCGGCTACCCCTTCGATCACGGCCTCGGCGGTGTTGACCGAAAAGCGCGGCCGGATCTGCACCGTGCGCGCAGCTGCGCCGCTGCCGATCGTCCAGCTGCGATAGGTCTGCAAGCCCTCGAAGGCGATGCAATCGTGGTTCACCAGATCATCGGGCATGGCGGGTTCCCCGGCCCGCGCGAGATAGGCGGGGCTGGCACACAGCAGCCAGCGGATATGGCCGGCCGTGCGGGCGATCAGATCGCTGTCCGGCAGCGTCCCGATCCGCACCGCGACATCGACATGCGCCTCGGCCATGTCGATCACCGCATCCGACAGCACCAGCCGGACGCCGACCTGCGGATAGGCGGCGAGGAAGGCGTGCACGATCGGCGCGATATGCAACCGGCCGAACAGGATCGGCGCGGTGACGATCAATTCGCCGCGCGGCTCGCGATATTCGCCGGAGGCGGCCCGTTCGGCCTCGCCCAGCTCCTCGATGATGCGCCGCGCGCTGGCGACGAAGGCTTCCCCGGCTTCGGTCAGGATCAGCTTGCGGGCAGTGCGCACCAGCAGCTGCGCGCCCAGATGCGCTTCGAGGTCCGAGACGCGGCGGCTGACCGTCGGCAACGGCGTTCCCAGCGCGCGCGACGCGGCGGAAAGACTGCCGCCATCCACGGCAGCGAGCAGGGTGCGGATCGCTTCGAGCCGGTCCATCAATGTTTCCGAATAATGGAAGCCTGCCTACCATTCATATCCGCTACTCCCGGAAAACGAAATACCCCACCTAGGCCTTCGCCGGACGAACCCTTAACCCCTGCCCGGCCGAAGGAACCCGATCCATGACCCGTATCGCCATCCCTGCCACCATCGCCGACGCTCCCGAAGCCTCGCGCCCGCTGCTCGATGCCGTTGCCAAGCAGCTCGGCTCGGTCCCCAACCTGTTCCGCGCGGTCGCCGTCAGCCCGCAGGCGCTCGAAGGCTATCTCGGCCTGTCGGGCGCCTTGGGCAAAGGCAGCCTGCCTCCCGCCACCCGCGAGCGAATTGCGCTCGCCGTCGCAGAGGTCAACGGGTGCGATTACTGCCTCTCGGCCCACACCTATCTCGGCAAGAACCTCGCCAAGCTTGACGACGCCGAGATCACCGCCAACCGCAGCGGCGCCTCGAACGATCCCAAGGCCGATGCCGCCGTCCGCTTTGCCGCCACCGTGGCGCGCGAGCGGGGCCGGGTGAGCGACGCCGATTTCGAGGCGGTCAAGGCCGCCGGCTACACCGACGCGCAGATCATCGAGATCGTCCAGCACGTCGCGCTCAATGTCTGGACCAACTTCTTCAACAACACCTTCCAGACCGAGATCGACTTCCCGCTCGTCACGGCCCGCAGCCCGGTGACGCAGGCCGCCTGACCCCGCGGCCTGAACCTTGGCGGGTGCTCTTTCCCTCCCCCGGCACCCGCCGCCTTTCTCCCCGCCGGTGCTGCCGCTTTCCTGACAGACCTGCCGCAGGTCAATCTGGTAAGGTTCGATGTCGGCCGCTTTGTCCGCGACGAAAACGCCGCAACCGTCGCCGCCGAGATCATGGCGGCTTTTTCGCAATGACCCCCACGCGCAAGCAGGAGTAACGAGAATGACCCCCAGCAGCGACATCGCCTTCACGCCCACCGTCAAGGCGCTCCAGTCGGCTCGCGGATCGCGCGAGGCCTATGCGCGGATGGAAGCGCAGGGCGGCTTTCGCACGGCCATCGACGAGCGGCTGGTAGCGATGCTCGCGCAGGCGAACTCGGCCTATCTCGGCACCGCCACGGCTGAGGGCCAGCCCTATATCCAGCACCGCGGCGGGCCGCGCGGGTTCATCCGCGTGCTGGGTGAGCGCACACTCGGCTTTGCCGACTACACCGGCAACCGCCAATATGTCTCGACCGGCAATCTCGCCGACAATCCCAAGGCGTTCCTGTTCCTGATGGACTACGCGCGCAAGGCGCGGATCAAGGTCTGGGGCACGGCGCGCTTCACCGACGATCCCGCGGTCATCGCCGAGCTCATGCCCGAAGGCTACAATGCGCGGCCCGAAGCGGCGCTGCTGTTCGATATCGAAGCCTGGGACATCAACTGCCCCCAGCACATCCCGCAGAAATTCGACGCCGATCAGGTCGCCGCAGCGCTCGAGGAGCGCGAGGCCGAGATCACCCGCCTGAAAGCGGAAATCGCCCGCCTGAAAGGAACCGCAGCATGAGCCGTCCCCCTCTGCCCCCCTTCACCGATGCCACCGCTGCCGAAAAGGCGCGCCTCGCCGAGGATGCGTGGAACAGCCGCGATCCGGCCCGCGTGGCGCTGGCCTACACGCCCGAAAGCCAGTGGCGCAATCGCGCCGAGTTCGTCACCGGCCGCGCCGCGATCGAAGCCTTCCTCGCCCGCAAATGGGCACGCGAGCTCGATTACCGCCTGATCAAGGAAGTCTGGGCGCATCAGGGCAACCGTATCGCGGTGCGCTTCGCCTATGAATATCACGACGACAGCGGCACCTGGTTCCGGGCCTACGGCAACGAGAACTGGCAGTTCGACACAAGCGGCTTGATGGAGCGGCGGATCGCCAGCATCAACGAGCATCCCATCAGCGAAGCCGAACGCAAGTTCCGCTGGCCGCTCGGGCGCCGTCCGGACGATCACCCGGGCCTCAGCGACCTCGGCCTGTAAAGCCTGCGCCCTGGCGGAGAGCGTCCCGCCCTTTTCGACAAGACAGTTCCCCATTTCCCGCGCGACAGGTCAGGCGGCCCATGGCACTATGATCCATTCCAGGGGGGAATGAAGATGGACCGCTTCCATGCAATGGCGACCTTCGTGCGG
>NZ_LSKQ01000127.1 GCF_001557115.1 Erythrobacter sp. CCH5-A1
GCTCGCCGCGGACGAACCAGTCCGAGACCGACCAGTTCATGGATGGCAGGAAGCCGATCCTTGTCTTTAGCGATGCGGGTGGTACCGGGCGGTCATATCACGCGAGCCTTGACGCAGCGTGCCAGAAGCGGCGCATCCACTTCCTGCTTGAGCCTGGGTGGCGAGCCGACCGCGCCATCCAGGGGCTGGGCCGAACGCACCGGACACATCAGGCCAACACACCGCTGTTCCGGCCTGTGACCACGAACTGCAAGGGGGAACTGCGGTTCACCAGCACCATTGCGCGCAGGCTCGACAGTTTGGGGGCGCTGACGCGGGGTCAACGACAGACGGGCGGCCAGAACCTTTTTGACCCTGCCGACAATCTCGAAAGCGAATATGCCAAGGCGGCTCTCTCGACCTGGTTTGCCTTGCTGGCGGACGGCAAGCTCAAGAGCGCAACGCTGATCG
>NZ_LSKQ01000013.1 GCF_001557115.1 Erythrobacter sp. CCH5-A1
GTTCGGGCACCGTCGACTTTCCGACGCCTATCGGCGTCCGAAACTCTAAACGCTTTGCGAATTTCCGCTTTCGGCGGTAAAGTAAGCGAAGCTGCCTGTCCGCTTCAAGTATCGGCCCTGCTCCTCATGGGCTGCGGACCCTATCGGTCTTCCCGATCCAGACGGACCGCCTTTTCAATGAAGCCCTGCGGGTCTTGCACGAAATGCGCTGCGTCTGATTGCAGAACCGTCCTGATCACAGCTTCCCGGTTTGGCTGAATGATCGCACCCTCCGGCGTCGCAAAGACGCAGTCGAAATGCCGCGCGAAGTCGCAGACCCCGCCGATCAATGGCAAAGACATATCCGCCACATCGAAGCGGACTTGGATTTCTTCGATGTATTGCTCATCGAAGCTCACCTGGATGTCGTCATCAGGTTCGTCACCCCACACCCGGAGACCGGTGTAGGATCGCGGTTTCTCGGGCAGCAACATGTCGAGCTTCGCGAATAGCGCATTCGCCTCTGCGATTGGCAGCGCCAGAACAATCTCGTCGAGCTGCGTGCGGCTCATCCGTGCAGCGTCGACCCCTGCGATACGCGCCGCAGAGGCAGGGATCAGGTTGATGACGAACTGCCAGACGGCCATCACTCGAACATAGCGCCAATGCGGGGTCCGACAATGGGCTCATTCGCTGAACGCGGGAGCTGCTCTGCCGCAACCCGGCGCCGCCGCCCGTCCGGGCAGGGCAGCGCCCCTTACCCGCGAACGCGCCTTATCCTTGTCAGGAAGGCGTTCGCCGTCGGAGCTTTCAGACCGTAATGCGCGCCGTGGCGCGCAGGCGGGTCATTCGGCATCCTCCGTCCGGTCAAGGATCGGCTCAGGCTTTCGCTGCGCTTGCCTTCACCACCCGCACGGCGGCGATGCCGGCTTCGCGGCATCGTCCCTGACAGTCCGTCGCCTGCCGACCAGCCCCGCCGAACGGCCTTTCAAGATTGGTGGTGTTCCCGCTGTAACCCCTTCGAAGGGCCGAAGGGCCGAAGGGGCGGCCCGGTGTGGCGCTGATGCGCCTGACCGGGCCTGCCTTCGTCTCTCTTGCTCGGGGGCGGGAACGTCTCTTCCACACACACAGGAACACTTGCCGAAACCTATCGGCGGTCGCCCCTTAGTCAAGGATCGCGGTCCCCCCAATTTTCAGCGGGGAGGCTGTGTCGCTGCGCGCCAGCCACCCCGCAGAAAATCGGTTCCCCCACGCCCGCCATGGCGGCGGCGAGACGAGCTCGCCGTCCCTGACACGGTTCGTCCGGCCCGATGGGTTTTTGGCTGTTCCCAATGTGGGGACGATTTCAAAAAATCGGAGGCTTTTATGACTGTTTTCAACTCGTTCGCAGATCTGGCTCAGGCACGGATCAATCTCGCCGATGCACGTGAAGGGATCACGGAATCCTACGACGGGGCGTTTCTCGAGCACAGCGATCTGGCCAAGCTCAACATCATTGAAGCTCCAATCGCTGCAGAGATGCCGGATCCCGACATGGCGCGCCGCGCCGTGGAGCTGGCAATCGGAACGATCTTCGATGTCCTCAAGGATACGCGCATGGAAGAGTTCGCGCAGCAGCTCGCCTGGGGCATGGTCAACTCCTTTCACATGACTGCACGCCTGGCTGAAGGACGCGAGGACGATGCTGCAAAGAAGCTGGGCGAAATGGCACGCCACTTCGACCCTTCGGAAATCTACGCTGTCGAGCTCGAGGAAACACAGCAGCTCTGCCAGACACTGCAAGGGTGCCGCGAAGCGCTCGAGGCGATGCGTGACCATGCAGCGGACGTCTACCGCGTCGAAACCGGTCGCCCCTTCACGGCCGCACGGGGATCGCAAGTCAGCAAGAACGGGGTGACCGCAAGCCAGGTGCAGGCACGCGATTTCCTTGCAGCACGCGCCAAGGATCGCAGAGCGCAATTCCAGCCCGATGGCCCGCTGGTGATCGTGTCAGGTGGTCAGAAGGATTGGCACGATTTCGCGATGATCTGGGCAATCCTCGACGACATCAAGTCCCGGATCCCGAACATGGTCCTTGGCACGACCGGCATGCGCAAGGGCGTCGACGCCATGGCGGGTGCATGGGCGCAGCAGAACGGGGTCAACACGATCCTGTTCGTTCCCGACCAGCGCCACGGCAACCGCGCTCCGTTCCTGCGCAACGAGAGCATCGTCAAACTGAACCCGGTTGAAGCGATCATCGGAGAAGGATCCGGCATCCAGTCGAACCTTGCACAGCGCCTCCGTCAGGCTGGCGTGCCGCTGCACATTCGCCGCATAAGCGATCAGGCGCAAACGCGCTCGCGCACCTTCGGCTGAGCGCTCTTCGGAAGGCTCCGGCTTATGCCGGGGCCTTCCGTTCTTCTTTTGCGCAAGGGGCGGGCTCTGGGGGCATCGAACCCCCTTCTCCCGCTGCCACGAGCATCGCGATCCCTGAATGTATCAGCGGCACTTTTACATTGGCCCGGCGCGCCTTGCCCGTGCTCGATGCTTCGCATCTTGCGGGCATCGCTGCCGAGCCGGCGGCTGCATCAGGACAATTGGCCGACCGGCAATCCTCAGGCTGGACCAGACCCCTTGTGGGCATTCAGCCACAAGGTCAGGAAGTGAGAAAGGAGAGGGGGATGGAGGAGACGAGCAGCGACAGGAGGCAAAGATGCTCGTCACATTCCGCGTCAAGGATATCGAGACAAGGCTCCATTCGGTACCGGCTCAGATACGCCCGCAAGAGCTCGCCGCGCTGATGCGCAGACTGCACACCGCGAACAGTACAATCGATGCAGATCCAGGCGAATTCCTGGCCGCGCCCCTGAACTTCGAGATCAATGCCAACGCGCTTGCCATCGCCGCGTTCGCATCATGCTTCGACCATCGTGCGGAGATGATCGCGATCGTCGAGGAAGCGCAGTTTCTTGGACGAATGCTGCGGATCGAGCACCAGCAATGCGATGCGCCGATCACGATGCGCGTGAGTGAACACATCGCTCTGGTAGGTGACATCACGATGAGCAGCGACCTTGCGTCCAAGGTGCTCACCTCTCTTGGCCGCCATGCAGATGAATCTGGCCAATTGTCCCTGCAGAAGCTCGCGACAGCGCTCGAAGATCACCGGACTTACGCGGCTTTCGTCAAGGCAGGAATCACTCCGCTCTTCGAAAGCCTCGCGTTCATCGCCGCCACCGATTGTGGAGAGCAACACCCGCTGCTCGAATGGAGCTAATGGGACTGTAAGGAATTTTGTGCTTGGCCGTTATTTGTTAGGCCAATGGGAAGCGG
>NZ_LSKQ01000128.1 GCF_001557115.1 Erythrobacter sp. CCH5-A1
AAACACAGTGTAGGGCGAGCCACCTCAAACACCGAGGCGGACATACGGTCTTACCCTGCGTGTGAAGGGTAGGTAATTAGCAGCCGCCGGGGCGACGCTCGGCATCTTGATTCCTCTTTCGGCTAGGCGCTGTTCAATCGAGCCTGTCACCGTGTTCCTCCAAGTGAGCGGGGCTGCCCGATGCTCGAATGCAAGCGTCGGCATCACGATTGCGACATTGGCTCAGAAATTGACGTTCGCGCGCACGTACCAGAAGCCGCCACTGAACCCGAAAGGAGAGAACTGCGGATAGATTATTCCGTTGTTCCGCTGTCCGATGCGTTGATCACGATCCGGATAAGCATCGAGCAGGTTGTTGGCGCCGATCGCAAGATTGATACGATCATTTACGTCGTACCCGATCTCGAGGTCTATGAGCACTTCGGCGCCGAAGGTTTGATCGAACGCGTTGGGGGTTGGAACGGCGTTCGGAACGGCGTCGGTCCAATTGCCAAAATAGCTCGCACGCAGCAATCCGGAGAATGCGCCTGTTTCAAGCGTGCTGGTAATGCTGCCGCGCCAGTTCGGATTGAAACTGTTGATCTCGATCCTGCGTTCGCGATCAACCGCTCTTGCGTCTCGAACATTGGTCACTTCGTTCTGGGTGTAGTTGAGCGAAGCGTTGATCCCCAGGCGGGTACCAACTCCCAGTCGCCAGTCTTTGGAGAAGACAAAGTCGACACCCTCAGTGCGGGAATCGAAGAAGTTGCCGAAGAACCTGACGGTCTGTACATCGCCGGGATCGATGCCCTGTGCTGCCATGGCCAGACGATCGGCTGCGGTGATCGGGATGCGCGAGGTTAGCGCGATGCGGTCATCGACCTTGATGTTGAAATAGTCGGCCGTAAAAACCCATCCGCCCGGGATATCGAATACCAGGCCTGCCGCGATATTCTTCGACTTCTCTCGATCTAGGGGTTGTGCGCCGTAGAATTGTGCGACCGGATCATTCGGCGGACGAGTGGTGGTCAAGAGGAGTCCGCCGGTCACGAGATCGATATTGGTGGCAACATCCGAAATATTCGATTGCCCCGGGGTTGGTGCCCTGAAACCAGTGCTGTAGGACGCACGGACAGCCATCCAGTCGGTGAGATCGTAGCGCCCTGACACCTTCCAGTTAAAGGTGCTGCCGAAATCCGAGAAATCCTCGAACCGCCCGGCGATGCCCAAATTGAGCCTGTCGGTCAGGTCGCCTTCCACGTCGAGATACGCCGCCAAATTTGATCGCGACCACGTGCCAGCTGAGGACGGCGCATACCCTGGGAAGCCTGACGAGCCCACCGCCAGACCGACCGGTAGGTTGCCATTGTCGGGATCGAGCACACGGGCAAAAGGACCAGCCTGCCAAGAAGCCACTTCGCCGGCGGTGATCTCAAACGCCTCGCGCCGATACTCAGCACCGAAGGCCACGTTTAGCGGGTCTGCCAGACCGATTTCGAATGGATAGACGAAATCGGCATGGAACTGCGTCTCGCGCTGAGTCACCTTTCCGGCATTGAAGCTGGTCGGCGACAGCGGACCGAGGGACGGGTTCACAGTGTTCGAAAGCTCATAACGGACCCGGTTCTGAGCGACGATCGCGGCCAGGTCATATCGCAGATCGCCGAAGTCGCCGCGCAACCCTCCCGCAATACTAAGATCTTCGATGTCAGTCCCGAAGATTGGCGTGAAGCCACCTGGAAATTGCGAGGTGAAACTGAACCGCGCTCCGCCCGGCGTGGTGGTCAATGGAACACTGCGAAAGATGTCTGTCCGTGTCACCGGATTACGGTAGAAGAACTCGGTATTGCCGGCGCTCCACGCATAGTTGCCGAACAGATAGACCGTGGCATTATCAGAGGCGGGCACCTCGGCATTCAGCAGGAAACGTGCAGCTTCAGTGTTCACGTTGCCCCAACGTTGGGCGGGTACCGGCACGGCAGTATTGCCGGCATTGATCAGAGCCTGCGCATCCGGACGCTGGGCGCCGCGAGATGTCGGCTTTGACCGGGCATATTCGCCACTCAGGTTGATGAACCCGTCAGCAACGGGAAAACCAGCATTGGCCGCGAGCGTCACATCCTCGCCGTCGCCCTCATAAAACTGGCCATATCGCGCTGTCATCGATAGCCCGTCGGAGTTGTCCTTGAGCTGGAAGTTGATCACGCCCGCAATAGCATCCGAACCATATTGCGCTGCCGCGCCGTCACGCAGAACTTCGATGCTCTTGATCGCGATCGTGGGAATGCTCGAAAGGTCGGATCCTTGCGCACCTGCCGCGAGCGGCTGATTGGTGATCTGCACCAGTGCCGAACGATGGCGGCGCTTGTTGTTGAGCAGGACCAGCGTCTGGTCTGGCGGCAGACCGCGCAGGCTGAATGGACGGACAAAGGCAGATCCATCCTGCGCCACGAATTGCTGGACGTTGAGCGACGGCACTGCGACACGCAGGGCATCATTCAAGTTTGATGCTCCCTGCCGGTTGAGGACATCAGCAGAAATGATGTCGACCGGACGCGCGGACTCAAGATAGGTCACCCCTTCCCTTCGGGTACCGGTGACAATGATCGTCTGCTCGGCCTTTTTTGCTTGCTCGTCGTCGAGGTCGGACTGATCCTGCGCCAGCGCCGCTGCCGGAGCCGTCACGGCCGTCAAAAGAGCTAGAAGTGAAACCGCGTCAGACACTCTCGCACGCACTTCGAGACCAGATTCCAACATGCCCCGTTTCCTTTGATTGTGGTCGCAACACCCCTTGGCAGCACCCGAACATTGCCCAATCTCAGGTTGTCGAAAACTAAGCCTAACCGCAAATACGTATTTTGTGAGATAGCATGCAAAAATGGTATACTTGATTTTGGGAGACGCCGACTGGGGCTGTCTGTCGATGGGCGTGCTAATTCGCGGCGCATTGATCACGGAATTTGACGCTCAGCCCGTTAAAGCTGCCTGGCGGCTTTCGGGATCACGCAGGGGCCCGGCTCATGACCGGGTCTGGGTGGAAACCCGAACGGCGGCAATGGTGAAGGACAATTCGGTCAGTGCGATGATTTGCGTCGGTGCGAAGAGATTCTAGGGAGCTCTTACTTCCAGACGCAGTTCTCCAACCCCGGCCTCTGGGTTTCCATAAACCCCGCGAGCTGGCTCCCAGCGTGTAACATCGAGCACGGCGGCACAAATTTCCTCGTCAAAGGCAGAGACGCCTGATCCGGCTTCCAAATTGCAACCTTGGGGATTTCCAGCAGCATCAATGGCAACCTTCGCCCTGATTGAAATTGCGCGCGGCAATTTCTCTGGGTGGCGCCGTCGTTTGGGTTCGAGGATGCGGCTAAGTTCACTAGCGGCATCTGGCACAAGCACAGGCGGATCAAGCAAAGCGGGAAACAATGCCGTTCTGAGGTGAGGCCGAAACCGATCGATCATTTCTCGCCATTCCATCCTGCGTGCAAGCTGAATGGGAGAGGTCGTGTTCAACTCGCCCTGGCATGACGATCCTGCTGGATCGGCGCCGTATTTGAGAAGGACGGCAGCATGCTCAGGTCGCCGATAAACAACTGCCCACGCGAGCGGCGTGAAGCCAAATGGGTCGGCTAGGTTTATCGGAGTTGAGTCCGCCTTCGCCAGTCGTTCGATACTATCCGTAGTCCCTCGTCGTGCTGCCTCGCTTAGGTCGAGGGGGGACTCGGTTTCTGCAAGATCCCGATATCCAAATTCATCGGGGTAAGGCGTGGGATCCAAACTTGGCAACGACGATCCATCCGCAGCCCGGCAGATATCGCTCCAAGGATAAACTTTGCTTCTCGATATCATGCGGTTGTAAGTCGTTGCAAATGTAGAATAGTTCTGCATGAAGAGCCGTTCGGCGCGCGCTGCATCAGGTGGAGCAACATCAGAAGCACCGGACATCCCGCGAAAAAAACCTGGAGCGGTTTGCCTCATGAGGTTTAGTCGACATTCGACGCCGTATACAGCTGGATAATTGGCAGGAGCTGTGCGTGAATAGGCGAAGAGCCGGAAATCGCCCTTGTTGATTGCCAATGTAGCTTCCACCACAGGATCGGCATTTCCGTTTCCTGCTCTGCGGAACAATTCGCGGTCGAGTTTTATCTGTTCGCCCGCCGCCACGTCGGACCCATTTAGTGGGGCGCATTCGTCTGAGCTAGTCGAATTGGCTGTGGGGTCAGACGCATCTTGTCCCATATTGCATGATGCCGCCGCTAGCAGACCGAGGACTGAAATTCGACGCATTTGACCTTGCCTTCCCATCCCCAGCTATCGGGCAATTCTGAAGCTCAATGGTGAACATTTCTTTTTGTTAGAAACGATAGCTTTCCATGGCCGACTTCCGCTCTCGGTTGTGACGAAGAATTCTGGCAATGACCGCTTCGGGGTCGATAGCTGAAGGGCAGATTTTTTTCAGAGAAGGCAACTTCCTGCCATTCGGCTTATGGTAACGGAACCTGACGGGCAGCTTTAACAGGATTCTCGCCAGCAGCTGCCATTCTGAAACCGACCCCATCTCGGACAAAAGGTTGAGCGAAGCCCTTATATCGGCGTCTGTCTCGGAGCCTTGGGAAATTTACCTTTTTGTTGCAGTGTCGGTCGGGTGATTCGAACAAGACTCCGCATTTCCCTAGTCGCTGCCAGTGCGGCCTTCGACGTTGTAAGGGCGCCAAACCAGTTCCTAATTTGTGGCTGCCTTTCGTTAATGGCGGTTGCTTGCAATGCTCTAACTCCAGAAGAGCAGCGTAGAGCCGATCTATCGGAACGCGTAGCAAAAGAAATGCGCGAGTGGGCGGAGGTGCAAGAGATTTGGCGCCAAAAAGAACGCGAAGATCAGGGGTGTGACGGAGAAATACTGAGTGGTAGCAAGCTTCGCGAAGTCACTGTTGGAAAAACTCATCTTGTGATGCGTTGGGGCATTCGTCCTGACCCAAAAAGGGATGCGGTGGAAGCTCGAACCTACTATACGGATGGTCGTTTGAATGACACGCTCATATCTGATTTATTGGCACCTAACTACAGTATAGAGGGAGAGTTGATGTGTCATAAAGCCGTTTATTTTGACGAAGAGCAGGTCCAATCTTGCTTCAGGCTTATCCAATCACCAGACGGAAAAATCTTCGAAGAGCGATTTGTGGCACCGGGGATCGCGCCTGAGTTGGCAACGAACCAGAAGCTCACTTGCCTCCAACTCGACATTACTGATTTGGAAGATGGCTGACCGGCGATTGAGATGAAAATGACGACGGCAGCAATCCACCCAATTGTTGCCGGTTCGGTGATCATCCGAAATCGACAAAAGCGGCCATCGGAGCTCATCCGACGGCCGCAAATGTTGTCAGATCTCGATGCGCTCCGCGAGGACCAGGGCGTCCTCCACGTCCACCCCGAGATACCGAACCGTGTTTTCGATCTTGGAGTGGCCGAGCAATATCTGAACTGCACGTAGATTTCCCGTTGTCCGGTAGATCATGGCCGCCTTGGTGCGCCGCATGGAGTGGGTACCGTAGTCTTCTCGCCGCAACCCGACCGCGGTGACCCACTCATCGACGAGGCGAGCATACTGCCGCGTGCTCATGGGTTGGCCGGAATGGATCCGGCTTGGGAACACGAAGTCATCGATGGTGCCGCCACGCCGCAGCAGCCATGTTGCCAGGCTCGTGCGGGCGTCCGCGGTGATTTCAAATTGCACGGGTCGTCCAGTCTTCCTCTGGATAATCATTGCGCGGTCCCGGACTTCAGATCCTGCCACGAGGTCACCGATCTTAAGCTTCACCAAATCGCAGCCCCGCAGCTTGCTGTCGATCGCCAGGTCGAACAGGGCGCGGTCTCGGAGCCGCTCCTCCCGATCAAGGAAGAAGCGGATCGCCCAAATCTGCTTCTGAGTAAGTGGCCGCTTGGTGCCTACAGTTCTACCGGCATTCCATGAAACCCGGTTTTGCATCGCCGGGTCGAGGTGAGAGTAGGTCATCGTCTTTCTCCATGGCCTTGATTGGCCAAGAAGAAAAACGGGATCCAAACGAATAAATACCCTTAAGCGCGCCGAAGGAGTGGGGACATGTTCTCATTAGCGCGCCTGACGCAAGCTACGCGGGTTCGCGTACACGCTCGATGCTGATGGTCTCAGATCCGCTTTTGGCTTGTGCAAGATCATAGGCAGACTGCATCCGCAGCATGGTGGCGGCAGAAATACCGAATGCCTTCTCGAAGCGGATAGCCATCTCCGGCGTCAGCGCAGCCCTGCCATTGAGCAACCGGCTTAAGGCTGGCCGGGTGACCTTGAGATGATCTGCTGTGCTCGACACGTTCATGTTGTAGGGCTTCACGATCTCTTCGAGCAGCCAAGGGCCCGGGTGGATCGCGAAGCTGTCATGGAGCTTGATGGCCATCAGTGATAGTCCTCCAGATCGAGATCGGCGACGGTCAGTTCGTCGATCAATGTGAATGTCAGTCGCCAGTTCCGGGTAACCGTCATGGCAAAATACCCCTCCCTGTCTCCGGTGAGGGGATGAAACCCGAAATTCGGCGGCAGGGCCAACTCGTCCACACTCCCCGCCGAAACAATGAACGCGAGCATGCGGCGCAGCCGGTCTGCCTCCATTAGCCCTGCTGGCTTCCCGGTTTCGGCAAACCTGCGAAGCGCCTTATGGCGGATCGTTCCGATTTCCATTAAAGTGTAATCCCATAAGTTACACCAAGAGTCAAGAGAGGTGTAACCCTTGGCGTTACGCCTGCCCCATTGTCGACGCGGCCCGCCCGAATTCCTGCACTATACCCGAACCAGCGCGCTAACGATTGCTGACGCTGCGCCCTTTGGAATGAAAACGCGCGTCCGAAACGCGATGATTTCCGTGAAGCAGCCGATGCTCTTGAGCCAAGGCAGCCGATCGACTGGTGCGCCCACGATCTCATAGCGCTGCTCGCCAGCCACGCGGGAGCATTTTAAGGTCGCCTTGAAGGGCTGATTGATCGGGACTGTCCGGCCTTCGCCGAGCGACCTGATGATCATTTCCGGACTGAGTTCAACGGTGGAGGCAATATCGAACTTCTCGAGCAGCTTTGCCACATCGAGTTCGTGGACCATGCGGCCGAGCCAGTTTCTGCCCTCTTCGTCAACGATCCGCCGGACCTCCAGATAGTCGATGGGAAGGCTCGACCAGATCGGCAGGAGAAGTCCGGTCGCAAGATACACGGTCTCTGTCGTTAGCCGTTCGGCAAGCTCCGCAACCTCGCTTTGCCACAGCTTTTCGAAGGTTCGGCGGGGGGCCTCCTCCCAAGCCGATTCCGCAAGGTCATCGAAGTGGTGGTATTCCCGGCGCAGGGGACGGTGGAGGATAACCCGCCGGATCAAATCCCCCTGTTCTGTCATGAAGTGCCGCGAAGGTTCGGCCAAGGCTGCCTTCCCGCTCTTGGTATTGTGGAGCAGAATGCAACCGTCGGCGTAGTCGCGGCGCTCAAGGACACGCTCTAGCGAGATCGGCCGTGCTCTCGTCTTGAGAGCCAGCTGCAGCAAGTGTGACGTAGCACCGGTTCGCTCATCGGTCCGCAGGACGATGTCTTCGACAACCGCGGCCTGTTCGACCCGAAGGGTCTCGACGCCAACATCGAGCGATCCGGCCTCCCGCGCTGCGGACACACGCGCTTCGACCAGCCCCAGAAATTCCTCGAAGATCGCATTCTGCATTCCGATCGGCAGCGCGAGGATGCGGTTGAGCCAGCGCT
>NZ_LSKQ01000129.1 GCF_001557115.1 Erythrobacter sp. CCH5-A1
CAAAAGTGCCGAACGAAAATTCCCCAGTTTGAGGTGAGCGCCAATTCGCTCCGGGGCTAGCCCCGGAGCGAATTGGCAACGACCCACACGGATCACCCCTATGCTTCCCGGATCGACGGGAGGCGTGGCTGGTGATCAGACTTGAGAAAATTGTCATGATCCATGACTTGAAGCGGCAGGGACTGTCGGTGTCCGCGATTGCGCGGCAGACGGGCCTTGACCGCAAGACGGTACGCAAACACCTGGCCGGCGGCGTGAAGGCGCCGGTCTACAAGCCCCGGCCACCGCGTCCGCGTGAGCTGGAAGCCTCACACGGGACACCCGCGATCGACGACGACTTCGGGTTGGGAGACTGATCATGCTCTCGGTCGCATCGGT
>NZ_LSKQ01000130.1 GCF_001557115.1 Erythrobacter sp. CCH5-A1
CCCCCGGCCCCTCCCGCAAGCGGGAGGGGAGAAGAAGGCGCGGGCCAGTCCCCCTCCCGCTCGCGGGAGGGGTAAGGGGTGGGCGCGAGGGGAGAGGGAATGACCTGGGCCAAGGAACTCGAGGAACTGCGCCGCCGCGAGGCGCTGGCCGAGCAGATGGGCGGCGCGGACAAGGTGGCGCGGCAGCATGGGCGCGGGAAGATGGACGCCCGCGCGCGGCTCGCGGCGCTGTGCGACGAGGGCTCCTTCCGCGAGATCGGCAAGATTGCGGGCTCGGCGAAGTATGACGCCAATGGCGACCTCGCCAGCGTCACCCCCGCCCCCTTCCTCTTCGGCAAGGCGCTGATCAATGGCCGCCCGGTCGTCGCTACGGCCGACGATTTCACCATCCGCGGCGGCGCGGCGGATGCGGGGATTGCGCGCAAGATGGTGCAGGCCGAGATGATGGCGCACCAGTTGAAGCTCCCGATCATCCGCATGATCGACGGGACGGGGGGCGGCGGCTCGGTCAAGACGCTTGAGCAGATCGGCGCGACCTACATCCCCGCCGTGCCCGGCTGGGGCGATGTGGTGACCAATCTCGACACCGTGCCGGTCGTCGCGCTGGCGCTGGGGCCGACCGCGGGCCTCGGCGCGGCGCGGACCGTGGCGAGCCACTACTCGATCATGGTCAAGGGCCTCTCGCAGATCTTCGCGGCGGGGCCTGCGGTGGTCGATGGCCTCGGGGAGGCTTACAAGGGCGGTGCGGCCAATCACGAGGAGGCGAAGGAAGCGCTCGGTGGAAGCGCGATCCACACCCGCAACGGGGTGGTGGATGACGAGGTGGCGAGCGAAGCCGAGGCCTTCGCCCGCGCGCGGCACTTCCTCTCCTTCATGCCCGAATATGTCGGCCAGCCCGCCCGCCGCGTCGCAACCGGCGACCCGGCGGACCGCCGCGAGGAGGCGCTGCTCAGCCTCGTCCCGCGCGAGGACAAGCAGGTCTATTCGATGCGCCGCTGCCTCGACATGGTGTTCGATCACGGCACCGTGTTCGAGATCGGCCGCCACTGGGGCCGCGCCGCGATCACGGCGCTCGCCCGGCTCGATGGCTGGCCGGTCTGCGTGATCGCCTCCGACCCCAGCTACCTCGGCGGATCGTGGGAGGCCAAGACCTCCGAGAAGGTCGAACGCTTCGTCCGCCTCGCCGACCAGTTCCGCCTGCCCATCGTCCACCTCGTCGACAACCCCGGCTTCATGATCGGGCGCGAGGCGGAGATGGCGGGGACGATCCGCTACGGCGTCAACGCGATGAACGCGATCTACCGGGCGACCGTGCCGCTGGCGTCGGTCGTGCTCAGACGCGCCTATGGCATCGCGGGCAGCGCGATGAGCAACGCCGACCGCTACCAGTACCGCTATTGCTGGCCGTCGGGCGACTGGGGGAGCCTGCCCATCGCGGGCGGGCTCGAAGTCGCCTACAAGTCGGAGCTGGAAGCCTCGGACGACCCCGCGGCACTGCTCGAGGAAATCCGCGCGCGGCTGGCGAAGGTCACCTCGCCCTTCCGGTCAGCCGAGCGCTTCAATGTCGAAGACATCATCGACCCGCGCGACACGCGGCCCTTGCTGTGCGAGTTTGCCGGGCTGGCGTGGCGGCGGCTTGGCGCGGACTAGAGTCTGTCCTGTTTAGATTGAGGCATAGCCGCTGTTTCTGAGGTAGTTGGC
>NZ_LSKQ01000131.1 GCF_001557115.1 Erythrobacter sp. CCH5-A1
TCATCGATGCGCTGATGCGTCATCGTTTTGGCCGCAAGTCTGAACAGCTCGATGCGGACCAGTTCGAGCTGGCGCTTGAGGAAGTTGAAGCCGCGCTCTCGCAGGCTGAGCTCGCGAGGAGCAAGGCAAGCAAGGCGTCGAGCGAACGCCCGCGCAAGACCAACCGCGGTGCGTTGCCCGCCCATCTCGAGCGGATCGAGCAGATCGTCGTTGTCGAGGATAAGGCCTGCGCCTGCTGCGGCGGCGCGCTCCACCAGATCGGCGAGGATGTGGCCGAGCGCCTCGATGTCGTTCCCACCACCTTCCGCGTGCTGGTCACCCGGCGTCCGCGCTATGGCTGCCGTTCTTGCGAGAACGCTGTCGTGCAAGCTCCGGCGCCGGCACGGATCGTCGAAGGCGGCATCCCCACCGAAGCACTGATCGCGCAGGTGCTGGTATCAAAGTATGCCGATCACCTGCCGCTCTACCGGCAGGCGCAGATCTATGCCCGGCAGGGTATCCAGCTGGATCGCTCCACCCTTGCTGACTGGGTCGGAAGGGCGGCCTGGTATTTGCGCCCCTTGCGCGACCACATCCTCGAGCGATTGCGACGATCCGAGCGGTTGTTCGCCGACGAGACCACCGCGCCCGTGCTCGATCCCGGGCGCAAGCGAACGAAGACCGGCCAGATCTGGGCCTATGCCTGCAATGATCGGCCATGGGGCGGCAGTGACCCGCCGATGGTCGCCTATGTCTACGCTGCGGATCGCAAGACCGAGCGACCCGAGGCGCATCTCCAGGGCTTTGCCGGTATCCTGCAGGTCGATGGCTATAGTGCTTATGCGGCGCTGGCCCGGCGTCATCAGCAGATCCGCCTCGCGTTCTGCTGGGCCCACGTGCGCCGCAAGTTCTACGAGCTGGCCGAGAGCTCGCCCGTGGCAGCCGACGTGCTACGGCGCATTGCTTCCCTCTACGCCATCGAGGACGAGATCCGCGGTCTATCCGCTTACGAGCGCCGTGACGTCCGCGACCAGCGCAGCCGTTCGATCGTGAACGACCTGCACAACTTCCTCGAAGCACGCGGCCGGCAGGTCAGCGCCAAGAGCCGTCTCGGCGAGGCGATCCGCTACACTCTTCCACGCTGGGACGGTCTCGTCAGGTTCCTCGACGATGGTCGCATCGATCTCGACAACAACGCTGTCGAGCGCGCGATCCGCCCGCTGGCTCTCAACCGCAAGAACGCCCTGTTCGCAGGCTCCGACGAGGGCGGTGATAACTGGGCGGTGATCGCCACGCTGATCGAGAACTGCAAGCTCACCGGCATCAACCCGCACACCTGGCTGACCGCGACGCTCACCAGTCTCGCCAATGGTCACCCCGCATCGCGGATCGACGAGCTCCTGCCGCACGCTCACGTGGCTTGAGAACAGCGCTCTGATGTCCGCTGTCAACGCTCAGGGTGCGCGGCATCAGCCGTTCGGCGG
>NZ_LSKQ01000132.1 GCF_001557115.1 Erythrobacter sp. CCH5-A1
GGCCCGCGCCTTCTTCTCCCCTCCCGCTTGCGGGAGGGGCCGGGGGTGGGCAAGCCTATTCTTTGCTAGCAGGCACCACCCGGCACAACACCGCCTCGACCTGAACCTGCCCGCCCGCGCTGACGGCCAGCCCCTCTATCACCCCGTCGAACGGCGCGGTGAGGGCGTGTTCCATCTTCATCGCCTCGAGCACCAGCAGCCGCTGCCCGGCGGTGACGGCCTGCCCCTCGGTCACATCGACCGCGATGACTTTGCCCGGCATCGGCGCGATGATCGCGCCGTCTGCGGCAGAGGCTTGGCCGGTGCCGCGGACGGAGCGCGAGAAGCCAATGGCCCGGCCTTCCGAAAACAGCACGATCTCGTCATCGGTGACTCTGGCCGAGAACGCGCGCGGGTTCTCGTCGCCGCCCGCCAGCATCATCGTCCCGAAATCGGCATGGATCGGAACGGTTGCAGCCTCGCGCTCGATGACCCGCGTTTCGCCCGCATGGCTCAGGGCCACCCTTGCAGTCGAAGCAGCATTAAGCCGAAAACCCTGCGGCAGATACTCAGCCTCTGATGACTGGTCAGCAAGGGCGAACCCAGCCGCCGCCTGCCATTCGACCTCTGATGCCGCGTCGGACGGAATGAGTTCATTCTCATACCGACCGATGAAGCCGGTATCGAGATTGGCCGCGCGGAAATCGGGATGGTCGGCGCAGCGACGAAGAAAGGCGGCATTGGTTCGGATCGGCCAGACCTGAAGCCCCGTTATCGAGTCGATCAGCGTGTCGATTGCGTCGTCCCGGTCGTCGGCGAAAGCGATGACTTTGGCGATCATCGGGTCATAGAAGGGCGAAACCTCGGCACCTTCGAACACGCCTGTATCGATCCGGTAGGGTAAGCCGAAATCAAGACGCTCCAACTTCCCTGTGCTCGGCAAAAACCCCTTCGCCGGATCTTCCGCATAGAGCCGCGCCTCGATGGCGTGGCCGTTGATCTTGAGGTCTTCCTGCTTGAGCGGGATCGGCTCGCCGCTCGCCACGCGCAGTTGCCATTCGACCAGATCGACCCCGGTGATCTCCTCGGTGACGGGGTGCTCCACCTGAAGCCGGGTGTTCATCTCCATGAAGAAGATGTGGGTAGCGCGCAGGCCTTCGCTGGCGTCGGCGATGAATTCGATCGTGCCTGCGCCCTCGTAGTCGACCGCCTTGGCGGCGCGCACGGCGGCGGCGCAGATCGCTTCGCGGGTGGCTTCGTCCATGCCGGGGGCGGGGGCTTCCTCGATCACCTTCTGGTGGCGGCGCTGGAGCGAGCAGTCGCGCTCGAACAGGTGGACGACGTTGCCGTGGGCATCGCCGAACACCTGCACCTCGATATGGCGGGGCGAGGTGATCCACTTCTCCAGCAACACCTCGTCATTGCCGAAGCTCGCCTTGGCCTCGCGGCGGCAGCTTTCGAGCGCGGCCACGAAATCCTCGGGCGCATCGACCTTGCGCATCCCCTTGCCGCCACCGCCCGCGACCGCCTTGATGAGGACGGGGTAGCCGATGGCCTCGGCCTCTGCAGTGAGCCGCTCCACCGACTGGTCCGACCCGTCGTAGCCCGGCGTCACCGGCACGCCCGCCGAGCGCATCAGCTGCTTGGCCGCGTCCTTCAGGCCCATCGCGCGGATGCTCGACGGCTTGGGGCCGACCCAGATCAGCCCCGCGTCAATCACGGCCTGCGCGAAGTCGGCATTTTCCGAGAGGAACCCGTAGCCCGGATGGATCGCGTCCGCCCCGGTCTGCTGGGCCGCCGCGATGATCTTCGCCCCCACGAGATAGCTCTCGGCGGCGGGCGAGGGGCCGATGTGCACCGCCTCGTCGGCTTGCCGCACATGCAGCGCCTTGGCGTCGGCGTCGGAATAGACCGCGACCGTCGCCACGCCCATCGCCCTCGCGGTGCGCATGATCCGGCAGGCGATCTCGCCCCGGTTGGCGATCAGGAGTTTGCGGATCATCTCCGAACTGCCTCCGTCTTCACGGTCGCCCCATCAATCCGCTTCACGATATCATCGCACTTGTCCGGTGCTTCCATCGTAAAGCTGGTGTTGGCCACCTTCCAGCCATCGGCGGTTTTGACCATGCTAAGTGAGTTGATGCCGCAGTGGCTGAGCTTGCCGGCGATCGTGAAATAATACGGCCCCCATACCTGAGCCATGTCGCCATCCACCAGGACAGTATCGAAGTTCATCCACTCCACGACCTTTTGCGGAGAATTTTCCCATCGTTTCAAGTGATCGGCAACCGGAACCACATCGACGCGGGGCGCATCGGGCTTCATCCGATTATGGATGAAGATCATGCCATCGGGGATCATGTGGCGGGCCAGCGCAGTCTTGTCGCCACTGCGCAGCGCTCCGAAGAAGGCGCGGGCGCCGTTCATGACCGCGATCTGCTCACTGGTCGGAGAATTCGCGGCAAGCGGCGCGGCGGCCATGAGGGCGGCTAGAGCGAGAAGGGCTTTCATGCGAGCGGGATTAGCGCGGCTAGGTTGCAAAGGAAACCGCTTCGCCTCACCCCTTGGGCCGGTAATCGGCAATCCCCCAGTCGATCCCGCCCTCGGGCATCTTCTCGCGGTTGAGCACCGCCGAGAGAAACGCGCGCACGCCGTAGAGCGCCTTCTCGCCCCGCGGCACGAAGGTGCGCGAGTCCCACGCCCTGGTTCCCCGCGCGCGGACCTTGCGGCCGATTGCGCCATAGATGCGCGCGGCGGAGAGCACCGCCCAGCGGCTGCGGAAGGGGAGCTTTGCCGCGCCCACGCGCGCCGCCGCCTCGTGCTTTTCCACCAGCGCCACCAGCCGCGCGGCCATTTCGGCCAGTTCCTTGCGGTGGTGCGGCTTGGTGTGCTGGCCGGGCTCGATATCCTGCTCGACCAGCCATTCGACGGGCAGGTAGCAGCGCCCCGCCGCATCATCCTCGACGATATCGCGCGCGATGTTGGAGAGCTGGAAGGCGAGGCCCAGGTCGTTCGCCCGGTCGAGCGTCTCCTGATCCTGCGGCGAGACCCCCATCACCACCGCCATCATGACGCCCACCGCGCCCGCGACATGGTAGCAATAGCGCAGCATGTCCCGTTCCGTGCGCGGGCGCCAGTCCTCGGCATCGAGCTGGAAGCCGGCGATCACGTCCTCGGCCATTTGCGGGGTGAGGCCCACCTCGGCGGCGACCACACCCAGCGCATCGAAAGCCGGATCACCCGTGGGCTGGCCCTCGAAGGCGAGCGCGGTCAATCGGCGGATATGGGCGAGGCGGTCCGCAAGGTCGCTCTGGTCGCCCAGCTCGCCGCCCAGCTCCTGATTGTCGGCAATATCGTCTGCGCGGCGGCACCAGGCGTAGAGCAGCCAGGCGCGCTCGCGGGTCTCGCGGTCGAACAGCCGCGCGGCCGCCGAGAAGCTCTGCGAGCCGTGCTTGATCGTCAGCCGGGCGTGCTCGACCAGCGCGGCGCGGGTTGCGGGATCGACCGCCATCGGAAAGCCTACAGCTCCTCGGCCTTCATGCGGAAGATCGGGGTGTGGG
Source organism: Erythrobacter sp. CCH5-A1 (assembly GCF_001557115.1). Lineage (GTDB taxonomy): Bacteria > Pseudomonadota > Alphaproteobacteria > Sphingomonadales > Sphingomonadaceae > Erythrobacter. The sequence goes on from NZ_LSKQ01000132.1 coordinate 3,540, forward strand.
GCTCGTAGGCCGCCATCTTGTCGAGGAGGTCGCCGCAGGTTTCGGCGGCGATCATGATGCCGGCGTGCTGCGGACGGATGAAGCCGACCTCGATCATCTTGGCGTTGAAGGCAAGCAGGTGATCGTAGAAGCCGAAAGCATTGAGCAGGCCCACGGGCTTGGTGTGGTATCCGAGCTGCGACCAGCTGATCGCCTCCCACAGCTCGTCCATCGTGCCCACCCCGCCGGGGATGGTGACGAAGCCGTCGGAGAGGTCGGTGAAGCGCTGCTTCCTCTCGTGCATGCCCGAGACGGTGACGAGCTCGTCGCAGTCATGGTTGGCGACTTCGGCGCGCACGAGGGCCTCGGGGATGATGCCGATGACATGGCCGCCGTTCTCTTTCGCCCCGCGCGCGACCGCGCCCATCAGGCCGAGCTTGCCCCCGCCATAGACGAGCCCGATTCCGCGGCGGGCAAGCTCCGCGCCAACGTCATAGGCGAGCTGGATGTAACGCGGATCCTCTGGCGAGGCCGACCCGCAGTATACGGCGAGGCGTTTCACGACCGATCCTCCCCGGAACGGGGAGGGGGACCATCCGCAGGATGGGGGAGGGGCGAGCAGGTCATGCCTTCCATTCTTTCGTCACAGATTTGCACCAGCCGCCTAACCACGGCCTCGATATCTTCAAGCACAAGTTTCGCCGGAATGCGCGTGGTGGCAATTCCGTTGTCCCGCAGGAACCGCGAGCGGGCGGCGTCCTTGGCGATCACCGGTGCACTGTCGTGCGCCCTGCCGTCCACTTCGATCGCCAGCCGCGCCTTCGAGCAGAAGAAATCGAGCACGTAGATTCCGGCAGGATGCTGGCGGCGGAACTTGTAGCCTCCGGGCCGGGTGCGCAGGGCTTGCCAGAGCGCAATTTCCGGCGGCGTCATTTCGGCGCGGAGCTTGCGGGCGAGTTTGACGGTGTCGTTCTGACCTCTTATCATCGCTCGCCCCTCCACCACCTTCGGTGGTCCCCCTCCCCTGAAGGGGAGGATTACCGGACCACGAGATCCTCCAGCATCAGCCCGGCGGTCGCCTTCGCGCTCCCCACCACGCCCGGGATACCCGCGCCCGGGTGGGTGCCCGCGCCGACGAGGTAGTAGTTGTCGATCACGTCATCGCGGTTGTGGCCGCGCAGCCAGGCGCTTTGCCACAGCACGGGCTCGAGGCTGAAGGCGCTGCCCATGTGGGCGTTCAAGTCCTGCTTGAAGTCCTTGGGCGCGTAGCTGAACTTGGTCACGATCCGCGAGTGGATGTCGGGGATCAGCCTGCGGCCGAGCTCGTCCAAGATCATCTTTTCCAGCTTCGGCCCGACCTCGTCCCAGTCAATCGGCATCTTGCCCATGTGGCTGACGGGGACGAGCGCGTAGAAGGTGCTCTTGCCCGCGGGCGCCATGCTCGGGTCGCTGACGGTGGGGTGGTGGAGGTAGATCGCGAAGTCCTCGGGGATCACGCCGTTCTTGTAGATGTCGTCGAGCAGACCCTTGTAGCGCTTGGCGAACAGGATCATGTGGTGCGGGATACCGGGCCAGGTGCCCTCCAGCCCGAAATGCACCACGAAGAGCGAGGGCGAATAGGTCTTGCGGCCGAGGCTCTTGGCCATCTGCTTGCCGCGCGCGCTCTGCGACATCAGGTCTTTGTAGGAGTGCATGATGTCGGCGTTGGACGCGACAGCATCGAAGCGCTGCTTGAAGCCGCTCTTGGTCTCGACTTCCGTGGCCTTGGTGCCGAGCGTGTGCACCTGCACCACCGGATCGCCGATGCGCATCTGGCCGCCGAGGCGCTCGAAATGGCGCACCATGCCCGCGATCAGCCGGTTGGTGCCCCCGCGCGCCCACCACACGCCGCCGTCCTTCTCGAGCTTGTGGATCAGCGCGTAGATCGAGGAGGTGTTCATCGGGTTGCCGCCGACCAGCAGCGTATGGAAGCTGAGCGCCTCGCGCAGCTTCTCGTTCTCGACATAGCTTGCGACCATCGAATAGACCGAGCGCCACGCCTGCTCCTTGATCAGCGCGGGCGCGGCCTTGAGCATCGACTTGAAATCGAGGAACGGCACGGTGCCGAGCTTCAAGTAGCCTTCCTTGTAGACCCGCTCGGAATATTCGAGGAAGCGCGCATAGCCCGCGACGTCGGCGGGGTTGAGCTTGGCGATCTCGGCGTTGAGGCTCGCCTCGTCGTTCGAATAATCGAAATTCGTGCCGTCGGGCCAGTTGAGGCGGTAGAAGGGCATGACGCTCATCAGCTCGACATCCTCGGCGATGTCGTGGCCGGTGAGGCCCCAGAGTTCCTTGAGACAATCGGGATCGGTGATGACGGTCGGTCCGCCATCGAAGGTGAAGCCGTCACGCTCCCAGAAATAGGCGCGCCCGCCGGGCTTGTCGCGGCTTTCGAACACCGTGGTCGCGATCCCCGCCGATTGCAGCCGGATCGCCAGCGCCATGCCGCCGAAACCGGCGCCGATCACGCAGGCGGTGCGGCCGTCATAGCGCGCGGCGAGGGCGGGGTTCACACCCTTCGCGCCCGAGAGGTTGAGCTTCGCATCGGCGTTCATGCCGGGGTCTCCGTGTTGAGAGGCTTGCCTGAAGAAAACAGCGCCCGGATGGCGCGCGGGATAGCTACGGGGGGCTTGCCCGTGAGGATGCGCAGGCGATCGGGCCAGGTCGATCGACCGGCGTAGAAACGCTCCACCAATGCCCCGCGCAGCGCGTAGAAATGCTCGAACACCACCACCCGCTTGCCGGGCTCGGCAGCCTCGAACAGCATCCGGCTGAGCATCCGGTAATAGGCGGTCGCGCGCCAGTGGCGCCGGGCGCGGCGCGCGCAGAAGGCGGCGAGTTCCTCGCCCGAGAGGTCAGGCCGCCGCGCGATCATCTTCGCGATGGCGAGCGCATTGTCGACTGCGAAGGGCAGGGTGTAGCTGGTGAGCGGGTGCGAGAAGCCCCCGCGCGCGCCCGCCAGCGCGACGCCGGGAATTGCGACCTCGGCGGTGGCGGCGGCAAAATCCCCGCCCGATATCACCGGGAGGATCCCCGCCTCCTGGTCGATCACCTCGCACTTCCAGCCGTGGCGATGGGCATATTCGGCGACACGGCCCTTGAGGACATCGGCGTCCATCTTCGGCTGGTCGGCATAATAGGTGTCCTCTATGAACACCTCGTCTTCCGACAGCGGGAGGACATAGACGAAGCGGTAGGCCTCGCCATTGCCGTGGGGGGCGAGCTGGTCGACGCTCGCATCCATGATGACCGGGCGGGCGAGGCCGTGGGGCTTCTCGCACTTGAAGTGCTGGCCGAGGAACACCTGCCAGCCGCCTGCAAGGTGCTTTGACGGCTTGAACGGGCGGCAATCGATCACGCGCCGGGCGGCAAGGCGCTTGCCGTCCGCCAACGTCACGCCGCCTGCATCGAGGCTGGCGGCTTTCGTTTCCAGCATCACCCGCTCGCCAGGCAGTTCCGCCATCAGCGCGCGGTGAAATTCGGCGCTGGCGAGTGAGCGGTAGGACGTCGGCAGGGTGCGCCCCAAGCCGGGGAAGGTGATGTCGTAGCCCTCGTCCCAGCCGTTCAACTGGAAGCCAGCCATCAGCGCGCGTTCGCGCATCGGGATGTCGGTCTCGAACCAGCTCCAGCGGTGGTGACCGCCGAGCGTGCGCCCCGCCTCGATCACAACGAAGCGGCACCCCGGCGCATGGCGGTGGAGCGCGAGCGCGATCAGCCCGCCTGCCAGCCCGCCGCCGACGATGACGACATCGAGCGGGGCCGCGTCGGGCGCGGCGTAACTGTTGGGTGAATCGACCATCGGTCTAACGCCCTAGGCGAGGCGGCGGTAATGGGCAATCGCGCTGGCGGTCCGCGGTGCGGGAGGCACCGGAATTGCGATGTTGCAACATTACCCGGAAACATTAGAGGGCACCCGCGTTTGCCCGCTCAAACCCCCATTTTCCGAGGATCGCACCCCCATGCAAACCCGCCTTTCACTCGCTCCGCTGACGCTCGCAATCGCGCTTGCTTCCGTGCCCGCGCAGGCTTCCGAGGTTGCCGAGGCCGATGCTGCCGCCGCCGATGCGCAGGCCGGACAGCCCGCACCGCCGCCGCCAGCCTCTCCGCCGCCTCCTCCCGCCAAGCCGCCCATGACCTTCACCAAGCCGGTGTTCGACGAGACCTGGGCGACGATCGGCCTCGGCGCGGGGCTGGTGCCGAGCTATGCGGGATCGAACGATTACATCGCCTTCCCCCTGCCGCTGATCGCCGGGCGAGTGGGAGGGGTAGGGATCGCGCCGAACGGGCCGGGCTTCGTGCTCGATTTCAACTCGCCCAAGCCCGCGATGGTCCCCAAGAAGGGCCCGCGCCTCGCCTTCGGCCCGGCCCTCCGCTTCCGCAACGATCGCAACAACCGCATCTCCGACGCGGTGGTGGCGCGCGCGGGCAAGCTCGACGCGGCGCTCGAAGTGGGCGCCAATGTCGCGGTCGCGTGGCGCGGGGCGATCAAGCCGCTCGACCAGCTCACCATCGGCGTGCAGGCCCGGCGCGACATCCTCGGCGCGCACGAGGGCTGGGTGATCGAGCCGCAGGTCGGCTACCGCACCCTCCTCGGCAAGGCCTTCACCCTGCAAGCCCAGGCAAACATGGAGATCGTCACCGACCGCTTCGCCGATTACTACTTCACCGTCACTCCCGCGCAGAGCGCTGCGAGCGGCCTTGCGCAGTTCCGCGCGGATGGCGGGGTGAACCGCATCGGCACCACCGCGATCCTCGCCTATGATCTCGACCGCAATCCCCTGAACGGGGGCTGGGCGCTGACCGGTGTGGGCGGCTATTCGCGGCTGGTGGGCGACGGGGCCGACACGCCTTACACCGCCGTCAGGGGCGACGCGAACCAGTTCATCCTCGGCGGCGGGGTGTCCTACACCTTCTGAGCCGACGCGCGCTCACGGCTCTGCCTTGAGCGCGCCGTCATCGTCCAGCCGCTCGATCGCGGCGCGCGCAATCGAACTGCGCACCGCGCCGACCCTGTAGGTGTCACTCGCCCCGTAGATCTGCGCGAGGATCGTCCGGTCGAGCGCCGACATTTCGGCCGGGGCATCGGCGTTGCTGCCGCTCTCGGAGAACAGGGTGAGGATCGAATCCGCCGGAACGCTCTCGCTTGTCCCCGGGCGCAGCTCGACCAGCATATGCATCGTCAGGTAGTCGCCGAGCTGTTCGATCGTGATCCCCTCCAGCGCATCGTAATCGACCACCGAGAAGGTCTTGCTGGTTTCCACGGGGGTGGCGTCGGAGAGAAACCGGCCGCCGGGGCCGAAGCCGGCCAGCTGGAACCCGCGCCCGCCGCTGGCGCCCTGCTGGGTCAGCGATTGGCCGGTGCCGAGCGGCCGCTCCTTCTCGGCCGTGCGCACGACGTGCCAGTTGTAGGCGGGCCGCACCGGCTTGATCAGGCGCTTCCTTTCGGGAAGGTAGAGCGAGGCATAGGCGATGCCTCTGTTCTGGTCCGCCAGCCAGTTGACGAAGCGGTGGGAATCGCGGTCGAACACGATCACCGCGTTGACGGTGCACCCCGGCTCGCCCCGCGGGATGTCGAGCGATTGGAGGTTCGCCTCGATCCGCGCGCGCAGGGGCTTGGCGAGCGCATCGGGCGCGTTGTCGATCCCGATGCAGACCGGGTCCTTGCGCTTGGCAAGGACATTGCCGGTGTCGCTCAGCGCGCGCCACAGGAACTGGCGGACCTGCTTTTCGGTATAGCCCTCGACGATGATCTCGTTGGTGATCTCTTCGCCGTTGGCGGCCGGAGCCGCTGCGGGCGCTGCCTCCTGCGCCATCAGCGCAGCCGCCGGGACAAGCGCCAGCGCGAGGCCGGCCAGAAGACGTGCGGGCAAACCTGTCATTTCAATCCCCATGACAAATCATCGCCGTAACGGCGATTGGCGTTGGTTCGTCCCCTGTGTTGCGCACCGCGCCCTGCCATGGGCGAGGGCGCGCCGCATCAAGCTTTCGATGGAGCGCAGACGAGGGGGGACGGGCATCATGCGGGGCCTATCCTGCGCCGATGAACGCCTTTCACCCGGCGCGCGATCACCGCTGCGCGAGCAGCGCCCCTGTCTGCTCCAGCTCCCTGACCGACGCGCGCGCAATCGAGTTGCGGATCGCGCCGTTGCCGTAGTTGCCCCGGGTCCGGTACATCTCGCGCACAATGATGCGGTCGAGCGTCGACATCTCGGGCGGCGCATCGGGATTGGCGCCCGAGGGCGTGAACAGGTTAAGGATCGAATCCGCCGGAACCCAGCCCTTCACGTCCGGGCGGAATTCCACCAGCATCTGCATCGTCAGGTAATCGCCGAGCTGTTCGATGGTGATGCCGTCGATGGTGTCGATATCCACCACCGAGAAGGTCTTGCTGATCTCGGCCGGGGTTGCGTAGAGCGCCAGTCGCGATTCGGCGCTGTTGTCGAAGCCGACGCCCTGGAACCCGCGCCCGAGGCTCGCGCCCTGCCGCGTCAGGGGCTGGGGCGTTCCCAGAAACTGCTGGAGCTGTTCGAGATTCATGTAATGCCAGTTATAGGCCGGACGCACCGGTTCGATCAGACGCCGCCGTTCCGGCAGATAGAGCGCGTCAAAAGCCGCCCCGCCTTCATAGCGCGAGAGCGCGTTGACGAAGCCGTGGGCATCGCGATCGAACACGATCACGGCGTTGACCTTGCAGCCCGGCGTGGCGCGCTCGATCCCGAGCGTGTCGAGGTTATGCTCGATCCGCGCCTTGAGCGGCTCGCTCAGCACGGCGGGGACGTTGTCGATCCCCACGCACACCGGGCCAGTGCGCTTGGCGATCACGCGCCCGGTCGGGATGACGGAGCGCCACAGGAAGTTGCGCACTTCCTTTTCGGTATAGCCTTCGACGATGATCTCGTTCTCGGTCGGCTCTGCCGACGGCGTCTCGGGCGCGGGATCCTGCGCCATCAGCGTTGCGGCCGGAGCAAGTGCCAGCGCAAGGCCGGCCAGAAGGTGTGCGCGCAATCCAGCCATCGGAACCCCCGTGACAAATCATGCTTTTAGTCGCGATTCGTTGCTGAACGCCGCCTGAATTTCCCGCCGGGGCTTGCCACGGACCAAGCTGCGTAGCATCACGGAGAACAGAGAAAACGGACAGGGGAGATTGGGCATGATCCAGGCATTTCGAGGGCAGTTGATCGCGGGCGCAGCCATGCTTGCCGCCGCGCTCGCCGGCGCGCCCGTGCAGGCCGAAACCGTCGCGATCCGCGCGGGCAGCGTCATCACCGATGCTTCGGGCGAGGCGAGCGGCCCGGCGACGGTGCTGGTCGAGGACGGCAAGATCGTCTCGATCACCCCCGGCCACAGCGTCAAGGCCGACCGCGAGATCGACCTCAAGACCAGGACCGTACTCCCCGGCCTGATCGATCTTCACACCCACCTCACCGGCGATCCGGGCGGCGATTTCTGGAAGGAGGCGACCGAGCCCGACGAATGGGGCGTGGTCGTCGGCGCCAAGAACGCGCGCATCACCGCGCTCGCCGGCTTCACCACGGTGCGCGAGGCGGGCAGCGGGCAGGAAACCGCCTTCTCGCTGCGGCGCGGCACCGCCGAGGGCATCATCCCGGGCCCGCGCATCATCGCCGCCGGCCCCGCGCTCTCGATCATCGGCGGGCACGCCGACGTCAGCGGCTTCCGCCCCGAAGTGAACGAACTGCTCGATAGCGGTTTCAACTGCACCGGCCCGGTCGAATGCGCCGCCAAGGTGCGGCTCGCCAGCCAGAATGGCGCGGACATCATCAAGATCACCGCGACCGGCGGCGTGCTCAGCCAGCAGGGCCGCGGGCTCGAGGCCCATTTCACGCCCGAGGAAATGAAGGCGATCGCCGACACCGCGCACAGCCTTGGCCTCAAGGTCATGGCCCACGCCCACGGCGCGCGCGGCATCCAGCAGGCGGCCGAGGCCGGGATCGACACCATCGAGCACGGCAGCTTCATCGACGAGGCGGCGGGCAAGGCGATGCGTGAGCGCGGCGTGGTGCTGGTGCCGACCCTGATGGCCTTCCAGGGCGTGTCGGAAGGGCTCGGCAAGGGGATTTACACCCCGACGGTCGAGGAGAAGATCCGGATGACCCAGCCGCTGATGAACTCGCTCGTTGCCCGCGCGCGCCAGTATGGCGTCACCATCGCCTTCGGCACCGATGCGGGGGTCTTCCAGCATGGGCGCAATGCGCAGGAATTTGCACTGCTGAAGAAGCAGGGCATGTCCGACCGCGAGGCGTTGGCCACGGCCACCACGGTCGCGGCCAAGGTGCTGGGCATGGAGAGCCAGATCGGCAAGCTCGCACCGGGCTATTCGGCGGACATCATTGCGGTCGCGGGCAATCCGCTGAAGGACGTGACCGTGCTCGAGAAGGTCGACTTCGTGATGGTGCGCGGGCGCGTGATCGAATAGGCGCCGCGCGCCACCATCCGGCTCTCGCACAAAGCGAGGAATCCGAAAGGAAGCGCGCGGCCCCTGCTGTAACCTGACCGCACGGCGCAGCGAACCTGTCGCCATACGCTGTCTAGCTTGCCAACAGGGGTCACCACTTCCATGCCTTTCGCTCACCAGCGCACCATCCGTGCGATTGCCGTCCTGCTGATCCTCGCCTGCGTCACCCAGAGCGTCTACACCGCGCTGTACGTTTCGAAGATGGACGTGCCGCGCCAGCTCCTGTGGGGCACCGAGGGCCTGCTTTTCCCGCTGCTCGCCGCGCTGGCCGGGGCGGCGATGGTGCGCTCCGAGCGGTTGACGCTGGCCTTTGCCGCCATCGCCTTTGCCGCGGTGCTCAACTTTCTTCAGGTGAGCATCGGCCTCACGCTGTTCTTCCCCTTCTCCGACGCCGCCAAGGCCGACCCCGCGCTCGCCCCCGCGGCGGGCGCGATCGTCGCCTTCGCCTTCGTCATCTACAACGCCGCCAAGCTGCTGCTGGGCCTCGCCGCGCTGCTGGTTGGTCTGTCGCGGATGGCGGCGGGGAGCAAGGCGCTGGGCGGTGCGACGGCGCTTGCGGGCGGTATCGCGATGCTGGCGAACGGCGCGGCGATTGCAGGCGGGGGTGACATCTTCGGCAAGATCCCCCTCGCCGGCGGATCGGGCGTGCTGGCGACGCTGCTGCTGGCGCTGAGCTTGCTGGGCGCGGCAGGGGAGGAGTGAGGGGGCGCTAAAGGACGCAAGTCCGGCAGGGAAAGCAATCACCTGCGCGTAGTTGTGACCGTTCGGCAAGATGGGTGACGAGGGGGGCATTTAGGCCGTGCCCTCCCTCGCTCCCGCACATATGCCCGCCTGCGGTTAACCTCCGGCAGCGACTGCCTTTGCTTCGGCACGGTAGATTCTGATCACTTCGCTTGTCTTGGACCACAGGACAACTTCATTGTCGGCCTGTGCAAGTGTCGAGCGAACAGCATTCCAATAGCTGACCCGCGCAACCGGATTGTCGGCACCGGCGATCGGATCGGGGGGAAGAGACTTGTTGCCCGTACTTTCAGATGCCGCTTCGATGTTCTTGCATGCCGGGCACGGGCCCGTACGTTCAGGCGGTTCGACTTCGACCCATTCGCGCAAAACTACTTCGCGGCGCGATAGCACATAACCGTCTGTCTGGTTGCCACTGGCTTTGACCAGCACTCTGATCTTTTTGTAGGTCGTGCGCCTGCCGCTGCTTCTGGAGGTCTGATACTCGCGTTCGGCGACCTCCCAGCCATCCGCCCCGATGCGCTGGTCAGCCGCATCAAGAACGGCCTTGAGCCGGGCCTGTTGCGCCTTTGCTTCCGCCAGCAGTTTGCCGAGTGAACCCGCAACTGCCGGGTTGAGAGCGCGATCGAAATACTCAAGGAATGTGCCAGCCTTGGTTCGCCGCAACGATGCTCGTTCTCCGAGGCGGCGGCTCATCCAGAATTCCATGAGCATTCCGTGGCCCACCGTGTCGTAGGCGCTGTAACCGTAGCCTTCGTCCATCAATTGGCTCGTCACGTCGCGCACATCAGGCAGTATGTCGTTCCGATAGCGGTTCTCGGCCTGTCGGCGGGCGCGACGATCATCGATTTCTGCCAGCCAGGTTTCATAAAGCTGGCTCGATTCGCCGGAAAGGCGGGCCTGCTTCTCGTAGATTGTTTCAAGCCGGACATTCTCGCGAATGATTGCACCAAGGTTCTGCAGGATCGACATGATCTCGCCGAGACGTTGCAGGATTTGGCTGTTCTGTGCCGATATCTCGTTCAGCTTGCGTTTGATTTCCTTGAGGTCCCTTTGATTGGAGTCTTTGCCGAACAGCGATTTGAGGCTCGAGGCGATCGATAGACCGGCCGAGACAGCCGTTAGCGGATCGACCGCCATGGCCTTCTGGGCGCCAGCCATCTTCACGCTGTCGGCGTTCTCTTGCTCGACCTCAGCCTGGGTGTTCGCCGGGTTTCCCTTAACATCGGCACACCCGGTCAGCACTACGGCACCGATAACGCCGGTCACAAGCAAGCGATTTCTAAGCTTCTTCATATCCCCCGCCCCAAGACTTTTGCTGTTCCCCCCTTGGATCAGCTATCCAAAAGTAAGACGATACATGGGATTAGTCCAGTCGATTGGATTTACCGGTCTGCGCGCATCCGGAGATCGAGCATATGCCATAATGTCGTCGCTCGGTTCTGGAGCCCAAACACCGTCGGCTCGGATGCTGTTTCGTGGTGCGTAGATCTGTGCCGGGGTAATTCAAAAGGAATGGATTTCGCAGGTTTCTGGGTCTATCCCACTCCATCCCCGGGGAGCCTGCTGAGGCTGAGAGGGGCGGTTAGCATCGCCCGACCCGTCGAACCTGAACCGATTAGCATCGGCGGAGGGAGTGGGCTGGTCGCCGTGCCAAAACCCCGCTCGCTTTCCGCCATGAGGAGAGAGAGCATCATGGCCGACATCAACAGCCCCGTCGAAATCGGCGTAACCACCGGGCCCATTCGCGGCAGCCGCAAGGTTTACGTCGGCGCGCGCACCGGCTCCGGCATCCGCGTCGCGATGCGCGAGATCGATCTCGAGGGGGGCGAGCCCTCCGTGCGCGTCTACGACACCTCCGGCCCCTACACCGATCCCGAGGCGCGCATCGACATCAGCGCCGGCCTCGCCCCGCTGCGCCGCGACTGGATCCTCGCGCGCGGCGATGTCGAGGATTACGAGGGCCGCGAGGTGAAGCCGGAGGACAATGGCCGGCTCGGCCCCGACCGCTCGGGCGGCGTGCCGCAGTTCCCCAACACGGTGAAGCGCCCGCTGCGCGCCAAGGCGGGGATGAACGTCAGCCAGATGCACTACGCCCGGCGCGGCATCATCACCCCCGAGATGGAATATGTCGCCGAGCGCGAGAACCTCGGGCGCGAAATCGCCAAGGATCTGGTGCGTGACGGCGAAAGCTGGGGCGCGGAGATCCCCGATGTCATCACGCCGGAATTCGTGCGGCAGGAAGTGGCAAGGGGCCGCGCGATCATCCCGTCCAACATCAATCACCCCGAAAGCGAGCCGATGGCGATCGGGCGCAACTTCCTCGTCAAGATCAACGCCAATATCGGCAACTCCGCCGTGGCCTCGGACGTGGCGCAGGAGGTCGACAAGATGGTCTGGGCGACCCGCTGGGGCGCGGACACGATCATGGACCTCTCGACCGGGCGCAACATCCACGACACCCGCGAATGGATCATCCGCAACTCCGCCGTCCCCGTCGGCACCGTGCCGATCTATCAGGCGCTCGAGAAGGTCGGCGGCATCGCCGAGGAACTGACCTGGGACATCTTCCGCGACACGCTGATCGAGCAGGCCGAACAGGGCGTCGACTACTTCACCATCCACGCGGGCGTCCGCCTGCCCTACATCCCGCTCACCGCCAAGCGCGTCACCGGGATCGTCAGCCGCGGCGGCTCGATCATGGCCAAGTGGTGCCTCGCCCACCACAAGGAGAGCTTCCTCTACGAGCACTTCGACGAGATCACGGAGATCATGAAGGCTTATGACATCGCCTATTCGCTGGGCGACGGGTTGCGCCCCGGATCGATCCGCGACGCCAATGACGAAGCGCAGTTCGCCGAGCTCTACACGCTGGGCGAACTCACCAAGCGCGCCTGGGAACAGGACGTGCAGGTGATGATCGAGGGCCCCGGCCATGTGCCAATGCACAAGATCAAGCAGAACATGGAAAAGCAGCTCGAGGCCTGCGGCGAGGCGCCGTTCTACACCCTGGGGCCGCTCGTCACCGACATTGCGCCGGGCTACGACCACATCACCAGCGGCATCGGCGCGGCGCAGATCGGGTGGTATGGCACGGCGATGCTCTGCTACGTCACGCCCAAAGAACACTTGGGCCTCCCCGACCGCGACGACGTGAAGGTGGGCGTGGTGACGTACAAGCTCGCCGCCCACGCCGCCGACCTTGCCAAGGGGCACCCGGCCGCACAGGTGCGCGACGATGCGCTGAGCAAGGCCCGCTTCGAGTTCCGCTGGCGCGACCAGTTCAACCTCAGCCTCGATCCCGAAACCGCCGAGCAGTACCACGACCAGACGCTTCCGGCTGAAGGCGCGAAGTCGGCGCATTTCTGCTCGATGTGCGGGCCGAAATTCTGCTCGATGAAGATCACGCAGGAAGTGCGCGATTTCGCGGCGAAGCAGAATGCCGGCATCGACACCTTCGTCGCCAGCGAGGCCGAGGCGGAAAAGGGCATGGCCGAAATGAGCGCAAAGTTCCGCGAGGTCGGCAACCAGCTCTACGTGGGCGCCGGCGACCGCGAGCACGATTGAGCGCCGCTGCCGTCATCGCGGCACACAGCCTTCCCGGCCTCGATCCCGGGGCGCGGGCGCAGCTCGACGCGCAAGGCTTCCTGCTGGTGCGCGGCGGCGTGCCGGCGGAGTGGGTCGCTCTCCTGCAGGCCGCCTTCGATGCCGGTGAGTTGGCCTCGGACCTTTGGCCGGTGCCGCGCGGGGCCGACTGGCGGCACGCGCAGGTCGATCTCGACCCGCACGTGCAGGCCGCCTGCCGCCTGCCGGTGCTGATCGAGGCGGTGCGCCATGTCCTCAAGGTGCCCTTCTTCCTCTCGCAGGTGGAGGGCCGCGCGCCGCGTCAGGGCAACCGGCCGCAGCCGCTGCACCGCGATTCCGCCGGCAATCCGGGCCGGGTGATGGCGGCGATGATCTGGCTCGACCCCTATGGGCCGGGCAACGGCGCGACGCAGATCGTCCCGGGCTCGCACCGGGGCGGCGAGGATGATGAGGCGGCGGTGGCCGAGGTGCTCTCGGGCGAGGCGGGCGATGTGCTGATCTTCGACCCCGACGTGCTCCACGGCGCCACCACCAACCACTCGGGCGCGCCCCGCCGCTCGCTGCTCGTCTCCTATGCCGCAGCCACGCTCTACGACGCCTACCGCCCGACCGAGGGCGCGCGCGGCGTGCGGATGGATACGGGAGAGGTGTTCGGGGCATGACGCACCGCGCCGGTCGCGCAACCTTGCGCCCGCCCGGCGCGTAGCTGCGCTGCCCCATCAGGAGATTGCCACGATGCGCCTCGCCCTTGCCGCCGTTCTTGCCTTCACCGCCGCCGCCCCCGCTGCCGCGCAAACCGCCCCCGCGCTGACCCTCGCCGAAGCCCGCGCTTCCACGGCGGGCGCCTGGGAAGGGCAGCTGCAGTACCGCGACTACCAGTCGGGCGAGTGGCAGGGCATCCCGATGACCGTCACCGTCTCGCTCGAGGGGGACGGCAACACCCTCACCCGCCGCGCGATCTTCGATGACGGGCCGCGGGTCGGCAATGTCTTCATCACCTCGCTCGAGATGCTCGGGCCCGACGGCGCCACCGAATACGCGACCAGCTTCCGCGCCGGCCGCGTGCCGGAACTCGGCAAGGCGACCCTCTCCCTCGCCGCCGCGACCGATACCGCGCACTGGACGATCCTCGCCATCGAGGAGGGCACCGACGACGACCGCCCGGCGCGCATCCGCCTCACCACCACCCGCGACGGGGCGAGCCTCGTCACGCTGAAGGAGGTCGACTTCCTCGACGATGCCGGCGAGGCATGGCTCACCCGCAACCGCACGGTGCTCACCCGCAAGGCGGGCTGAGCGCCGTCACAGCATCTTGCCCGCCACGATCGCCGCCCACACCACCAGCGTCAGCCCCGCGCCGAGGATGGTCGCGCGGATCGCCCATGTCAGCCGCCGCGCCTGCGCATCGATCGAGCGGATGAAGGCCGCCAGCAGCCGCTGGCGCAGCGCATCGCCCTCCAGCCCCTCGTTCTCGAACTCCTCGCCCAGCAGCATCGCCTGAAGCAGCAGCCAGCTCGACACCGCCAGCGGCACCAGCGCGGCGAGGCTGAGGAGCGTCATCCCCGGCTGGCTCACCGCATCGAGGCTGAGCGGCGCGCCGGGGCTGGCCGAGACCGGATGCGTGCCGATCGTCAGCAGCAGCGCATTGAACCCCAGCAGCGCCCCCGAGCGCACCGAGAGATCGAGATCGCGGTTCTCGAGAAACTCGAGATCGGCAATGAACCCCGGCTCGGGCGGCTCGCCCCGGACATGCTGGAAGGCGCGCAAGGCCTGGCGGAAGGATTGGCGGGACATGGCCGCAGATGTGCGATGATTGGTGCGGCGGGGCAAGCGGCGAAATTGGCCCTACGCTCGGGGAGGGGCTTGATGATCCTCCCCTGCAAGGGGAGGGGGACCACCGAAGGTGGT
>NZ_LSKQ01000133.1 GCF_001557115.1 Erythrobacter sp. CCH5-A1
ACAAGCACGATGATACCTTCAGCTACGGCTCCGGGTTCGGGAAGAGGTCGTTCACTCATTCCGACGGCGGGATCGAGACAGGGTTCGCCAATGGTGCCAACGCCTTCGACACCCGGCAGGCAATTTCTTCCCTAGCCTACAAGCCAGTGCGGACCGACGGTTTTGCATCGGATTTCAGAGAGGCCTTGTCCCAAGGCTTCAACAGGGCAGAGGGTCTTCGGCAGGCTGCCTCTGAGTCTCGCAGCGCCACAGTCTCCACCGGCACTGAGCTGCTTGAAAGCGCAAGCCGCAGCGCTTCGTCGTCGAACGAGAATGGGTCGGCTTTCAACTCGAGCGTGTCGAAATTCAACGATCAGGTTCGTTCTCTATCCAATACTCTTCAAGAGAGGTTCGGCCTGAGCGAGAGTGACTCGCAGAGTATCTCGAGATCGTTCCTCTTGTCTGGAGAGGCTGGTGCCTCGGGAGGCGTGAATGGCAAACTTGGGGTTGGAAATTCTGAGGGTATTATCGCCGCAATCGGAGCGGATGCTGCCGCAAAGCTTTCTACGAGCATAATCGCACAACACAGACATGCTACCGGGGAGACGC
>NZ_LSKQ01000134.1 GCF_001557115.1 Erythrobacter sp. CCH5-A1
GTCGACGAAGGTTTGGTGGCAAAGGCCGCCCATCGCCGGTGCGCATGTCGTCGAGCTGTTTTGACCAGTCACCGCCCTTGATGGCTTTGACAGATCGTATGCCCTGTAATGCAAGTAGCCCCCTGATCCGAGAGATAATTCGGGTGCGCTCGTGCACGAGATCGCCGCGCTCCCGCATTACTCGGCGCGCGTCCTCTTCCTCGGGAGAGGGCACGTCCACGACACGGCACACGCTTTTGTCGCCAGCGAGATAGGCTTTGAGGATCCCGATCATTGCTTCGGCGTCGATCCGGTCGGTTTTTGCGCGCCTGCCTCGCCGCGACACGAGGAAGCTGGCGGGATCCAGCACAT
>NZ_LSKQ01000135.1 GCF_001557115.1 Erythrobacter sp. CCH5-A1
ACCGGATTTGTTCGCCCTTAGCGTGCAGATACGTCACTTTCGTGTAGTCACCCCTGCTGGTAGCGGAGCTGTTCTTCGCTGCGCACGCTGTGGGTCGGCAGGGCTTCGATCAGGTCGGTAATCTTGGCGATCTTTTGGATATCCGCCCCAATGCCGGCTTGTCGCAGATGGCGCGTAAGCCCCGCCTCCAAAAGGTCGAAGCCGTCGCGTTGTGACCACAAGCCTTCGGCCGCCCCGCCACCGTAGAGGGAGATCATGGTGTCAAAGAGCTGCTTCTTCGACAGCGAACCGTGTGCGATGGCTGCGGCTATGGTATCGATCGCGGCGTCGAGCCGCAGGCTGGATTGCTGAAAGAGATCGTTCACGGGCTGCTCCTGATGCTGAACCGCCCCACCCACTCCCCCTTCCCTTTTTCGTCTCAGCTCTCCTTTTGGCGCTTTCCATCGCATCTTTGCGTTCGCACCTCCGGCTTTCACCGTGGTAAGTCCCTGAAATTAAGCCTTATATGGAAGCCCTATGGAAACCATAGGGACACCATGCCAAACGCCTATATCATACACATACACTACGCAGAGTGTGGGCATGCAATTCGTATTGTCTGTGAGGGCTATAGGCTTGCCCTGTGGATACTGTGTGTATATCCTGCGACTATCATAGGAAGGACCTGCACATGCCAATCATCACCGCCGCGAACTCGAAGGGTGGTTCGGGAAAATCCACTTTAATCATCATCCTTGCGAGCGCTTTGGCTGAGAGCGGGGCTTCGGTCTGTGTCATCGATGCAGACCCGCAAATGACCGTCGGTAAATGGGCTGCTGATTGCGAAAGCCTCAATTTCAAGGTCAGGAGCGACGTCGATGAGAACACTATCCGCAGGGTAATCGATGCCGAGGCGGCCGAGCATCAATTCGTTCTGGTCGACATACAGGGGCGGGAAAGCCGCCTGATGAGCCGAGTGCTGATGGCTTGCGATCTCGCTCTTGTCCCACTTGCTCCAAGCGAGTTCGACGCCGACCCTGGTGCCGAGACTGTCGCAGTCATTGCGGAATGTGAGCAAGATAGCCGCAGGCGGATCCCGTATCGGATCGTCTTCAACAGGACGAACCCAGCGATCCAGACGACATCCGAACGTGAGATCATCCAGGATATCAGGGAAGGGGGGTTGCCGCTTCTCTCGACCCATCTCCATGACCGCCAGGCCTACCGCCTCATGGCACGCCGGAAGTGTACGATCTTCGGTTTGGATGGTGAGAAGGTTTCGAATTTGGACAAGGCAGCTGATAATGCGATGAACCTCGCTAGAGAAGTTCTCGAGGTTCTTCGCGTGGAGCGGGATGCCGCGGCGCCGGTTTCGGAGGGCACGGCAGCATGAGTAAGTTTGCTGATATTGGTAAGGCACGGGCGCCTGCGACGTCTTCGGCAGGCTTGGATGTGAGCGATTTCACTCCTGCGCCGGCTTCAGGGCGTGATCCCGTAATCGACCAGCAAATCGCTGATCGTGTGGCGACACGGCGAAACATGCCTGCGGAAGCCAGTCGGCGGGTTCCGCTCACCCGTAATGCCGGCCTCAAGGACCGAATTATGATTGAAGGGCCGCTTGAAACGCTCAACCGTTTTCGTGAGCTCAGCAATCAGCTCGGCTGCACCTATCACGAGACAATGAGAGCTCTTCTCGATCAATATGACGAGCAGCGTCGCGATCGCTGAGCACAACCTTGCGGGGCTCTTTCTCGCTTGAAATGCATTCGTCGGCCGGGGGGAGGGCACTGCCCGTTGGGCTTGCCCCCCCCGGAAAGCCGAATCTTTCTTCGCCTCTAGCTTTCAACCGCTTGACTTGGTCCGGGTTGCCCAGTCCATCCCCTTCGTAACGAACCACATGATCCTGCAGCGGCGCTCGCTGTCGGTTTCTGCACGGCGCAGGCCGACTCCACTCTTATCCACAGTCTGCCGGTGTTATTTCGGGTTAGGATTCGTGTTAAGGGTCGCGCCTGTTCGGGCATCTTACTGATCGTGCTTGCAAATTCTGGCCGTCTTAAGCCGCCTTCGTGTGTGATACCCCGAATGTTCGTGGGTGAAACCCCGATAATTTGTGTGCGATACCCCGAAACTTGATCGTGTGGGTAAAACCCCGAATCTTGGCGATCCCGTGTGTAAAACCCCGAATGACAGCTGGCTGTGGGTGAAACCCCGAATATGCCCGATTGCGTGTGTGAAACCCCGAACGATTGACATTTGTGTGTGATACCCCGAAACCGACGCCATGGAAGGCGAGTCACCGAATCAGCAACTGGCCCTCATGAAGGAGCGGCATCCGCAGCATGATCTCTTCATCTGCGATGTTGCTGATGCCGTCCTCAAGGACGTGATGGCAGAGCTCGAGCACCCCTTTTACTCGCTGTCGAAGAAACCAGAGACCAGCATTCGCCGGTATGAGCACAACGGCCAATGGCTTCAGGTGACACCGAGCGTGAAGGGCCTGGCCACGATCTACGATAAGGACATCCTGATCTACGCGATCAGCCAGATCATGGCGAAGCTCAAGCGTGGTGAGCCCGTAAGCAAGCGTGTTCGCATCAACAGCCACGAACTTCTCGTCTTCACCAATCGTGGAACGGCCGGGAAGGACTATGACGCGCTTCAGGAGGCCATAGAGCGCATCCGCGGCACGACGATCTCGACCAATATCAGGACTGGCGACATGGAGCAGACCGACACTTTCGGACTGATCGACTCCTCGTCGATTCGGCGGAAGCACGGGCTCGACGGTCGCCTTCTCTCCTGCGAGATCACGCTATCGGATTGGGTCTTCAATGCCATCCAGCACAACGAGGTCCTCACTCTTCACCGGGATTATTTTCGGCTCCGCAAGCCGATCGAGCGGCGCATCTACGAGCTCGCCCGCAAGCATTGCGGTCAGCAGCCGTCGTGGAAAGCGTCTCTCGAGATCCTTCACAAGAAGTCAGGCTCGAAGTCGACCGATCGTGAATTCCGGCGCGCTGTCCGTACTTTGGCCGCTTCGGACCATCTCCCTGACTACTTCGTCGCCTATGACGGCGAGACTGACATGGTTCTCTTCACCAATCGAAACACGATGAAAATCGTGAGCGACAAGTTCGGCGCAGGGGAGGCGGACAGTGAGCCTTGGTCTGGTCGCCTCGATCCGGAGGTCTTTGCAGAGATTCGTTCTGCCGCTCCTGGATGGGATCCTTATTATCTCGAAGGAGAGTGGCGTCGGTGGGTCGGAGAGGAGGAAATCCAGCCCAAGCATCCCGAACGGCATTTCCTTAAGTTCGCGCAAAGCTGGTTCGATAAGCGAGGACGCCCCTAGGGAAGATCGGATTTGCCAAGGCGCGCTTCGACGACCTTCGCCCAGTCCTTGAACCCTGGTGGAGGCCGGTCGCGGCTGATTGTCCTCCCCGTTGCGGCGTGCGCTTCCATGGCGCGCTGTGCGGCGCTTTGACCGGCCTTGTCATTATCCGTGGCGATCCGAAGGTCGGTAACCGCTCTTGGGATTCGCAGTTGTCCGATCCTTTGGTCACCGAGGGAGCTCCAGCACGGGATTCCTCTGAGCGTGCTGTATGCGGCTGCGTCCTCCATGCCCTCGGCCAAAGCAAGCGTATGACCCTTAAATGGAGGGTAAGCGTCCGGCCAACCACGAGTTGTGCGGTCGGTGCTGTCCGGTGAAGGATGGTTCCTGAAGGGAGTTCTTTCTGGACTCCAGAAGGAGGTTCTGTGTTCGACGGTGGTGGCGTGATCGTGCGGACGGAGCGGCGGCGGCGCTATTCTGATGCGGAGAAGGCCGCGATCGTCGCGGAGAGCCTGCGCCCCGATGTCACAGTGGTGTCGGTCGCGCGCAGGCATGGCATCGCCAAGAGTTTAATCTACAACTGGCGTGCCAACCGGTGCGAGGCTGAAGCGATTGCAAGGAAGACGCTGGAGTTTATCCCATGCGGCCAGTTCGTCGAGGCCGCAGCGGACACTTCGGCTCCCGCGATCATCCCTGAGGGGCCAGAGCCGTCGGTCGGCCCTTTGGTGGCCGGTGTAGCGGCTTCTCCGCCGACCGAGCCGCCACGAGCAGGCACGATTGCCATCGAGCTCGCCAACGGCGCGCGCTTGACCGTCGACAACTTCGTCAACGAGAAGGCGCTCGCCCGGGTTCTGCGCGCGTTGAAGGCCGTGCCA
>NZ_LSKQ01000136.1 GCF_001557115.1 Erythrobacter sp. CCH5-A1
CCCATCCCCCAGCCCCTTCCCCCCGGGGAAGGGGGGCGCGTCAGCGCTCGTTGCGGGCGATGGCGATTTCCTCGGCGATGACCGCCAGAACGCCGTCCAGATTCTCGGACACCTCGTTGTTCCGGAAGCGGATCACGCGGTAGCCGTGGGCTTCGATGATGCGGGTACGGTTCGCGTCGGTGGGGCTGGGGTGAGCGGCAAGCTTCGCGGCCTTTCGCTCGTGCTCACCTTGCCGCTGGCAATAACGGCCTGCGGGCCGGTGTCGCATAGCGTGACGGTCGACCTGCCGAGCACCATCGATTTCTCGGACGGCTTCCAGCAATCGGATGCCGATGCGATCCTGCGCAAGTGCAATGCCAAGGACATCAAACTCATCGTCAAGCCGAACGGCGAGATCATCTTCGAGCCGAGCCCGAATGCCGACTACGAAGCCTCGGTCTGCGTGCTGGAATACATCAAGCAATCCGGCACGACGAAGTTCGGTTTTGTCGGAAATGAGAAGTACCGGGCGGAAGATGAATAGGCTCGCACTTCTCATTCTCGCACTGGCCGCGCCCGCGCTCGCCCAGAACCCCGCGCCTGTCGCCCAGTGGCCTGGCGCCGAGATCGCCGAGGGCGTCGCGTTTCAGGGCGATGGCTCGGTGACGCTCGAGGCCTCCTCCGAAACCGGCCTGCCCGTCCTCACCTTCTGGCGCCCCGTCCTGCATGATGAGGGCACCCGCTACCCCGTCGCGGGACGGATGGACTGCCGCATCGCCGCCTCCCAGGGCCCGTTCAGCGAGGAAGACTTCGATCCCGCCAAGCGCCACAAGGCGGTGGCCGCAGAGCGCAAGGAACAGGGCTTCATCGACGGCGAGCGCCTCGCCAGCGGCACCGAGACGGTGAAAAAGCTCGACGTCATCGGCCGCCGCAACGCGCCGCGCTCCTACTATGTGCTGAGCTACATCATGGCGCGCGACGGGGATCGCCTCATCGACATCCGCCGCAACTGCACCTTCGTTTTCGGCAGCGCCGCCTCCAAGCCCGACGTGCTGCCCTACGTGAACCGCTACACCAAGCTCATCTTCGCCTTTTCCGAGCAGGAATCCTGATGCCCAAAAGAACCGACATTTCCTCGATCCTCGTCATCGGCGCCGGCCCGATCATCATCGGCCAGGCCTGCGAGTTCGACTATTCCGGCACCCAGGCGATCAAGGCGCTGAAGGAGGAGGGCTACCGGGTCATCCTCGTCAACAGCAATCCGGCGACGATCATGACCGATCCGGAGTTTGCCGATGCCACCTATATCGAGCCGATCACGCCCGATATCGTCGCCAAGATCATCGCCAAGGAGCGGCCCGATGCGCTGCTGCCGACGATGGGCGGGCAGACCGCGCTGAACTGCGCGCTGAAGCTCGATGAGATGGGGGTGCTGGCCGAATACGGCGTCGAGATGATCGGCGCCAAGGCAGACGCCATCGACAAGGCCGAGAACCGCCAGCGGTTTCGCGAGGCGATGGACGCGATCGGGCTCGAATCCGCGCGCTCGGGCGTTGCCAACACGCTCGAACAGGCGCGCGCGGTGCTGGAACGCACCGGGCTGCCCGCGATCATCCGGCCTTCCTTTACCCTCGGCGGCACCGGGGGCGGGATCGCCTACAACAAGGCCGAATTCGACCAGATCGTGAAGGAAGGCCTCGACGCCTCGCCGACCACCGAAGTCCTGATCGAGGAATCGCTCCTCGGGTGGAAGGAGTTCGAGATGGAGGTGGTGCGCGATCGCAAGGACAACGCGATCATCATCTGCTCGATCGAGAACGTCGATCCGATGGGCGTGCACACCGGCGACAGCATCACCGTCGCCCCGGCGCTGACGCTGACCGACAAGGAATACCAGATCATGCGCTCGGCCAGCATCGCGGTGCTGCGCGAGATCGGGGTGGAGACAGGCGGCTCCAACGTCCAGTTCGCGGTCAACCCCAAGGACGGCCGCCTGATCGTGATCGAGATGAACCCGCGCGTCAGCCGCTCCTCGGCGCTGGCGTCGAAGGCAACCGGCTTCCCCATCGCCCGCGTCGCGGCCAAGCTCGCGGTCGGCTACACGCTCGATGAGCTCACCAACGAGATCACCGGCGCGACGCCCGCCAGCTTCGAACCCACCATCGATTACGTGGTGACCAAGATCCCGCGCTTTGCCTTCGAAAAGTTCAAGGGCGCGGCCACCGACCTCTCGACCGCGATGAAGAGCGTCGGCGAAGTCATGGCGATCGGCCGCAATTTCCAGGAGAGCGTGCAGAAGGCGCTGCGCGGGCTCGAGACGGGCCTTGATGGCTTCAACCGCTTCCCCGAGCTCGAAGGGCAGGCACGCGATGTCATCACCGCCGCACTGTCGCGCCGCACGCCGGACCGGCTGCTCAAGGTCGGGCAGGCGTTTCGCGAGGGGATGACGGTGGAGGAGGTGGCCGCGGTCACCTTCTACGACCCGTGGTTCCTGCGCCAGATCGAGGCCATAATTGCCGCAGAGAAGGATTTGCAGGCCAACGGGCTGCCGCGCGATGCGGCGAGCCTCAGGCGGTTGAAGGCGATGGGCTTTTCCGACAAGCGCCTTGCGACGCTGGCGGTTCGCTCTGTAGGCGTCGCCGGCGGGCTGGGCGAGACGCAGGCCAAGCGCTCGGGGCTGCTTCACGATGCGCTCGTCGCCATGGCGGGGGCGACCAGCGCGGAGGAAGTCCGGCAGCTGCGCCACAAGCTCGGCGTCTATCCGGTGTTCAAGCGGATCGACAGCTGCGCCGCCGAGTTCGAGGCGATCACGCCCTACATGTATTCGACCTACGAGGCTCCGAGCTTCGGCGCGCCCGAATGCGAGGCCGCGCCCTCTGATCGCAAGAAGATCGTCATCCTCGGCGGCGGCCCCAACCGCATCGGGCAAGGGATCGAGTTCGACTATTGCTGCGTCCACGCGTGCTTCGCGCTCGCGGAGCAGGGCTTCGAGACGATCATGGTCAACTGCAATCCCGAGACAGTCTCGACCGATTACGACACGTCCGACCGGCTCTATTTCGAGCCGCTGACCGACGAGGACGTGCTCGAGATCCTGCGGGTCGAGCAATCGAAGGGTGAATTGCTGGGCGTGATCGTCCAGTTCGGCGGGCAGACCCCGCTGAAGCTGGCACAGGCGCTGGAGGATGCGGGCATCCCGATCCTCGGCACCTCGCCCGATGCGATCGACCTTGCCGAGGACCGCGAGCGCTTTGCCAAGCTGGTCAGCAAGCTGAAGCTCAAGCAGCCAGACAACGGCATCGCCCGCAGCCGCGACGAGGCCGCCGCGGTTGCCGCGCGGATCGGCTACCCGGTGCTGCTGCGCCCCTCCTACGTGCTCGGGGGCCGTGCGATGGAGATCGTCGACAGCGAAGCCCAGCTCGACAGCTACATTGCCACCGCGGTCAACGTCAGTGGGGACAGCCCGGTGCTGATCGACCAGTATCTGCGCGACGCGATCGAATGCGATGTCGACGCGCTGTGCGACGGCACCGAGGTGCGGATCGCGGGCGTGATGCAGCATATCGAGGAGGCGGGCGTCCACTCGGGCGACAGTGCTTGCACCCTGCCGCCCTATTCGCTGCCCCCCGAGATCATCGCGGAGATGGAGCGCCAGGCCGAGGCACTGGCCTTTGCGCTGGGCGTCAAGGGGCTGATGAACATCCAGTTCGCGGTGAAGGACGGGGTGGTCTACCTCATCGAGGTCAACCCGCGCGCCAGTCGCACCGTGCCTTTTGTGGCGAAGGCCATCGGGCAGCCGGTCGCCAAGATCGCCGCGCGCGTCATGGCGGGCGAGCCGCTCGCCAATTTCGAGCCGTTCAAGCGCGACTTGCCCTACATGGCGGTCAAGGAAGCGGTGTTCCCCTTCGCGCGCTTCCCCGGCGCGGACCCGGTGCTCAGCCCTGAAATGAAGTCGACCGGCGAGGTCATGGGGATCGATACGACCTTCGAGGCCGCCTTCCTCAAGTCGCAGCTCGGCGCGGGGATGATCCCGCCGCAGTCCGGCACCGTGTTCGTCTCGGTCAAGAACACCGACAAGGCAGTGATCGTCCCGGGTGTGCGGCGCCTCATCGAACACGGCTTCCGCGTGATCGCGACCGGGGGTACGCAGACCTATCTCGCCGAACAGGGCCTCGCGGTCGAGCGGGTCAACAAGGTGGCCGAGGGCCAGCCGCATATCGTCGACAAGATCATCGACGGCGATATCGCGCTGATCTTCAATACGACCGAGGGCTGGCAATCGCTGATGGACAGTAAATCGATCCGTCAGGCAGCGCTCGCGGGCAAGGTGCCCTACTATACGACTGCGGCCGCATCCGTGGCGGCAGCGGCGGCGATTTCGGCGATCCGGCCGGACCAGCTTGAAGTCCGCAGCTTGCAGGACTATTATGGCAGCTGACTGACACCTCCCCCGACAAACGAGAGTGCCTGACGTCGAGCCAGCTGGACGGCGTTGATAGCTTTCTTTTCTCTCGGGGCGGGATCACAAGAAAAACATATGGAAAGACGATAAGCTATGGCGACGATGGAAAAGGTCCCGATGCTGGCCGAGGGTTACGAGCGGCTCACCGCCGACCTCAAGGTCCTGCGCGAGGAACGCCCGAAGATCGTCGAGGCGATAGAGGAAGCCCGCGCCCACGGCGACCTTTCGGAAAACGCCGAATACCATGCCGCCAAGGAACGCCAGGGCCAGGTCGAGGCCCAGATCGCCGAGCTCGAGGACAAGGTCAGCCGCGCGCAGATCATAGATCCGACCACGCTGTCAGGCGACAAGATCATCTTCGGCGCGACCGTCACCCTGCTTGACGAGAACGACAAGCCCATTCGCTACCAGATCGTCGGCCAGACCGAGGCGGACGCCAACAAGGGGCGCATCAGCTACAACTCGCCGCTTGCCCGCGCGCTGATCGGCAAGCAGGTGGGTGACGAGATCGAGGTGACGGTGCCCTCGGGCGAGAAGTTCTACCTCGTCGACAAGATCGAGTTCATCTGACGCATCGCAAGGGGGGCGCGACATGGCGGTGGTTCCGGTCAGGCCGATAGCCGAGAGGAAGGTCGCGGCGCACTTCATCAGCGCGGGCGCGGTCAGCATGGCCGATGCGATCCCCTATGCTCCCGCCCGTCCGAGCCGCCAGCGCGCCTTCGAGCGGCTGAAGGGCCTCGATATCCTCAAGACCGACGGGCAGGGCAAGTGGTGGCTCGACGAGGAGCTGTGGCAGGGCCGCCGCTCGAACCGCCGGACGCGCGCGGTGCTGGCGCTGATCGCGGTCGGCGCGGCTGCGGCGGCGGCCGCTCTGCGGTAAGGCAGCGCCTCAGGCGAGGCGCTTTTCCATCGCGTAATTGTGGATCGCCACCTCGCGCCCTTCGTGAGGTATCGTGAAGTTGCGCCGCTCGATCAGATGGTAGCCCGCGCGTTCGAAGACCGGGCGGGCTAGCTCGCTCGCCTCGGTGAACAGGCGGGTCAGATCGCGCGCCCGCGCGGCCAGTTCGGCTTCGGCCAGCAGCCGCCGTCCAAGCCCGCGACCGCCGTGATCGGGGTGGCAGTAGAGCATGTCGAGATGCCCGTCCGCCTCGAGCACGAAATAGGCGACCGGGCTGTCCGCGTGATCGACCGCAACCCGGACGAAATCGCCCGGGAAAGCCCCCGCTATTCGCTCCGACCGCGCCACCCGTACCGACCACGCCTCGACCTGCTCGGGCGTATAGGCAGCCCGCGCCGTCTCGCGGATCGCGGCGAGCGTGATCGCGGTCAGCGCGGCGCCGTCTTCGGGCCGGGCAGGGCGGGTGGCATAATCCATGCGGCGCCCCCGCTTGCGCGGCTCAATCCTCGGGGGTGAGCAGCTTGTGGATGTGGACGACGACGTACTTCATCTCCGCATCGTCGACCGTGCGCTGCGCCTGCGCGCGCCATGCGTCGACCGCGGCGTCATAGGAGCTGTAGACGCCGACGACGTGGATGCTTTCCGGGTCCTGGAACTCGAGCCCGCGCGGGTCCTTGACGCGGCCGCCCATCACGAGGTGGAGCCGCTGGGTGGGGGTGGTTTCTGCTGCCATGTCTGTTGCGCCCTTGGGGAGGAAGGATGCGCGCCCCTTAGCGCGTGATGCGCCAAGGGCAAGCCTCCTCCCGCACGGGCGGCGAGTCAGCCCTTGGTCTGGCGCCGGATATCGCGCACCACATCGAGCGCGGCATCGCGGGTCTTGCGCGCGAGCGTACGGGTGCTGTCCGCCGCCGCGCCGGCCGCCCCCGAAGCGTTGGCCGAAAGCTTCTTCGCTTGGGCACCGGCCGCCTCGCCAAGGTCTTCGGCGCGCTCCTTGCCCTCGCGCGCGGTGTCGAGCAGATCGTCGATCACGGTCATGGCATAGGCCACCGCCGCTTCGCCGATCATCTGGCCGAGCCGCGATCCGCCGCGCGCGGTGATGCTCTTGACGCCCGACGTCGCGCTCGAAGCCGCGCCCGAAATCGCATCGCCGGCCGAATGCAGCGCGCGGCCCGCGACCCGGCGGCCGGGGCGGGTGAGGAGGCCGATCACGAGCCCGAAGGCGACTGCGCCGCCGATCACCGTCAGCGGATTGGCGCGGGTGTAGTCGATCGCCGCATCGGCAGCGGCGCGGGCCTGATCGGCAAGGTTCTTCTCGGCATTGCGGCGCTCGGCCGCCTCGATGCGGGCGCGCAGCGCGTCGCGTTGATCATTCGCGGGGGTGTCGGTCATTCAGTCTCTCCTGCGGATGCCGCCGCGGGGTCGGCGGGTGCATCCGTGATGGTGTCGTCGTCTTCGTCGTAATCGCTTTCGAGCAGTTCCTCGATCCAGTCGAGGATCGGCCCGCGCGCGATGAACAGCACGATCGCCGCGATGATCCCGGCAATCAGCCCCTTGCGCGACCCCGCCTGCGCACGCGCCTCGGCCAGCACGTCGCGCGCGCCGGTGCGGATACGCTCGGAGATGGTCGAGGTCACGCCCGAGGATACGCGGCTCGCGATGCCCTGCTCGGCAAGGCTGGCGCGCAGCCGGTCGATATCCTCGGTCAGCACCGCGCGGGCAGTGTCACGCAGCGCGCGGTCCTCGAGGAAGCGGGAGGGCAGGCGGATCACGATGCGTCTCCGGAGCCGAACATCGCCGCCAGCAGCTTGCCGTCCTTGAGGGCGCTCATTACCAGCACCGCCACCCCGATCAGCATCACGCCGACGACGATGGCGATCGCCCCCCAGATCGTCACCAGCGGCGCGAGCGCGATCACCGCGCCCACCGCCAGCGCGATCAGCGCGATGTGGAGCAGCACCAGCGCGAGCACCAGCATGCCGAGCGCCCGCGCGCCATGCTTGCCCGCAAGCGCGGCGCGGGTCTTCTGGAAGGCGATCTCGGCTTCGGCGTAGTTGCGCGCGTCTTCGACCAGCGCGGTCACATCGTCGCGCAGGGCCGACAATGTCGTGTCGGGCGCCTCGGGCGCGTCCGGGGCCGGTTCGGCCGGAGCGCCATCCTGCGGCCGCGCGAGGCCGGGATCGATATCAGCCATCGCTGCGTCTCCCCGCAGGCGGCCTCAGCGCTTCCGGCCGCCCAGCAGCCGTGCGAGGAAGAAGCCGAACACGGCAGCAACGCCCACCGCGACGCCGGGACTGCGGCGCACCATCTCGCGCGCGTCCTCGCCGAGCTCTTCGACGCTCTTCGATTCGAGCTTGGCCGAGGTTTCCTGAAGGCTGCGCGAGGCCTTGCGGGCGTAATCGCCATATTGTTCGCCCAGTTTCTCGTCGATCTGCGCGGCGGTATCCCCCACCACCTTGCCGAGCGAGGCGATGGCGTCGCTCGCGACCTGCTTGCCCTCGACCGCGAGCTCGCCGGCCTTGGTCTTCGCATCGGCGAGGAGATCATCGCTCCTGCCCTTGGCCTGGTCGCCGGCTGCAGTAAGACGGTTCCCGGCCTCGGCTCGCAGCGCAGCGGCACCGGCCTTGGCTTCCTCGAGCGCGGCATTGAAGCGGCTCTTGGCCTCGATCACCTGGGTGGAGGCGGGAGCGGCGTCAGCCGGGGCGGCATCGGGTGCCTTGGCGGTCGCTGCGGTCTTGCGCGGGGCGGCCTTGGTCGGGCCTTCGGACTTGGCGGCAGCGCCCTTGGCGGACTTGGCGGGGGTCTTCTTTGCCGGGGCGGCGTCGGTCGGGTTGGTGTCAGCCATCGAAGGTCTCCATCTCAAATCGGGTGATCCGCAGGCTCTCGTTCAGCCGCTTGCGCAAGGCCTGCCTCACGCATAGGGACGT
This sequence comes from Erythrobacter sp. CCH5-A1, assembly GCF_001557115.1. Lineage (GTDB taxonomy): Bacteria > Pseudomonadota > Alphaproteobacteria > Sphingomonadales > Sphingomonadaceae > Erythrobacter. The sequence continues at coordinate 8,264 of NZ_LSKQ01000136.1, forward strand.
CACGCGAGCGGCCGTCAACAGGACGCATCAAGCCAGAATCATTCCTTGCCCAATACCATAGGGGCCGAGTGTCTTAACACCCTAAACCACATTACAGCCGGAGCCAAACATGACCGCGATCATCGACATCCACGGGCGCGAAATCCTCGACAGCCGCGGCAATCCGACCGTGGAGGTCGACGTGCTGCTGGAGGACGGCAGCTTCGGCCGCGCCGCCGTGCCCTCGGGCGCGTCGACCGGTGCCCATGAAGCGGTGGAACTGCGCGACGGTGACGCATCGCGCTATCTCGGCAAGGGCGTGCTGAAGGCGGTCGATGCGGTCAACAGCGAGATCCGCGACCTCTTGATCGCCAATTTCGATGCCGAGGACCAGCGCGATATCGACCTCTCGCTGATCGCATTGGACGACACGCCCAACAAGGGCCGGCTCGGCGCCAACGCGATCCTCGGCACCTCGCTGGCGGTGGCGAAGGCTGCGGCGAACGCGCGCGGCCTGCCGCTCTATTCCTACCTCGGCGGCGTGTCGGCGCACATGCTCCCGGTGCCGATGATGAACATCATCAACGGCGGCGAGCATGCCGACAATCCGATCGACATCCAGGAATTCATGATCATGCCGGTCGGCGCGGATTCGATCGCCGAGGCGGTGCGCTGGGGGGCGGAGGTGTTCCACACCCTGAAGAAGGGGCTGCACCAGAAGGGCCTCGCCACGTCGGTGGGCGACGAAGGCGGTTTCGCGCCCGATCTTGCCAGCACCCGCGCGGCGCTCGATTTCATCATGGAGAGCGTCAGCAAGGCCGGCTTCACGCCGGGCGAGGACATCGTGCTGGCCCTCGACTGCGCGGCGACCGAGTTCTTCCGCGACGGCAAGTACGAGATCAGCGGCGAGGGCCTCAGCCTGACCCCGCAGGAAATGGCCGATTACCTCGGCAAGCTTTGCGCCGATTACCCGATCCGCTCGATCGAGGACGGCATGAGCGAGGACGATTTCGAGGGCTGGGCCGCGCTCACGCAGCTGCTGGGCGAGAAGGTGCAACTGGTGGGCGACGACCTCTTCGTCACCAACCCGGCGCGCCTCAGTGACGGGATCGCCCGAGGCCTTGCCAATTCGCTGCTGGTCAAGGTCAACCAGATCGGCACACTGACCGAGACACTGGCGGCGGTCGATATGGCACACCGCGCGCGCTACACCTGCGTGATGAGCCACCGTTCGGGCGAGACCGAGGATGCGACCATCGCCGACCTCGCGGTCGCGACCAATTGCGGGCAGATCAAGACCGGCTCGCTCGCCCGTTCGGACCGGCTTGCCAAGTACAACCAGCTGATCCGCATCGAGGAAGAGCTGGGCGACAGCGCCGCTTATGCGGGCCGCGCCTGCTTCGGCGCGCGCGGTTAATCGACCGCGTCGAAAAACTTGTCCATCGCCGCCAGCCCCGAAGGCGTCAGCCTGACGAGCACGCGGCGGTGGTCTTCCGCGTCGTTCTCGCGCAGGATCAGGCCTTCGTCGGCCAGCACGCCGAGCCAGCGCAGGCCGGTGGTTGCCGGCGCGGCCGAGCCGATACAGGCGCTCGATACCGAGACGTTCTTGCCCTCGCCGGCGGCGATGTAGAGATCGAGCAGGATGTCCCACGCGGGCTCCCCGAACAGATCGGGATTGCCGAATAGGCTCGCGCGCTTGCGGCGCAGGGCATAGGCCTTGCGGGCGAGCGCCAGACGGCTGCGCGCCGGACGGGCGGGACGGGCAGAGCCCCCGGCACCGGCAGCTGCGCCTTCACCCTGATCGAGCCGGCCACCGGCTTCCGCCGCTTCGCGCAGCCGCGCGGCGATACCCATCAATTCGTCGGCGAGCGGGTGGAACAGCAGTGCGGCGTCGCCGTGGCTGACGCCCTCTGCAGTGCTCGCGAAAATCTGGCCGGTGTCGTGCGTCATATTGCCCATCGATCCGCCTTCAGGAGTTCGGGGCTTTCGCCCCCATGCCATTGCCTACTGAACCCGATGTAAGAACATCCGATCTGGTTGGCTTTACGGGCGAATACGCAGTTCGCTTTTTTACTTGCGAAAAACAGTGGGCTGCGGTGTTTATGGACGCAGCTGATCGCGTCGCAATTGGGTAATGGCAGCGTCAAGATAGGCAGCGGCGATATGCGCGCCGATCTGGTCAAGCACGGCAAGCTCACGTTCGAGCCCAGCCAGAACGGCGGGCACACGGGCATCGCCCGGCGCAGTCGGTGTGATATTTTCCACAGTCAGATCCCAAGCTGGCGCGAACCCTTCTCCGCCGGCCCGCACAATTCCTGCGTCGCCGCGGAGACGGGGGGATTATCATGTTAATGCCCGATGCAAATCTACAGAGGGAAATTACGTAGCAGGGGCCGCGCGCCGAAATGGGACGCGCAGGCGCGCAATCGTCAACCGAAGCGGTCCCGCAGTTCCAGCAGCGCAAGCGCCGCCTTGGCCGCCTCGCCGCCCTTGTCCTTCTGCGCGGGGTCGGCGCGGACCAGCGCCTGGGCCTCGTTCTCGACCGTGAGGATGCCGTTGCCGATCGCGATTCCGTCCATCGTCAACGCCATGATCGCGCGCGCGCTTTCGCCCGCGACGATCTCGAAATGGTAGGTCTCGCCGCGGATCACCACGCCGATGGCGACGAAGGCGTCATAGCGGTCGGCCTCGGCCGCGAGCGCGATCGCGCCCGGGATCTCGAGCGCGCCGGGGACGGTCAGCACCTCGACCTTGTGCCCCTTGGCTTCGAGCGCCGCGCGCGCGCCGGCGATCAGCATGTCGTTGAGGTGTGCGTAGAAGCGCGCTTCGACGATGAGAATGTCGGCCATGGGTGTTACTCCGGAATCGGGTGGAAGTCGGTGATGGTCAGGCCATAGCCTTCGAGCGCGACAAGGTCAGGACGGCTATTGGACAGCAACACCATCTCGGTAACGCCGAGGTCGGCGAGGATCTGCGAGCCGATTCCGATATTGCGCTGCTCCTCGCCCTGTTGCCAGTCGCCCGCGCCGACGCGCCCGGTGAGGATCACGATCACGCCCGAGCCATGCGCGCCCACCGCCTGCATCGCGCGCTGGAGCGTGCGCTTGCGCGGTCCGGGCTGGCCCAGCACGTCGTCGAACACCGAGATGGGGTGAACGCGGGCGAGAGTCGGCTCGCCGGGGATGACGTGGCCCTTCTGGAGAACATAGGCTTCCGAGCCCGCCACGCGGTCGCGATAGGTGATCATCCGCCACTGGCCGCCATAATCCGAGGTGAAGGCGCGCTCGGAAAGGCGCTCGACCAGATGATCGTTGCGCATCCGGTAGGCGATGAGGTCGCGGATCGTGCCGATCTTCATGTCGTGCCGCCGCGCGAAGGTGATGAGATCGTCGAGCCGGGCCATGGTCCCGTCCTCGTTCATGATCTCGCAGATCACGCCCGAGGGGTTGAGGCCCGCAAGGCGCGAGATGTCGACCGCCGCTTCGGTGTGCCCGGCGCGCACCAGCGTGCCGCCGTCGCGCGCCATCAGCGGGAAGACGTGCCCAGGAGTTACGAGATCGTCCGCGCCCTTGGCCGCATCGATCGCGACCGAGATGGTGCGCGCCCGGTCCGCTGCCGAAATGCCGGTGGTGACGCCTTCCTTCGCCTCGATCGAGATGGTGAAGGCGGTCTGCATCGATTCCTTGTTGTTGCGGCTCATGGGCGTGAGGCCGAGGTGGTCGACGCGGTCCTTGGTGAGCGCGAGGCAGATCAGCCCGCGGCCGTGGGTGGCCATGAAGTTGATCGCCTGCGGGGTGGCCATCTGCGCGGGGATGATGAGATCGCCCTCGTTCTCGCGATCCTCGTCGTCGACGAGAATGTACATGCGTCCATTGCGCGCCTCGTCGATGATCTCATCTATTGTGGCAAGAACGGGGCGCTGATCGTTGGAATCGAGGAAAAATTCCAGCTTTTGCAGCGTCTCAGCCGTGGGATTCCAGTCGGGCTCGCCAGCGTCGCGCAGGGTGTTGGCATGGAGACCGGCGGCGCGGGCGAGCCCGGCGCGGGTCATCTTTCCGCTCTCGACGATGTCCCGGACGCGTGTGATGATGGATGTGCTCATGCGTGTCATGTAGCACATTGAGATGTGATCGCAAGAGATATGCGATGTGATCGTGGGGCCTGCTACGCCCTTTGCCATCGCGGTCGAAGTCTTCGAAGCTTCAACCTCGGACGATGTCGAGATATCTGCATTATATTCTTGATTATTCGCAAATTTGTTGCCGACATTCTCCGCAAGCCCATGCAGGCGGACCGTCGCGGCGAGCCCGCCCTTGACCTTGTTATCGACCACCTGCAGCACCTCGTCGAGCGAGCGTGCCACACCATCTTTGTCATGGAAAATCGCGCGATTGGACTTTGCCTGACGCGGGAACAAGGTTGCCGCGCTGGTCCCAGGGGCGCTACGCCAGACGGTCAGGAACCGCGTCGCGCCGCCCGAACCGAGGAAGTGCGCGAGGTAGAGCTCGGTCGCGTTGGGGGCGCGGCCCAGCACGCGGGAGAGCGTCGCGGCATTGTCGCGCGCGTCGGCGGCGGCCAGTACCGCGGCGGCGGCCGGGTCGCTGCGCAGCGCCAGCACTGCCGCGCGCGTGGGGCGGGCAGCAAGGCCGAAGCGCGCGCCGTTGCGCCGGTAGCTGGCGATCCACGTGCTCTCGATGAACTGGAACAGCCCGCGCGCGCTCGAGCCCTGCGCCCGCGCGTCGGGGTCAAGGCCGGATTCGAGGTGAGCCTGGGCGAGCAGAAAGGCGAAATCGACGCCCGTGCGCTGCGATGCCTCGCGAATGGCGCCGACGACTTCGGCGCTCGGGGGCGGGCGTCCCGTCTTGCGCGCGGGCGGAGCCGGAGCCCAGCCTGCCAGCTCGGCCCGGACCGCGCCCTGGACCCCGCGCGCCCGCCAATCATGCGCATGTGCGGGCGCTCCCCCTTGGCTGAGGAACGCGAGCACAAAGGCGCTGAAGAGGACGACAAGCCGGACCACGCGCGCGGACTTACAGGGGGCAGGCTAATCGCCCCTCTCGCGAGGTGGTTACCGGCGGGTTGCAGCGCGCAGGACACGGCCTTCAAGACCGCGTCGCCGCGCGTCAATGTCTGCGCTGGAAAAGGATGGTGGACGCACTAGGGCTCGAACCTAGGACCCGCTGATTAAGAGCGGAGCTTTGTGCCCTTTTCGTTCCTTTCCAATACTACGCCAAACTACGCTCAAGGGCTTGAAACGGTTGGAATAAATCCGCCGTGGATTACCCTTCGCTACGCCATCGTAATCCCGACATCTGATTACGTGGCGATTACGTGGACGAGCGTCAGATCATGCCGAATCAATCAATCACACTGCGAACAATCCAGTCGGTCACACCGGACCCGCACCGCGACATTTACGTGTGGGACCCCCGGCTAAAGGGTTTCGGACTTCGCGTCACGCCAAGAGGAGCACAATCGTTTGTGTTCCAGTATCGGGTCGACGGCGGGCCTGCCCGACGCAAAACGATCGGGCCCGTTGGTAGTCCATGGACGCCGGCCACGGCGCGCAAGGAAGCCGAGCGATTGCTGGTCCAGGTCTATCAGGGGATCGATCCGGTCGAAGCCAAACGCGAAGCCAAGCGGAAGAAGGAGACGCTGAACTTTCGGACCTACAGCGAAAGGTTCGTTGAGCTCTATCTCAAGCCGAACTGGCGGGGGACGTGGGGCTCGGCGCAATGCACGATCAACAACGTGTTTATTCCACGCTGGGGGAACCGACCCGTCCACGAGATCACCCGCGCCGATATCGTGAAGGTGCTGGACGAGTATTCTGATCGCCCTGCGCGACGCAAGGAGATCCACTCGCTCCTGCGCAAGTTCTTCAACTGGGCGACCGACCGGCAGGATATCGATGTCTCGCCGCTGGCCGGGATGAAGGCTCCGAAGGCCGTTCCATCGCGGCGCAGGGTGCTCAGTGACGAGGAGATTGTCGCCTTGTGGAGGGCGACCGAGAATTCCGGATGGCCGTGGGGGCCGTTCGTCCGGATGCTGATCCTGACGATGCAACGGCGTCAGGAAGTTGCAGAGATGGACTGGTCCGAAATCGACATCGATGCGCGTAGATGGACCTTGCCGGCCGATCGGGCGAAGAATGATCAGGAACATGTCATACCGCTGACAAGCCTCGCTTTGGCAGAGCTGCAGCTGCTTGGCCCGAAGCGCAAGGGCCTCGTATTCACGACCACTGGCACGACCCCCGTCTCGGGATTCTTCAAGGGAAGGGCGGCTCTCCACAAGGACATGATCGCGCACCTGAAGGCGAAGCAGATCGAGGACGGAGGAGACCCCGACCAGGTAGACGTTCCGAACTGGCGACTACACGATATCCGCAGAACCGGCGCAACCCATCTCCAGTCGCTGAGAGTCCCCGTCGAGGTGACAGAAAGCGTGCTCAACCATATCAGCGGAACAAGGGCAGGGGTCGCGGGGATCTACAACCGCTACAAATATGACGATGAGAAGCGCACCGCTCTCGATGCTTGGGACGCGAAGCTGCGGTCCATCCTGTCGACATAGGCCAATGAGACGCATGGTCTGATTCCAGACCATGGCTAGCTGCGCCTCTCGGCCCGCGTCGAACGCAGCGGAGCAGCACGGCAGTGAAACAAAAGGGGCACCGCAGATACCGTTGACATTTGTCAACAGATAGGCGATAAGGAGGTCGGTTGAATGGCTAGGCCACGCCATCCGAACAAGGAGATTGAAGCTGCTGTTGCCCATGCGGAAACACTGGGCTGGCGGGTCGTTCCGATCAGTGGCCACGCCTGGGGGCGGCTCTACTGCGCTTGGGCTGACCGGGACGGTTGCATGGTCTCGGTGTGGAGCACGCCGCGTAATGCGGAGAACCATGCCAAGGCTATACGACGGGATGTGTCGCGGTGCCCGCACGGGCAAGCGGAGTGAGTGAGATGAAGACGCATGAGTTCACGATTGTCGCCTCCGGCCTCGATCCCGAGGCGGACGGCTACGAAGACCGCTTCTTCGAGGCCGGTTGCGACGACGCGACGCTTTCGTTCCAGAAGGGCGTGATCATCGCCGAGTTCGCCCGTCAAGCTGTGTCATTTTCCAAAGCTGTCACAACCGCTTATAAGGATATACTCAAAACGGGTGCCAAGATCGAACGGGTCGAGCCGGATTATCTGGTGAACCTCAGTGACATTGCCGAGCGCTCAGGTCTCACCCGTCAGGCGATCTCGCTCTATACCAAGGCGGAACGTGGCTCAGGCTTCCCCAATCCGGTTGCACGCGTCACCTCCAACAGTCCTCTCTGGGATTGGCTGGAAGTCACCGAGTGGCTCCACGCCCAGGCAAAAATCGACCGCGAAGCGGTGGTAGAGGCGCGGATTGTCAAAGAGGCCAATCGCTTTCTCGAGTTGCATGACGAGCAGTCTGATAACTTCACGCGGCGACTGGAATTGCACGAGGATGCGGGACCCTAGGCGTATACAGGTCTGACGCCCATGCACCAATCCGATGGTAACGCACCACCCTATTGCTCAGATGGAGCATTTGCCGTATCTTTCCTCACCGGCTGATTAGATCGCCTATCAATAGCTTGAATTCGGGCAAATACATCGACATTCTAACAGCCATGAACAGGATCGACAAGTTGATTAATCAAAAGCAAGCATTAGTTTGTGCAGTCGACCGCGATGGCTTCGCCACTTCTACGCTGCGTTGCTGCTCATCCTTCGCTCTTTGGGCGAACAGCCGAAGCGCTCTGAAAACGCACGGGTGAAGGCGGCAGCCGAGCGATAGCCAACGCGATTGGCAACCGTTTTTATCGGGACATTGCTTTCCGCGAGTAGGTTGAGCGCACGCTGAAGCCTCCAGTCCACTATATAGGCCATCGGGCCACTGCCAACCAGCTCGCGAAAGCGCTCGGCGAAGCGGCTGCGCGACATTCCCACGGCCGCCGCTAGGCTTTCGACAGTCCATCCATGGGCGACATCACCGTGAATAAGGCTGAGTGCTTTGCCGATCTGAGGATCGTAGACAGCGGACATCAAACGGCTGATTTCGGGCGCCTGCGCGATGCCGGCGTGTATCGCCTCGATGAACAGCGCCTCGGACAGGCGGCTGACGCTGGCTGTGGCTCCCGGTTCGCCCTCAAACATGCGGCGCACAAGCAGGCGCAGAACGTCGTCAAGCATGGGCCGTGATGCACGGTCCGCTGCGGTAACATGCAACAAGTCCGGTATCGAACGCAGCAACGGGTGGTCTGCACCATCGGCAAAGGAGAAATGGCCGCATACCATTTGGCAGGATTCGCCGGCTTCGCCGCTCCCGACGATGAACGGCCCCGAGCCCGTGAAGCCTGCTTGCTGTATGACATCGCCAAGCGGTTGCCCTTCAACGGTTTCGCTGCTCGACAGCAAATGGCCAGCGCCGCCGGGAACAAGGGCAAGATCGCCAGCTCGCAACTTTGTGCGCGTCCCATCGGCGAGGGTGACGTAGCACGTCCCTTGTACCACCAGGTGAAAGCGCGCTGCACGCCTGTAGCTAGGGACGGCGATACTAAACGCCGGGTAAAAATCGGTGCGAAAGTAAATTGCGGCTTTCAGTGCTACTGTGTCGAGCACGTCGCTGAGTACATCGGTCATGCTGGTTGCATAGCACCGGCGTCCGCTAAATCCACAAGACTATTCGTGAAACGTTGCAGGTCATCCCAATGAATTGACCAGAAATCGTAAAATGGCGCCACGGCATTGCGTTACCTCCCACCGAAGCGCAACCAAGCATCGACGGAACTGCTAACCCTTCGCCAGGAACCGCCCCGGAGATTTGTAGTGGAGACCATTCCCCAGACTGATGCCGCGTCTGCGCCGTCGAAAACCCAAGACCTGCTGTATGCGGTGAAGAAGCAGATGGGCGGCTTGCCAAAAATTTTTGCCACCATGGCGCAATCACCGGCCGGGCGCAGTGGTTGTCCTGGAGTTGCCGGGGCACTCGCCGCAGGAAGCCTGTCAAATGTGAACCGCAAGCAGATTGCGCTCGCTGTCGCCGGTGCCAATGCGTGCGATTATTGCGCTTCGGTGCATACGGGACGCGGCAAGGGAGCAGGTCTTTCGTCCGACGAAATGGCCAGGAATTTGATTGGCAGATCGTCATATCCCAAGACCGCCGCTCTGTCGGGCGTCGCATGCGAAGTCGTTCGCCTACGTGGCCAGACAACGGCAGCTCAACTCGCAACGCTCACCACGCCGGTTCCGATCATGAGGCCGGTGTCGAGACTGTCGCGAACATCACACTCAGCATTTTCACGAACTACTTCAACCATATCGCGGGGACCGAAAATGATCTCCCGCTGATGCGTTCGCGGAGCGCCTTGTTTGTTTAGGCGACCCGAACGGGCCGGTTCGCCGCCCCCAGCGAACCGGCCCAACTCGGTCTTCAATCACATTCAATCCGAAGGAAAAGCCAATGACCAATCCAATAGAAGCTGCCGAAAGCGCATCAAACGCGCTCACCGCTCAGGGCAGAATCCTTGAGTCGATCGACCAGTACTATGCCGACAATTGCGTATTCATCGAACCCGATGGCGCAAGCCGCACTTCGAAGGCTGCAGAGCGCGCACATCTTGAAGGCTTTTTCGCGAGCCTGAAGAGCTTCGAAAGCGCGACGTTGCACGGCCAGGCCGTCGGGGACAATTTCTCGGCGAGCGAATGGACGTTCAAGATGACGGCCGGTGATGGCAGCCCGATCATCTGGCACGAAACGCTCGTGCGCACCTGGCGGGACGGCAAGATCGTCTCAGAAAAATACTACACCCAGGCCTGATCTCGGGCGACCCGATTGGCTCCGTTTCGACTTGAATCCCGGCGCACAGCGCGCGGGTAATTTACTACTCCAACAGAGGGAAATCTCATGTCCAATGAAAATGAAGTTGCCATCCAGTCCCGCCGTGCCCTGTTCCGTTCAGCTGGAATTGCCGCGGCTGGGTTTGGGCTCGCCACCCTTAACGCACCGTTGCTGGCCGCGCCACGCAAGATAGCGCGCCGCGGCGATACCGTCAGCTCAGATGTCGGCGTGATGCAGGGTGCTCTTGCACTTGAACATGAAGGTATCGCTGCGTATCGCATTGCCGGCGGAAGCGGGCTGCTCAGCAAAGGCGTGCTCGACGTTGCGTTGGTTTTCCTCGGCCATCACGAGGGGCACCGCGATTCACTTGCCAAGCTGATCGCGACGGCTGGTGCAAAGCCTGTCGAACCCAAGACCGATGCCGAGTATATTTCGGCACTTAACATCGGCGCGCTCAAGTCAGAAGGCGATGTCATTAAGTTTGCTGCCGGCCTCGAACAGGGCGCGACGAACGCCTATGTCGGCCAGATCGCTGCGTTGCAGGACCACAAGCTGGCACATCTCTTCGCGCAACTTAGCACAGACGAAGCGGTTCACTGGGCCATTCTCAACAACGCGGCGGGCGGCGCGATGCCCAAATCTGCGTATCTGTTCGGCTGATATGGCAAGTCGCAAACGCATCGAGGCCGGGGTCGCGGTTTGCGCGATCCTGGCCGGGGCCGGACTGGTGTTTGCCCCCACCGCCGCGCCGGCGCAAGCGGTGGGCAATCTCGCAAATGGCCAGGCGCTTTATCGAGCAAAATGTGGCGGATGCCATTCCATCGAGGCAAACCGTATCGGCCCGGCGCACCGCGGTCTCATTGGACGTCGGATCGCAACGGCACCAGGCTATGCTTATTCTCCGGCACTCAAGAAATTGACCGGCGTTTGGACGCCGGCGCGGATCGATTTATGGCTGCAGGGACCCCAAAAAATGGCGCCAGGCTCGAAAATGTTTTCGACTGTCTCCGACGCCGCGCAACGGCGCGACATTATTGCTTATCTTGCCGCAAACTCGTCCGTGGACCGGAGGTAGCGGGACGCCTGTTATGAGATCGTCAGACTGCTTGCTGGAAGACATTCGAGCGTGCACCCTGTGCGCTGAGCATCTGCCAGCCGGACCGCGCCCGATCGTTCAGTTCAGCGCAACCTCAACAATTGTCATCATCGGTCAGGCGCCCGGCGCGCGGGTCCATGAGAGCGGCACTGCCTGGGATGACGCAAGCGGCGAGCGGCTGCGCGAGTGGACGGGGCTGACGCCCGATATTTTTTACGATCCGGCGCAGGTCGCACTTGTGCCGATGGGCTTTTGCTATCCCGGCACCGGGAGCAGTGGCGATTTGCCGCCGCGCCTCGAATGTGCACCAATGTGGCATGATCGCGTCATGGCCGTGCTTCCACCCGCGCGATTGACGCTGCTCGTTGGAAGCTATGCACACCAGCGCTACTTGGTCGAGGACAAAAAACAATCGCTGACTGAACGTGTTGGTAAATTTCACGAGTACCTGCCGCACTACTTTCCGCTTCCGCATCCATCCTGGCGTAGTATGGGCTGGATGAAACGCAACCCATGGTTCGAGCACAATGTTCTGCCAATGTTGCGCGATGCAATTGGAATGCGAATAGGCACTGCCCCACACGAGTAGGCTTGTCAGTGTTTTAGGCGACCGCCAGGCCATTGGTAGGCGCTTGGATCCCCTCGTGGGGCAATTTGGCGAACGAGGGCTTCTCGGTTCGGTGCTGGGCTACCCATGCGGAAGGGCTGGGCTGGCGGGTCGTTCCAATTAGTGGCGATGACTGGGATCGGTGTTATTGGCGCTGGGTTGACCAAGACGGCTGCATCATTCCGGTGTGTCGGCGGTGATAGCAGGCGATCAAACAGGTTTGCTGTCGGGCGACGGGTTCATTTCCAGCAGGGTGCCGCGTCCGCGAGGCTATCGAACAGGTCATACCAATGCAGTCGTGTCTACCGTCCATAGTTGCCGTGGCTTTCAAAGTGAGGCGACCGCCAATGGGCAAGTGACAAGCGGTCGGAAAAGGGCGCATTTAATGTGGTGGAGGGGTCTCCACTTTGCGGGATCTTCTGCGAATAAGTCAGACAGGAAGGTGACGATGGAGCAGGTACCGGCTGTTGAGTTGGATTTGGCAAGGGACTGTAAGGAATTTTGTGCTTGGCCGTTATTTGTTAGGCCAATGGGAAGCG
>NZ_LSKQ01000137.1 GCF_001557115.1 Erythrobacter sp. CCH5-A1
CCGAACGGCTGATGCCGCGCACCCTGAGCGTTGACAGCGGACATCAGAGCGGTGTTTTCAGCCCACGTGAGGGCGCGGCAGGAGCTCGTCGATCCGCGATGCTGGGTGACCATCGGCGAGACTGGTGAGCGTGGCGGTCAGCCATGTGTGCGGGTTGATGTCGTTGAGTTTGCAGTTTTCGATGAGCGTGGCGATCACCGCCCAGTTGTCACCGCCTTCGTCGGAGCCTGCGAACAGGGCGTTCTTGCGGTTGAGGGCGAGCGGGCGGATGGCGCGCTCGACAGCGTTGTTGTCGAGATCGATGCGGCCATCATCGAGGAAGCGGATCAGGCCGTCCCAGCGTGGGAGCGTGTAGCGGATCGCCTCCCCGAGGCGGCTCTTGGCGCTGACCTGCCGGCCGCGTGCTTCGAGGAAC
>NZ_LSKQ01000014.1 GCF_001557115.1 Erythrobacter sp. CCH5-A1
AGCGGGAGGGGAGCGAGACTTGGCGGCTTTGCCGCCTAGTCGCAGCGGGGTGGGCAAATGCCTGACCTCCCCCCCATCCGCGAGGTCATCCAACGCCACAACCTCGCCGCCTCCAAGGCGCTGGGGCAGAACTTCCTGCTCGACGAGCAGCTCCTCGCCCGCATCGCCGCGCTGCCGGGCGACCTTGCCGGACAGGCGGTGCTCGAGGTCGGCCCCGGCCCCGGCGGCCTGACCCGCGCGCTGCTCAGGGCCGGAGCCCGCGTCACCGCCATCGAGATGGACCGCCGCTGCCTCCCCGCGCTCGCCGAACTGGGCGACGCCTTCCCCGGCCAGCTCACCGTGATCGAGGGCGACGCGCTCAAGCTCGATCACAACGCGCTGATGCAGGGCGAGCCCTTCCACGTCCTCTCCAACCTCCCCTACAACGTCGGCACCGCACTGTTCGTGCGCTGGCTCGGCGGGGAGAGCTGGCCGCCCCTTTGGCGCTCGCTCACTCTCATGTTCCAGCGCGAGGTCGCCGACCGCATCGTCGCGCCCGCCGGAGACGACGCATATGGCCGCCTCGCCGTGCTCGCCCAATGGCGCTCCGAGGCGCGGCTCGCGATGAAGGTCCACCGCAGCGCCTTCACCCCGCCCCCCAAGGTGATGAGCGCGATCGTCCACGTGACCCCCGCCGCCATGCCCGAGGGCGTGTCGGCCCTCACGCTCGAACGCCTCACCGAAGCCGCCTTCGGCCAGCGCCGCAAGATGCTGCGCCAGAGCCTCAAGGGCGTGCCGGGCGCGCTGGAGGCCCTCGCCACCCTCGGCATCGACGAGACCCGCCGCGCCGAGACGGTCAGCGTGGCCGAGTTCGTGGCGCTGGCCCGCGCCATGCCCCGCGTGAAGGGGTGAGCCGCGCCCCGTGTTGGAGACACATGAGACACTGTCCAGGGGCGAAAAAGTGGCCCTTCCACCGACACGCTGTTCTGGCGAGCGAGAAGGGGAAAAAGGCGGGCCATAAGGGCAAGCCTGCCTCACGCGAGGCGAGTAGGAAAGCGCTGTTTTTCAGGGCGGTGCGGCGCGCTCAACCCAACTGCGGGCAGGGATTGGTCCGCGCGGAATAATCGAAACCCCAGGTGCGATAACCGCTCGCATCGATATGGAACCGCCCGTCGGGGTTTTCGAGCGGGCGGGCAGGATCGAAATAGGCCCCCAGCCCCATGCGCGATGCCGCCCCTGCCTTGCGCTGCATGGCGCAGAGATCGGCGAAGAGCTTGCGGAAATCGCCGCCACGCGCCGGAGCGACGAGATCGAGCGCCTTGAACTGCCGATGCGTGCTGCGCGGTGCGCCGCCGAGGCAGGTGTTGAGCGCGGGCGAACGCCAGCTCGATACCACTTCGACCCGCCCAGTCACCGGCACCACCTTGTCGCGCACCAAACGCAGCGCGGGCACGATATTCGGCCACTGCTCGCGCGGGGGCAGCGCGAAATAGCCGCCCTCGCAGTGCGCGGCATTATCGGCATCGATCCGTGCAAGCTGCCAGACCGGGACGACATCGGTGACGCGCTGCTTGGCGAGAAAGGCCTTGAGCGCGGCGAATTCTCCCGCCCTTGCGCGGTCAGCACGCACCCACGCATCAAAGGCCGCGCGCGAGGACGGCTCGGGCCCGGCCTCGACCGCCGAGCCGAGCGCCGTCCATCCGGCGACAAGCGTCAGGAAAAGCAGGGCCTTGCGCATCGCGCGCAAGAGTGGATCAGCCCGCCTTCTTCTTCAAGCGCCATGCATGGAGCAGCGGCTCGGTATAGCCGCTCGGCTGCTCCACGCCCTTGAAGATCAGGTCCTTCGCCGCACTGAAGGCCGCGCCGTCCTCGTTGCCGGTGAGCGGCTGATAGAGCGGATCGCCCGCGTTCTGGGCGTCGACCTTGGCGGCCATGCGGGCGAGCGAGTCCATCACCTGCGCCTCGGTGATCACCCCGTGCAGCAGCCAGTTGGCGATGTGCTGCGAGGAGATGCGCAGCGTCGCGCGGTCTTCCATCAGGCCAACATCGTTGATGTCGGGCACCTTGGAGCAGCCCACTCCCTGATCCACCCAGCGCACCACATAGCCCAATAGCCCCTGACAGTTGTTGTCGAGCTCCTCGCGGATTTCCTCCTCCGACCAGTTCGCGCCGTCCGCCAGCGGGATCGCCAGCAGGTCGTCGAGACCCGCGGGTTCGGGCAGGTGCTTCTGCACGTCGAACACGTCAATCTGGTGGTAGTGGAGCGCGTGGAGCGTCGCAGCGGTGGGGGACGGGACCCATGCGGTGTTGGCACCCGCCTTGAGGTGGCCGACCTTTTCGACCATCATCTGGCCCATCAGGTCGGGCGCGGCCCACATGCCCTTGCCGATCTGCGCCTTGCCCGAGAGGCCGTGGGCAAGGCCGATGGCGACGTTGCGCGCCTCGTAGGACTTGAGCCACGCGCTGGACTTCATGGCGCCCTTGCGCAGCATTGGCCCGGCGCGCATCGAGGTGTGGATTTCATCCCCGGTGCGGTCGAGGAAGCCGGTGTTGATGAAGACAATGCGGTCTTTCACTGCGTGGATGCAGGCGGCGAGATTGGCCGAGGTGCGGCGCTCCTCATCCATCACGCCGACCTTGATGGTGTGGCGGGGCAGGCCGAGCAGGTCTTCCACCGCATCGAACAGGTCGTTGGTGAAGGCGCATTCCTCGGGCCCGTGCATCTTGGGCTTGACGATGTAGATGCTGCCGGTGCGCGAGTTGCCGAACCTGCCGTGGCCTTCGACGTCCAGCGTGCTGATCGCGCTGGTGAAGACCGCGTCCATGATGCCCTCGGGGACTTCAGAGCCGTCGGCGAGGCGGATCGCCGGGTTGGTCATCAGGTGGCCGACATTGCGCACGAACATCAGGCTGCGGCCCTTGAGGGTCTGCGTGGTGCCGTCGGGGGCGGTGTAGCTCTTGTCGCCCGCGAGGGTGCGGGTGAGCGTGCGCCCGCCCTTCTCGAAGCTTTCCGACAGATCGCCGCGGATGATGCCGAGCCAGTTGGTGTAGGCGAGCAGCTTGTCCTCGGCATCGACCGCCGCGACCGAATCCTCGCAGTCGGCGATGGTGGTGAGCGCGGCTTCGACGATGATGTCGGCGATGCCAGCGGGGTCATTGCGGCCGATGGGGTGGCTGCGGTCGATCACCAGTTCGACATGCAGGCCATTGTTCTTGAGGATGATCGACTTTTCCGTCCGCCCGACAATCTCGCCGCCGCCAAGGCTGCCCCAGGCGATAATGTTGCTTTCGAGGATATCGATGGAGGCCGCTTCGAGTTCTGCCCAATCGCCAACGATTAGCGGGAAGGTTTTGTCCAGAAACGCCTTGGCAGCCTTGATCACAGCGCTCCCTCGCGCCTCGTCGTACCCGCCCGGCCGCGCGGGCGCCGCATCGAGCGCATCGGTGCCGTAGAAGGCATCGTAGAGGCTCCCCCAGCGCGCATTCGCCGCATTGAGCAGGAAGCGCGCGTTGAGGATCGGAACCACCAGCTGCGGCCCGGCCATCGTCGCGATCTCGGGGTCGACGTTCTGCGTGCCGATCTGAAAGTCGCCGGGCTCGGGGACGAGGTAGCCGATCTCCGTCAGGAACGCCTTGTAGGCAGCGGCATCGTGGGGCTTGCCCGCGCGTTCGACATGCCACGCGTCGATCTGCGCCTGCAGCGCCTCGCGCTTTGCCAGCAGCGCGCGGTTGCGCGGAGCGAAGTCGGCGAGGAGCGCGGCGAAGCCCTGCCAGAAGGCGTCCACGTCGCGCCCGAGCGGGCCAAGCACCTCGCGCTCAAGGAAGCCCGCGAGGGCGGCGTCCACGGCAACTCCGGCGCGGGGGGTCATGTCAGTCATCGGTGTCCTCGTCGGTTGAACAAACCCGGGGAGGAGAGGACGCGAGCGCCTATGGCAAAGGGGAGAGGCGATTGCAACGCCTTGGCCCCGCGCGCTGGCGCGGCTAGAGGGTGAGGATGGACGGGACCTCGGGCACATTCGACACCGCCGCGATGCTGGCGCAGGTGCAGGCGTGGAGCGCGGTCAACACCGGCACCGCGAACCTCGCCGGGCTGGCCGAACAGGCGGACATGCTGGCCGAGGCCTTCGCGGCGCTCCCCGGCGAGGTGGCGCTGGTGGATCCCGCTCCGGTCACCGCAATCGCCGCCGACGGCAGCGCTTACGAAAAACCCCACGGCCAGCATCTGGTGGTGCGGGTGCGACCGCAGGCGAACCGCCGGATCCTGCTCACCGGCCACATGGACACAGTGTTTCCGGCGGATCACCCCTTTCAGCGCCAGACGTGGCTCGACGGCGAGACCCTGAACGGCCCCGGCGTCGCCGACATGAAGGGCGGGATCGCGGTGATGCTCCACGCGCTGCTGGCCTTCGAGGCGAGCGCCGCCGCCTCCAGCCTCGGCTATGATGTGCTGATCAACTCCGACGAGGAGACCGGCTCGCTCGCCAGCGCCGCGCTGATTGCCGAGCTGGCGGCGGGCAAGCTCGCCGCGCTGACCTACGAGCCCGCGGCCCTCCCGGACGGCACGCTGGCGCACGAGCGCGGGGGCACCGGCAACTACTCGATCACCTTCAGCGGCAAGAGCGCGCACGCGGGCCGCAACCCGCACGAGGGGCGCAATGCGATTGTCGCGGCGGCCGATCTGATCCTGCGGCTGAAGGCGCTGGAGACGCCCGAGATCACCATCAACCCCGCCAAGCTCGAAGGCGGGGCAGCGAACAATGTCGTGCCCGATCATGCCGTGCTGCGCTTCAACGTGCGCCCCCGGACGGTCGAGGCGGGCGCGGCGTTCGACCACGCTCTCAACCACTTGCTGGTCGACATTCAGACCGCCCATCAAGTCGCCACCCACAAGCACGGCGGCGTCACACGCCCGCCCAAGAAGGTGGACGCGCGTGCCCAGCAGCTCTTCGACCTCGTCCGCCAATGCGGCGCGGAGCTGGGCCAGACGATCCGCTGGCAATCCACCGGCGGCGTGTGCGACGGCAACAACATCGCTGCCAGCGGCGTCCCCGTGGTCGACACCATGGGGGTGCGCGGCGGCGCGATCCATTCGCCGGACGAATACCTCATCGTCCCCTCACTTGCCGAACGCGCGGCCCTCAGCGCCCGCGTCATCGAGCGTCTAGCTCAGGGAGCCCTCCAGTGACCTTCCGTCTGCGCGCCGCGCGCCCCGCCGATCTCGAAGCGCTCTACGAAATGGCCAAGCTCACTGGGGGGGGCTTCACCAACCTCCCGCCCGACCGCGCCGCGCTGAAAGCCAAGCTCGAACGCGCCGCCGCTGCCTTCGCGCGCGAGGACGATACCCTCGCCGACGAGCAATTCGTGCTGGTGCTCGAGAATGCCCGCACCGGCGCAGTGCGCGGCACCTGCCAGCTGATGAGCCAGGTCGGCCAGCGCTGGCCGTTCTATTCCTACCGTCTCAACACCCTCACCCAATATTCGCAGGAACTGGACCGCACGGTGCGCGCCGAGCTTTTGAGCCTCGTCACCGATCTCGAGGGATCGAGCGAGGTCGGCGGGCTGTTCCTGCACCCGGGCGAGCGCGCCGGGGGCCTCGGCCTGCTGCTCGCCCGCTCGCGCTATGTCTTCATCGCCATGCACCGCGCGCGATTTGCCGACCGCATCCTTGCCGAGCTGCGCGGCATCATCGATGAACGCGGCGGATCGCCCTTCTGGGACGGGGTCGCAGGGCGCTTCTTCGGGATGAGCTTCCAGGACGCGGACTATTTCAACGCCATCAACGGCAACCAGTTCATCGCCGACCTGATGCCCAAGCACCCGGTCTATATCGCGATGCTGAGCGAGGATGCGCGGTCGGTGATCGGCGTCCCCCACCCCACCGGCCGCGCGGCGATGCGGATGCTGGAGGAAGAAGGCTTCCGCGCCGAAGGCTATGTCGACATCTTTGATGGCGGGCCGACGATGACCGCGCGCACCGACATGGTCACCAGCGTGAAGAACGCGGTCCACGCCACGATCACCTCGCTCACCGCGAGCGAAGGCGAGCGCGCGATCCTTGCCACCGGACACCTGGGCACCTTCCGCGCCTGTTTCGGGGCGCGGGTGCTCGACGGGGAAGGCGGCATCGCGATCGACAGCGCGAGCGCCGATCTGCTCGACGTCTGCGAGGGCGACAAAGTGTGGAGCGTGGCGCGCTAGGCGGCGGGTTTTTCCAGCGCAATCACCGTGTAGCTGGTGGCATATTCGCCCAGAACCGGAACCGCCATCAGCGCGTCGCCCACCAGCTTCTTCGGCCCCGAGCGCCCGAAGCCTGACCGGTCGAAGCGCACAATCCTGAGGTCCGCCACCTCGGCCAGCCTGCGGAAGGTCGCGGTGTCGAGCTGGTTGACATAGGCCTGCTCGGCAAAGCTCTCCCACTGCGTCCACTTGTTGGGTTTCTTGGCGCCATCCGGGCCGAGATCCCAGTGGCGCGGGACGAAAGCGGGATCGTCATAGATCGCCGCCGCCGTGCGGAACATCGCCTTCTCGCCGAACAGCACGTGGCTCCACGGCACCGGGATCAGCGCCTCCATATGCGGGCCCCACGGGCCCTTGAACGGGAACCATTCGAGCAGCACCCGCCCGCCCGGCCGCAGCACCCGCGCCCAATCGGCGAGGATCGCCGCCGGGTTCATCACGTGCTCCATGCAATCGAAGGCGGTGATCAGGTCGACGCTCGCGTCCGCCAGCGGCAGGCCCGCGACGTCGCCCTCGATGAAGCGGAGGCTGGCCTGCCACTCGGGATGCTTCGCGAGTTCGGCCCTTGCGCGATCAAGCGCGGCGGTGTCGATATCCACCCCGGTGATCGAGCGCGCGAGGCCCTTGGAGGCGAACAGGAAGGCCAGCTGCCCCGCACCGCAACCGAAATCGAGCACATCGCGCCCGCGCAGCTCCTCGTCGGAGAAATGCCGCCAGCTGGATGTCAGCGCAGCATCGCGCCATTCGGCATAGGTGCCGATATCGGCCATCTTTGCCTCGGGCGGCTTCATCAAGGCGCGAGCGATCGCGGTGCATGCTCTGGTGCGGATATCCATGGGCGCCATGGCTACATTGGACACGGGGCCCATGTCGTCTAAGGAAACGGGCCATGGAGCAAAGCGGCACACCTCTCACGGAAATCAACTTCGACGGGATAGTCGGCCCCTCGCACAATTATGCGGGGCTGAGCCTCGGGAACATCGCCAGTGCGAGCCATGCGGGCGATCCGTCCTACCCGCGCGCGGCGGCGCTTCAGGGCGTGGCGAAGATGCGCGGGAACCTTGCGCGGCTGGGTGTGCAGGGCTTCCTGCTGCCGCTGCCGCGCCCCAACGGGGCCTTGCAGCAGGCGCTGGCCTTGGACGGCACCGAGCCGCCGCAGCTGCGCGCAGCGCCGTGGTCGGCCTCCTCGATGTGGACGGCGAACGCGGCGACCGTCTCGCCCGCGCCCGACACCGCCGACGGGCGCTGCCACCTGACTCCGGCGAACCTCGTCACCATGCTCCACCGCGCACAGGAGTGGCCCGACACGCAGGCCCAGCTGAGGATCGCTTTCGGCGACACGAAGCACTTCGCGGTCCACGATGCCGTGCCCCCGACCTTCGGCGATGAGGGCGCGGCCAATCACATGCGGCTGTGCGAATCGCACGGCGCGCCCGGCGTCGAGGTGTTCGTCTACGGCAAGCCGGGCGGCCGCTTCCCCGCGCGCCAGCACGATCAGGCCAGCCGCCTCGTCGCCCGCGCCCACGGCCTTGCGCCGGAGCGCACCGTCTTCATCGAGCAGAACCCCGAGGCGATCGCGGCGGGGGCTTTCCACAATGATGTGGTGTCCGTGGCGAACGGCCGCGTGCTGTTCACCCATGCCGAGGCCTTCGCCGACCAGCACGGCGCCTATGACGCGATCCGCAAGGCCTTCCCTGCGCTCGAGGTGGTCGAGGTGCCCTCCTCCGCCGTGTCGCTGGAAGAGGCGATCCGCACCTATCTGTTCAACGCGCAGCTCCTGACGCTCCCCTCGGGCGAGATGGCGCTGATCGTGCCCGAGGAATGCCGCGAGAGCCCTGCGGTGTGGGGCTGGGTGGAGCAGATGCTCGCCGGCAACGGCCCGATCCGGCAGGTGATTCCGGTCGACGTGCGGCAGTCGATGGCCAATGGCGGCGGCCCCGCCTGCCTGCGCCTCAGGGTGGTGTGCGACCCGGCAACGGTCGACCCGCGCTTCCTGCTCGACGAGGCCAAGGCCGACCTGATCGAGCGCACCATCGCCCAGCATTGGCCTTTGCAAATCGACCCGTCCGATATCGGGACGCAGAGCCTTGCGGACAGCGTGATTGCGGCACGGCTCGCCCTGCTCGATGCGCTTGACCTCGCACAGCTTGGTTAACGCATTTGCACGGCCCGCCGCAGCGGGCGTAAGGTTACGACACTGTTAAAGCGACTCAGCCTGCCGCGGAGTCGCGCCAAGGGTCGGGAGTCGCTATGCTGCGCAAGCTGGGAAGGCTGTTCGTGATCAAGAACCGCTTCGAGGCGTTCCTGATCATCTACGCCCTCGCCCTCGGCTCGACGATGCGGGGGATCGTCTATCTGCACGAATACCCCGGCTTCGGCGGCAAGCTCCTGTTCCTCGCAACCACCGGCGCGGTGTTCCTGGCGGGGGCGAAGATCCTCGATTGCCTGAAGCTGGAACGCGAAGTGAGCGAGCTTCGCGCACAGGCCCTGCCGCGCAACTAGGGCGAGCCGGCACACATGTGCCGACCCGCCCCGCTGTTCAGACCAGCGCCTTGCGGAAGATGATCTTGTCGTCGCCCGCGCTGTAGTAGTCGCGGATGCGTGCCTCGCGCTCGTAGCCGAGCATGTCGTAGAACCCGCGCGTGCGTTCGAACGCAGGGGTGCCCGAGGTCTCGACCAGCAGCACGCGCGCGCCCTGCCCGCCGAGGTCACTCTCGATATGCCGCACCAGCGCGGAGCCGATGCCCTGACCGTGGGCTTCCGGATCGACGCAGATGCACAGCGTGTTCCACGTTCCCTCGGTCAGCGGTTCGGGAACAGTGTAGGCAACGCCTGTGACGGTGCCCGTGTCGGCGACGATCCAGCGCTGGGTGTCGCTGTCTCCGACGAAGTAGGCGGCCGTCATGTCGTCCAGCATTTCGGAGGGAAACATGGCGTTGGCGTCGACCAGATGGGCAACGCGGGGCAGATCGCCGCGCATGAGCGGGCGGATGGCAATGTGTGTCATGGGTAAAGTCTTTCGGTGGATCTTGGTTACAAGAAACCGGTCGCCCGGTCGCTATGCGCCGGCGGTGGTCCGTGCAGAGGCTGACCAGTCAGAAGGTCAGCGGATGGATGCAATTGTAAGCAAAAAATCTCCGAGAATGGTGGGGGATTCTGTTGCTACGCTCCCCCGGGCGCCCGGTTTCCGATTCTGTTACCCGGTTCGGTCCGAACCGTGCTCAAAGCTTTGTAAATTCAGGCCGTTAGGCCGTCACATTACGCGGCGAGAGCAAGTGCTTCGTTGTCGTTGGCACTTATTGGTTTTGAGCCTTTAACGGGTTACTCAGCCCGAGCGAAAACTACGTCTTTCAACACACGTCGATCCTGGTTCGGCCCCATCAGCTGAGCCGCTCGATCGGCACGCTTCATGCGTGCTGACCGCGTTGCTCGGCCCAAGTGGTGGAGCCGCCGGGTACTGCCCCCGGGTCCGTTGCATCTATTGCACGCAGCAGTTTATCGCCATAGCCGGTCGAAACCGGCAGACGCGGATATAGCGCTGCATTTGTGAATGTGAAGTGTATCCCCCTCCCGCCTGCTGGATGGGAGCGAGACTTGCGAGCTTGCTCGCTAGTCGCAGCGGGGGGGCCTGCGAGCGGTCGCATGGGCCCACCCCCTACCCCTCCCGCAAGCGGGAGGGGAGACAAGCGCCCTACTTCTTCAGCGCATCCCGGATTTCGGCGAGCAGCTCGATCTCGGTCGGGCCGGCGGGTGCGGCGGGCTCTTCCGGCTTCGAGAGCTTGGCAGTCACCTTGTTCACGTAGCGCACCATCAGGAAGATGATGAAGGCGAGGATCAGGAAGTTGATGATGACCGAAAAGAACGCCCCGTAGCCGATCACGTTTGCCCCTGTCTGGCGCGCCACTTCGAGCGGAGAACCTTCGATCACGTCGCCCGACAGGATGAAATACCGGTCCGAGAAGTCGATATTGCCCAGCAGCGCACCGACGATCGGCATGATGATCTCGTCGGTCAGCGACTTGACGATATTGCCGAACGCCGCACCGATGATGACCCCGACGGCGAGGTCCATGACGTTGCCCTTGGCGATGAAGTCCCGGAATTCCGACAGCATGCTAGTCCCCTTTCTTCTATGCCGTTTACCATGTTCTGGCACTCGGCGCCGTAGCTGCCAAGTCTTGCAGGCGCCATCGTCCACCGCTTGAACCGGGTTTGAGGTGTGCTATATGCACAATACAGAAGCTTCAGCGGGCCACAGACCCCCGCGCCTTCAGGAGGGACCTTCGCGATGACATTCACCACCATGCTGCGCGGCGTGCTCGCGGCGGCGGCCGCGCTCAGCCTTGCGGCCTGCGGGATCAACTCGGTCCCCACCAAGGAAGAAGCCGCCAAGGCGCAGTGGGGCAATGTCGAGAGCGCGCTCCAGAACCGCGCGGACAAGATCCCCAACCTCGTCGCCGTGGTGCAGGCCGCCGCGATCTCGGAGAAGGACATCCTCCAGGGCGTGATCGACGCGCGCGCGCGGGCCACCTCGATCAACATCACCACCGACGACCTCTCGAACCCCGAAGAGTTCAAGAAGTTCAACGATGCGCAGAACCAGCTGACGCAGGCGCTGGGCCAGCTGCGCACCGTGGTGGAAAACTATCCGGTGCTCGCCAGCCAGCCGCGCTTTGCCGACCTGATGGTGGCGATCGACGAGGCCAACAACCAGATCAACACCGAGCGGGTGCGCTACAACGACCTCGCGCGTGACTACAACACCGAGATCCGCACCTTCCCCTCGAGCATCGGCGCGAACGTGATCCACGGAGCCAAGGCGCTCGAATATTTCGAGGCGGACGAGGCGGCCAAGGCCAACCCCAAGGTCGACATGAGCCAGATCACCGGCGGGGCCACCCCGGCGGCCGCGAACTGAGGTGGCCATCGCCCCGCTCGCCCCGCTGCGCTGGGCGCTGGTGCTGCTCGCGGGTCTGTTGTGGCTCGTTCTCGGGACAGCCGCCCAGGCGCAGGACTATCCCCCTCGCCCCGAGGGCCCAGTCTATGACGGGGCGAACATCCTCTCGCCCGCGACCGAGGCGAAGCTCGACGGGGAGCTGCGCGCCTACAACGCCCAGACCGGCCGAGCGATCATCGTCGCCACCGTGCCGAGCCTCGGGGGCGCTTCGATCGAGACCTATGCGACCACGCTCTACACCGACAAGTGGGGGATCGGCGGCAAGGATCGCGACGCGGGCCTGCTGCTGCTGATCGCGCCGGCCGAGCGCAAGATGCGGATCGAGGTCGGCTATGGCCTCCACGGCTATTTCGGCGGGATCATGGCCGGGCGCGTGATCAACGACGTGATCGCGCCGCGCTTCAAGGAGGGCAATTTCGACGCGGGCGTAACCGATGGGGTCGCCGCGATCCTCGCCCACCTCGCCAAGGCGCCCGAGGATGCCATCGCGATCGAGGAGGCAGCCCAGGCCGCGCAGGCGCAGAAGAGCCGCAGCGACGGGGGCTTTCCCTTCGGCGTGCTGATCTGGCTCGCCTTCATGTTCTTCTTCTTTGTCCTGCCGATCCTCGCCAGCATGGGGCGGCGGCGCAAGTACCGCTCCAAGGGGAACGGCCCGTGGGGCAGCCGCGGGCTCGGCGATACGGCGCGCGACGTGATTCTGTGGGAGGTCGGCAGCGCGATCGCGCGGGGGATCATCAACAATAGCGGTCGCGGCGGCGGGGGCGGAGACTGGGGC